>JBNJDR010000038.1:0-17805 GCA_051745085.1 Bacillota bacterium | reverse complement strand
GATATTGTAACAGTATTCTTTTTCTGAACGAGGATCTATATCTGCCAGCTTCATGCCAACTTCAACCTCTAATCCCGGCTTAAGCAGACCCCGAATAACTCCAGATAGGCCTGCCTGGAGAGAATGATCATCCACCCGGGCCACGATCTCTCCCTGTGCTACTGCTTCGCCTATTTCTCGTTCAGATTGAAAGCAGCCTGATATGGGGGCATGGATAACCCTCGTTCTGGCATGACCTGCTATTTCCCCAGGTTCACCAGTATTCTCTGCAGTAGAACCAGAATAAATCACCCTCCCTAAATGATGGCCTCGTTTGGTCTCCACAGCCATATTACAATTCTCCCCGGCCGTAAAGCCAGGTCCCAGTCCGATTACCAGAGGAGCTTGACTTTTTTCAGTTTCTATATTATCCTTTAACATTCTAGCATCTACTAAAACAGGAAAATGCAGATAATCTAAATTTTGATAATCAGAATTAGTTATCACTGGTACCACATTATCAGCCCAGGCCTGATTAAGTTCAGATAAAGTTCGGACACGCCGACCTGTTACACCTTCAATATCAACAATATCAGCGTAAACAGCTTGAGCAAAAGCAACGGCCCTTCTTACAGCGGTAGGCTGGTCTTTTTCTAAGACCAATATTTTAATCCCTGCTCGGTTTAACCGATAGGCGATCCCACTGGCCAGGTCCCCCCCGCCTTTAAGTAATACTGTCAGTTCTCTTAAGTCCTCTACTTTCATATCTTTATTTCTCCCCTCTAGCTATATGAAAGAGTAAATTTTTACTCTTTCTATAATTTACAGCAGTGATGCTCTTAATTCCAGCCGCCAGACGGCTGCTTTCTAACAAGCAACCTGCCAGTCGCCAGGCAAACTGCTCTTTACCAGAACTGACCTGGCTGATAATTATTCTAGCCCGGGCTGACGCCGCTATAACATCAGTGTAATTCTTCTGATCTAAAAACAAACTTCGATAAAAAGCTAGATTTATATATTGCCTAAAATCCTTTTCTCTGGTTATTAATTCTGCTCTATGCAAAGTCCTACCATTTAAGTGAGTTCTGCTTTTTCTGCCCAAAGGTTTTAAACCCTGAACCAGCATAAAGTTATCTGGTTTCTCTGCTACAACTGGCTCATAGTCTGCAGCCAGCTTGACTGGACGGCGATTAGCTCCATCTGCTTCTACCAGATAATATAAATCGGGATAAGCTAGGGCTGATTCCTGAAGCCAGGCTGGTTCAATCCCGCTCAATTTTAAACTGCGAATTTGCCTGGTAGAATCATGGTTTAGCTGACTGCCTATAACCAAAGCTTTGGGCTCCCGCCTGGTCAAATGCTTTTTAAGTACCTGAGCTAGTTCCTCTTGATTCCGGATCAACTCTAAAGTATAAGGAATATGTTTTGGTAAGAGGATAGAGGTGGTGGTGGTCAAAACTACCCTGCGATATCTTAATTCTCTAGCTAACTGCAGCAGTGTAGTAGTTTTACCCCCGGCTCCAGCCAGCCAGGTAATTTGTCCTGGCGTTATCTGCCAGATATCCAGTAAATTTTTTTCTACCATAATTATCTCCTTTTCTGCTTAAGCGTTATATTATTAAAAATATAACGGTAACTAAAAAAAATTTTCTGCCAGCTGCATTAGCATTACATCTGCTTCCTCTTTAAAATCATGATACTGCTGTTGAAGTTCTCTAGCGTCAGGAGTTAGTTCTGAACCACCACCGTTTTTACCTCCAGAGTAAGCATTTAATAATTTGAATCCTAACCTATCTTCTAATTGCTTGATCAGATGCCAGGCCTGGCTGTAGGACATTCCCATAGCCTCGGCCGCCTGGTTTAAAGAACCTTTTTTCTCTACTAGAGATAAAATATTAGCAGGGCCTTCTCCAAAAACTTTTCCCTCTTTTTCCAACCATATCTTATAATTTATCTGATATTCAGACATAAATAATCCTCCTTAATCTGAGGGAGAATATCTCTGGTAATCTGTTTGATAATCCAGATCTATTATTACTCCTTCAGCCTTTACTTCAAGATATTCAATGGAGTCTTCATACTTATCAACTAAAGCGCGCAGACCTCCGTCTGGTTCTCCACCCTGAGCTAACTTATAAATTTCCGAAATCAATTGAGCAGAGATTATTAAAGGGTGACCTCTTCTACCCTGATAACTGGGAACTAACAGAAGAGGTCGTTTCTGTTTATAATGCCTCAGTAACCGATTATAAATATCTGAAGTTACCAGAGGTTGATCAGCGAGCATAAATAAAAGCGCTTCTGTATCTGCAGGAAGATCTTGAATCCCGGCGATTACACTACTAAACATCCCCCGAGTATAATCGGGATTATATAATAATTTATATCCTTTATCTGCCAGTCTGGATTCAATCCTTTCAGCTTCTGCCCCGAGAACTACCCTGATTTCTCCGTCAAGGCTGGATTCTTTTATGTTTGCCAACACAGTTTCAATAATCGTACTATCTCCCCAGGGAAGAAGCTGCTTGAGTTCTCCCATCCTGCTCCCTTCACCTGCTGCTAATACTACTGCTGAGATCATCCTCGGTCACCTCCACGTCAGCCACTTCAATGTTAATTTCCTTCACATCGATCCCGGTAAAGGTTTCTAAATCTAAGGCCAGTCTGTTTTTGTACTCGTTTAAACATTTCGGTATGTTGTAACCATAATGAACTGTTAGATTGATCGAAAGATAAATTCCTTCTTCATCCTTGTTAACCCTGACATTACGAAGCTGACTAACAATCGGGATATGATCCGTGACGTAATAAACCACATCTCGAAAAACCTTATTATAAACTATCAATCCTCCGAGATAATTAAAGCGAGCTCTTACTATAGAACTTTCCCGGCTTAGATCACCCTGATCTCTCTTAAACAAAACCTTTAAGGTGTCGATAAAATCTCCTAAAAACTGGCTTTTGACTTCTATAGTTGGAACTGGAATTACATGTTTACCCTCCCGGGCTCTTATGTTCTGAGCCCGGGTTATCTCATCGGCTGTGGCAATATCTTCAATCATAATATATTCTTTTATCTCCGGAAGTTCAAGTCTTTCCACTATCTTTTCTACCATACCTTTAGAAGTTCCTAAAATCAAAATTTTATCTGCTTCACTTGCCGCAATAGCTTCTTTAACTTCATTTGTGTGATCCTCGTAATGGAATACAGCCCTTTTTATAGCAGCCAACCGGCTGTTTTCTCTTTTTGCAGAGTGGCCCCCAATAATTTTGCCATCCTGAATTAATAACCCATCGTCCAGGATTAATGGTATTTTGTAATCGTACGCAACTACCCGAGCTCGATGGCTTTTGCCGCTGCCGCTCGGGCCAACCAAGGCATATACTTCCATTTACACCACTCCATTAACCAAAAATTGATAACAGAACACCTGCAGCTACAGCAGAACCAATTACTCCAGCAACATTTGGCCCCATCGCATGCATTAACAAAAAGTTAGAAGAATTTTCTTGTTGTCCTACTTTCTGAACCACTCTCGCTGCCATAGGCACTGCAGAAACTCCAGCTGCCCCAATTAAAGGATTGATTTTCGTACTACTAAAGTAATTCATGATTTTAGCGAGAATAACTCCGGTGGCTGTTCCGAAAGCAAAAGCCACTACACCTAAAAATAAAATCAACAGTGTATCGGTCCGGAGAAAACGTTCAGCTGAAGCACTTGCCCCAACCGCTACTCCGAGAAATATGGTGACAGTATTAACCAGAGCATTCTTAGCAACATCACTTAGCCTATCTACTACCCCGGATTCTTTAAAGAGATTACCAAGCATCAGCATCCCGATCAAAGGTGCTGAAGCCGGAACCAACAAAATAACGATTATAGTAACCATGATCGGAAAGATAATCTTCTCTTTTTGTGAAACAGGCCGCAGCTGTTTCATAACTATCTGCCGTTCTTCTTTATTAGTAAGCAATTTCATTATCGGCGGCTGGATAACTGGGACAAGAGCCATATAAGAGTAGGCTGCTATCGCTATCGGACCTAAATATTCTGGCGCAAGTAAGGAAGCCAGATAAATAGCTGTCGGCCCATCTGCCCCACCTATAATTCCGATGGGAGCTGCTGCCTGACCGGTAAAGCCTAATAAAATCGCTCCAAAAAAGGTAACAAAGATCCCAAACTGAGCTGCTGCACCCAGCAATAGACTTTTAGGATGGGCGATTAAAGGACCAAAATCTGTCATAGCTCCGATGCCCAAGAAGATCAAAGGCGGAAAAATTCCCAATGCATTTCCCATATAAAAATATCTAAACAGTCCCGCGGGTTGAGTCTGAGTTGCCTCAGCCATCAATCCTGACATAGGAAGGTTAACCAAAAGCATCCCAAAAGCAATGGGAACAAGCAGCAGGGGTTCATATTTTTTCACTATCCCCAAATATAGCAGGACAAGTGCAACTATTATCATAATTAAATCTTTATAACCCATGAGAAACAAACCTGATTCATTCATAAAATCAGCCAGTGCTGCAAACAAAGTCTTCTACCCCCTCAAATTTACTACTCTATCGTTAAAAGCACATCTCCAGAATCGACGGTATCGTTTGCCTTAACCATAATCTCTGTAACTTCTCCAGCGGCTGGAGCATAAATTTCATTTTCCATCTTCATCGCTTCCAGGATAACAATCAAATCACCCTGGGCGACCTGCTCACCTTCAGCAACTGGAATTTCTATGATTTTGCCGGCCATCGGAGCTTCTACTGCTCCGCCCCCTGTAGCTGCTGGTTGTTTCTTGGTCTTTTTGGCTGTACTTTTTTGAGGTGCTGGCGCTTCTACTCTTTCTTTACTGCTGCCAGCAGGGTTAGTTGTTTGAGTTGACTGATTAGCACCAGTTTCAAATTCTTCAACTTCAACTTCATAAGTATTACCATCTACGGTTATTTTAAATTTTTTGCTCATTTGCAATTTATCCTCCTTGGTCTCTATTGCTTTCTTCCGCCCCGGGCTTCTCTCCCCCAGGCAGATAGATGTTCAGATTTTCTTTTAATTCTTAAGATCTTGAATTCTTGTTTCCCATCATAATAATCTTGAATAGCAGCGGTAATAACGGCTACTAATTTGGGATCCAATGAATCTTCTGGCTGATTTTCATCTGACCTAGAGGTAGCTTTGGTTTCGCTCTTATTTTGCTTTTTCTTCTTTGATTTTGGTCCTTTTCCTTCTGGAGGTGAGCCAGCATATACTACCTTTTCCATGACTTTAATAGCCAGTAAGAGAATAAATAGAATAGCAAATACTACGATCATTCCCACCAAAGCAACCTGAACTGCAGCCAATACAGACTGGCCTAAAGACATCTCTGCCAGCCTATCTGCATCTCTTATTAATTCTAGAGGTGACATTTTCTCCTCCTTTCATCATTACAAATACAACTTGAGTTAAACAGGAAAATTACCATGTTTCTTTGCAGGAAGTTCTTCTTTTTTCTCAAGAATAGATTCTAAGGCCCGGATTAATTCTGGCCTGGTATCTTCTGGCATGATAACATCATCCACAAAACCCTGGGCAGCCGCTTGATAAGGATTAGCAAAGTTTTCTCTGTACTCGTCAATTTTCTCCTGGCGTACTTGCTCAGGATCATCCGCATTCTTGATTTCTCGACGATAAATTATATTTGCTGCTCCCTGAGGACCCATTACTGCTATCTCTGCTTGCGGCCAGGCGAAAACGTAATCGCCACCAAGGTGCCTGCTGCTCATAGCAATATAAGCTCCTCCGTACGCTTTCCTGAGGATTACGTTCAACTTTGGTACAGTAGCCTCACTATAAGAATATAATAATTTTGCTCCATGGCGGATAACCCCACCATGCTCCTGCTCAACTCCAGGAAGATATCCTGGTACATCCGTTAAGGTCAGCAACGGTATATTAAATGAATCGCAAAAGCGGATAAACCTGGCTGCTTTATCAGATGAGTCTATATCCAGACAGCCCGCCTTAACTTTGGGCTGATTGGCAATTATACCAATACTATGTCCACCGAGATGGGCAAAACCAACCACAATGTTAGCCGCAAAATAAGGCTGAACCTCCAGGAAGTCACCATCATCTACTACCGTTTCTATAACGTCTCTAATATCATAGGCCTTGTTGGGAGCATCAGGGACTATTGTTCTCAATGACTCTTCTACTCTATCCAGCGGGTCATCAGTTTCTTTATATGGTGGGGCCTCCATATTATTGTCCGGTATGTAAGAGAAAAGCCTTTTTATCCGCGCGAAGCATTCATCTTCATTGTTATCTAAAAAATGAGCTACTCCACTAAATTGATTATGAGCCATACCTCCTCCTAAATCCTCTGCTGTAACTTCTTCTCCTGTTACAGACTTAATTACCTGAGGCCCAGTAATAAACATCTTACTGGTCTTATCAACCATAAAAACAAAATCGGTCAAGGCAGGCGAATATACCGCCCCCCCAGCACATGGGCCTAATATTACCGACAATTGGGGGATAACTCCTGAATTACGGGAGTTGCGGAAAAATATTCCTCCATATCCACTTAAAGAATGTACCCCTTCCTGGATTCTAGCTCCGCCAGAATCGTTAAGACCGATGACGGGACAGCCAGCCTTTTCAGCCAGGTCCATAACCTTCCATATTTTTTTGGCATGCATTTCACCTAAGGAACCACCCATGGCTGTAAAATCCTGGGCAAATACAAAGACATTTCTGCCGGCAATCGTTCCCCTCCCGGTTACAACGCCCTCACCTGGGATTTCTTTTTCATCTAAACCGAGGTCTGTCACCCGGTGTTTAACAAATTTACCTATTTCCTGAAAGCTGCCTTCATCCAGGAGAAGATTAATTCTTTCCCGGGCGGTATATTTCCCCCGGTCATGCTGTTTTTCAATTTTCTCCTTGCCGCCACCAAGTTCGATTTTTTCTTCTCTTGCTTTTAAATCTTTAATTTTGTCGTCCAAATTTTTTCCCTCCTTAAACACAAATTAACACCTATCTCTTATTATATCTGTTTCTTAAGCAAAAATAAAGGCGGGATTTCTCCCGCCTTGATTATATAAGATGTTTTCTCAACCGATTACAGGAATAAGAAGTAAGAAGCAAATACTACACCTAAAACATAAACTAACCAGTGTACATCTTCTCCCTGACCAGTAAACAGTTTAACGATAGGATAGATAATAAAGCCCAGGGCAATACCATCTGAAATTGAATAAGTAAATGGCATTGCGACCATAGTAACAAAAGCTGGTAATATTTCAGTAAAGTCGTCCCAATCCAACTTAGTTATATTGGTCATCATCATAGTACCAACGATTATTAGGGCAGGAGCAGTTGCTGCAGCAGGTACTATACCTATTATCGGCATAAAGAACAGAGATAGAAAGAACATAAGAGAAACAATCACACCAGTCAACCCTGTTCTTCCGCCCTCAGCCACACCAGAGGCAGACTCGATATAAGTGGTAACTGTACTGGTTCCAAAAAGTGCCCCACCAGTGGTACCGATAGCATCCGCTAGAAGCGCTCTACTCGCTTTTGGTAAATTTCCTTCTTCATCTAAGTACCCTGCCTGTTGACTTACGCCAATCAATGTTCCCGCTGTATCAAATAAATCAACAAACAAGAAAGATAGAATTACAGCAATCAGGCCGAAATCAAATACAGCCGCGATATCCAATTCAAACAATACCTGATTCCAATCTCCAAATGACGGCATTGCAAAAAATCCATCTGGCATTGGGGTTACACCATTAATAAACCCAAACGCAGTTGCTCCTAAAATGCCAAAAAGAAGAGCGCCTTTGATCTTAAGTGAATACAAGATTCCTGCAATCAACAAACCAACCATAGTAACCAAACCAGGCCCACTTAAAACCTCACCAATAGAAACTAAAGTAGCGTCATTACCAACAACCATACCTGCATTTTGAAAACCAATAAAAGCTATAAATAGACCAATACCTGCTGAGATACCAGTTTTTAGACACATAGGAATAGAATTAACAATCATCTTTCTGACCGGTGTAACACTTAAAAATATAAAAATGACACCTTCTAAAAAGATAATACCGAGGGCAACCTGCCAGGCAACATCCATACCAATTACTACTGAGTAAGCAAAAAAGGCATTAAGTCCCATGCCAGAAGCCAGCGCAAATGGGTAATTTGTTAAAGCTGCCATAGCCAGGGTACCTAAAATAATACCAGCTATTGTTGCAATAAAGACGCCTTCATAAGGCATTCCTGCATCACTGAGGATAGACGGGTTTACAAAAATAATATAGGCCATAGTCATAAATGTGGTAAGTCCCGCAATAACCTCGGTTTTAACATTGGTGTTATTTTCTCTTAACTTAAATACATCGTTTAAAAAACCCTCTTTAGCAAGATCAACTTGATTCTTTTCCATTTTGTACCTCCTCAAATTTCTAACTCTAACAACATTTCATAGTTCCGCTTAAATTGAGTTTGCAGATATCCCCCCTATTTAAATTATATGTATTTGAAGCAGGCATGTTTCCTCCTAAGATTCTAAAAGCAAAGAAACATGCCTGGATTCCTTAACATTGTAGAGACCTTTATCTGTCAATTTGAGATCAGGGATAACAGGTAAAGCTAGAAAAGCCAGAACCATAAAAGGACTTTTTATCTCCACACCTAATTTCGCTGCTGCTTGATCAAGTTCTCTTATTTTTTCAGCCACTTCTACCAGAGGAAGTTCTGATAATAGGCCAGCAATAGGTAAAGGAAGTTGGGCTTTAATTTGCCCCTCGGCTACCACCACCTGGCCGCCCCCCATCTCTTCGATAGCATTAACAGCTGTAAGCATATCGTGTCTAGAGCGTCCAACCACGATAACGTTATGAGAATCATGAGCCACTGAGCTGGCCAGTGCTCCCTGCTTCAAATTAAAACCCTCTAGTAAGCCTAACCCGATATTACCAGTAGCGTTATGTCTTTCTATAACCGCAAGCCTATTTAAACCCAGCCGATCTAAAAATTCTCCGGGATTTTCTCCAGGAAGTTTCTCCAGTACCCTTTCTCGGGTAATAACCTGCTGATCAACCAGTTCTATTACTCTATAAGACTTGCCGAGCGGAACAGAGAAATCTTCTTTTTCTATAGGTTTAATTTTAACTGTATCTTGAACCTGAGCTTCTAAATTAGCATCTATCTCTGGCTGCTCAAAATTTAGCCAGTTTCCATTTTCAACTAACAATTTTCCATCTTTGTAAATCTGGTCAATATCAACTTTTTCTAGCTGATTTATAATTACTAAATCAGCTTTTTTCCCGGGAGCAATAGCTCCTCTATCTTTTAAATTAAGAGCCCGAGCCGGGTTTAAGGTGGCCAATCTGTAGGCCAGCAAAGGTTCGACCCCCAGATTTATCGCTCGTTTGATTAAGTAGTCGATATGACCTTCATTTAATAAATCTTCAGGATGACGATCATCCGTAGCCAGCATGAAGGAGCTATTGTTAAAATCAGTAACTGCTGGCAATAACGCTTCCATATCTTGAGTAACCGAACCTTCTCTTATCATAATATACATTCCCCGAGCCGCCTTTTCGCGAGCTTCCTCAGCAGTAGTACATTCGTGATCGGCCTGGATCCCTCCCAATAAGTAGGCATTCAAAGCTTTTCCAGTCACTTCAGGCGCGTGGCCGTCAATAAAGAGATGCTGAGCCAGGTCCAATTTAGCCCAAACTTCGTCGTTTCCTTCAATTACTCCGAGATAATCCATCATCTCTCCCAACCCGAAAATCCCAGGCTGGTCTATTATCTCTTTCAAATCATCTGCAGTTAATTTTGCCCCTGAGGTTTCAGCTTCAGTTGCTGGAACACAGGAGGGCATCATCAGATGAAAATTCCAGGGTAATTTCTGGCCCTGCTCCAGTAAATATCTTACCCCAACAAGACCTGACACATTAGCGATCTCATGAGGATCAGCTACAACTGTTAAAGTCCCCCGACTGACCACCAATTGACAGAATTGGTCAGGTCTAGCCATAGCACTCTCTAAATGAAGATGAGCATCTATAAAACCAGGCAGTATATAAGCTCCTTGCAGGTCTTTCTCTTCTTCGCCCTGATAATCCCCATAGCCCAAAATCAAACCTTCACTAATTGCAAGATCTGCCTCGATAATTTCACCATTATAAACATCAACAATTTTACCGTTTTTTAAAACCAGTTCAGCTTTTTTATCACCTCGAGCTTGCTCTAATAATGATTTTTTCAATATAATCAACCCTATTCCTGAGCTGGAAGATGTAAGGCATCAAAATTGCAGCGAGTTACACAGAGACCGCAGCCAACACATTTTTCTGGGTCAATAACTATAAAGTCTTCTGATTCATCTAAGCTAATGGCATCATATACACAACTGTGAACGCAGAGCATGCAGGTAGTACAGTTTTCTTCATTAACTTCTGGTTTAATCGTTGTAAATTTATCTTCAGCATACATAGATTCAACTGCCATGCCTCTAATTTCATCCAGAGAGGAATAACCATGCTCAGCCATAAATTCTTCCATTTCTTTGACTACTTTACCATAAACACCAGGCCCTTTTATAATCGGAGCTGTACACATTTGAACCGCTTGAGCGCCAATCATAATCATCTTAATTGCATCGATACCCCGACTGATTCCACCTACACCGATTACTGGAATATCAACACTGGTAACCGCTTGATATACTGCCCTCAATGCCAGCGGAAATATTGCTGGTCCCGACAGCCAACCAAAGCCATTAGCACTGCCCATCAAAGGCCTTCCATCTTCAACATCAAAATCCAGAGTAGGTCCAAATGAATTAATGAGAACTAAACCGTCAGCTCCCGCCTCTTCAGCAGCTTTAGCAAACATGGGGATATCAATCTGAGGGCTGAGTTTAACCATAACCGGAACATCTGCTGCCTCTTTTGCCGCTTTAATACTTTCTACCACAGGGGTGGGGTCGTCACCCAAATAATGGGTGGACAGCTCCAGAGCATCTGCAAAAGGTTCTACCTTTTCTGCCAGTTCCTTGATCTCTTCTGCAGTATAGCCTAAGCCAATAATAACAGGCAAACCTGTTTTTACTATTTCAGGATATTCATGATTTATCCACTGCTCAGGTCCCATCTCCGACCAGAGTTCTGTGTTCATAAAGCCGCCCCTGATTTCTGCCATATTCGGGCGAGGAACTTGAGCTGCTTTAACTGAAATTGTTTTAGTTACTATCGCTCCTGCTCCCCCTTCTGCCGCTCTATGAGCTAGCTTCGCATCTTTGATCGGTGGCCCTGCTGCTGGCATAACTGGATTTTTGTATTTCTTACCAAATAATTCTATACTAAGATCGATCATTTATTATCCACTCCTTAATCTTTCTGATTATATCCTCATTAAAAGTCTAATGTATAATTAGCTAATCTTTTAAAATATCCTGCAAAGTTTAATTGTTAATCTTCTTTTCTTAAGGCTTCTTTTATCTTTTCTGGTGTAATAGGGAGATCACAAATTCTAACTCCAACAGCATCAAAAATTGCATTAGCCACTGCAGGTGCCGCAGCAATGGTAACCGGTTCTCCAATGCCTTTAGCCCCATAAGGTCCCTCTGTATCTTCTCGTTCTATTAATATAGAATTAAATTCTGGGCTATCTAAAGACGTTGGAACTAAATATCTACTCATGTCGGCATTAAGGGTAAATCCATTTTCGATGACCTGTTCTTCCATCAAGGCCATCCCGATCCCCTGAACCGTACCGCCTTCTATCTGACCTTCTACGCCCTGAGGATTTATTGCTTTACCTACATCCAGAGCGCTATGCACCTTATCTACACTAACCTCCCCGGTTGCTGTATCCACGGTAAGTTCAATCACCTGAGTTAAAAATGTGTAGGCAACGTAAACTTTTTCTGATTCACCTGTTATTCGATCAGGCTTATAGGTTTTAGGGAAAAATGTACCTCGACCTTTTAATTCTATCCCTTCTTGCTCTAATTTATCGGCCAGTTCCCAAAAGGTCATCTCTTCTTCTGGGGCTTCATGGGGGAATACTTTCCCATCTTTAACTCCCATTTCGGGATGGTTGGTAGTGAAAATCTGACTGGCATAGTGATAAAGATTCCCAAGAAAATCCTCCGCTGCTTTTTTTACTGCACTGCCAGTAAAAAAAGTCTGTCTCGTGGCAGAGGTCGAACCTGAATTCTGAGTAATATGGGTATCTCCCGGAACGATCTCAATCTGCTCTGGCCTTACTTTCAAGACCTCAGCAGCAATCTGTGTAACTACGGTCTGGATCCCCTGGCCCACATCAGCTGCAGCGGTTCTAACTAAAATCTTATCTTCATTTAATGTTATCTCTGCTATAGAATGATCGGGAAAGCCTTCTCCATAACCAAAACCAAACATGATGGTGGCCATCCCTTTGCCTCGTTTAAGCATGGCTGTCGTCCTCCTTCCAGCCAGAAATTTCAACTGCTTTTTCTATCGTTTCTCTGACATTTACACTTTTATTCAATTGCTGAGAATTCGGGGTAGTAGATCCTGGTCGATAGGCATTCATAAACCTAAACTCTGCAGGATCCATATCCAGTTTGTTGGCTATGATATCCATCTGAGAATCATAAGCAAATCCCATTTGAGTCGCCCCAAAACCTCGCATAGCTCCACAATAGGTATTATTGGTGTATACGGTATAACTTACTCCTCTGACATTATCCACCTCATATGGGCCGGTACAATGATACAGACCTTTATGAACCACAGCTACCCCACTGGAAGCATAGGCACCGGTATCTCCGATCAAAGTTGTCTGCCAGGCAGTGAGCTTGCCTTCATTAGTTACCCCCGTTTTATGTCTAATGATCATCGGATGACGTTTGGACTGGGTTATCATCGATTCTTCCCGATTATAGATCAAAGCTACCGGACGACCTGTTTCTCTAGCAGCCAGAGCAAGATGGAGATGAACAGATATATCTTCCTTTTTTCCAAAGGCTCCTCCTATAACCGGCTGCTTAATCCTGATTTTGTCTTTACTCACGCCTAAAGCTTGAGCCATATCAGCCTGAGTATCATGAAGCCACTGGCTGGCTGCCCAGATGGTAATAACTTCAGTCTCCTGGTCATATTCTGCCACACCTTTTTCTACCTGGAGAGGGAGTTGATCTAAAAATTGAGTGGTAAATTCATTCTCCACTATAATATCAGCTTCTGCGAAACCTTTATTTACATCTCCTTTTTCTATATAATGATCACATAAAATATTGCTGCTTTCCATTTCTGGATCTATATAATGAGTAACGTTCATAAGATGATTTTCATGGACCCGAAGAGAATTAGGTTTCATCGCCTGACGGGGATCAGATATAACTTCCAATTCTTCTATCTCTACTTCTATCTTATCCCTGGCTATTAAAACTGCTTCATCGGTTTCAGCTACAACCAGCGCTAGAGCATCGCCTAAATAACGCATCTTCTCCCCTATTCCAATTAAGACAGGCTGGTCTTTAATAATCAAACCGAAGTTACTAAGCTCAGGAAAATCTGCAGCTGTATATATTCCAACTACTCCTGGAACCTCCTCAGCTTTTGTTGTGTCCAAAGATTTTAAATACGCATGGGGATGGGGGGCTCTTAGTACTCTCAAATGAAGAAGGTCATCATATTTATCAATAATATCTTCAGTATATCTAGCTTCGCCTGTTACTTTAGCTTGAGCATCGACTTTTTTTACTCCTTGACCAACATATTTTTTACTCATCAACCTTCACCTCCAGCAGCCATTTTTTTAGCTGCTAACTCCACAGCGTCAACTATCTTCTGATAACCTGTGCAGCGACAAATATTCCCAGCTATGGCCTGTCTGATATCCTGCCGAGTTGGATCAGGATTTTCCTGTAATAAACTATAAGCGGTCATGATCGTCCCTGGTATGCAAAAACCACACTGAACTGCTCCAGCTTCCAGAAAGGCCTCCTGAAGAGGGTGAAGTTCCGTACTACTACCCAGTCCTTCAACTGTTAATATCTCTGCTCCATCTACTTGAGCAGCCAAAACCAGGCAGGAAGCTACTGGATTTTGATTTAATAGGACTGTGCAAGCCCCACATTCACCCTTTCCACAGCCTTCTTTGGCTCCAACCAGGCCCAGATCCTTCCTGATCAGATCAAGGAGGCGTTGGTTAGGTTTTACTTGTTCCGTTCTTTCTTCACCGTTTATCATAAAAGTTATTTCCATCACTGACACCTCCTATATCTCTGCTGCCATATCTTCGATTGCAGCCACAGTTATATCATGAGTCACCTGGCGGCGATATTCCTCTGTTCCACGGATATCATCGATAGGTGAAATCCCAGCAGCTGCTATTTCACCACATTTTTTGGCATCTACCTCAGCAAGATTCTGACCTTTGAGGTAATCTCCTACGCCTTCAACCTCAATCGGGGTGGGAGCAACAGCACCATAACAAGCTCTAGCTTTATTAATAAGTCCGTCATCATCAAGTTCAATTATGATTGCCATCGTTAAGCTAGAAATAATTAAAGCCTTGCGTTTGCCCACTTTTCTCCAGCGACTCAAAGTATTTGCTGCAGGACGAGGTATAATTATTTCTGTTAAAAGTTCGTTAGCAGTCATAATATTTTCTTTCGGTCCTGTAAAAAAATCTTGAATTTTTACTCTTCGTTTACCCTCTACTGAACTCAAAACCAGCTCAGCTTGATAAGCCAGAAGAGGAGCCAATGTATCCCCCGCTGGAGAAGAGGTAACTATATTCCCGCCGATAGTTCCTCGACTCTGTATCTGCCAGGCCCCGACTTCAGCAGCAGCTCCGGTCAACAAAGGTAAAATCTCTTTAAGCTTACTCTGTCTGGAAAGGGTGTAATGAGTGACCATTGCCCCTATCCTAACCTCAGTTTCAGCAATCTCTACCTTTTTTAGTTCTTCGATCTTATTCAAGTCCAGCCAGCTGTTCACCTCATATAACCGCTCAAAATAATCAACCATTATATCTGTTCCCCCAGCAATTACAGTGGCTGCAAACCCATATCTATTTCTATAATCTAAAGCCTGATGAAGATTATCGGGGGCTAAAAATTCAGAACTACCCCGAGGTACTCCTTTAGAATCTTTTCCAGAAGTCTGCGGCCTGCTCTCTACATTCTCCTCTGATTTTTTCTGCATCAAGAATCTTCACCTCCCGATTCTGCATCAACACTTTACCCTGAGCTATTGTGGTCTCCACTCTAGCTCCAGAAACACCCATTAACAGGTGGTAAAAGTAATTATCTGAATTAAGAGGGGTAGGCCCAGAATAATCTACGACAATCACATCTGCTCCCGCTCCAGGAACCAATTTGCCTAATTGCCTGGCAAAATATTTAGAAGCTATCCTGCCGTTGTTTTCAAACAACATCTTTCTGGCCAACTCTCCCCCTACCCGAGGATCTCTCTTTTCGTGAGAGGGAAGGATACTGGCCGCCTTTAAACTTTCAAACATGTCAGTAGTATAACCATCAGTACCTAAACCTATAGTTAAGCCAGTTTCCTGGGCGGCTAATAGATCAGCTGCTCCCACAGCGTTGCCCATATTGGACTGAGGATTATTGATTAAATAAACGTTCTTATCTGCCAGTTTAGCAAATTCAGATCTATTGAGATGAACTCCATGAATCGCCAGAGTTTCTGGCTGCCAGATATTAAACTCATCCAACCGTTCGACCACACCCTTATAACCTCGCTCTTTACAGTCCTCTACATCTGCCTCCCCTTCAGCCACATGGATATGACAGGGAACCCCCAATTTAGAAGCTTCAAAACCAATTTTTTGCAGGGTTTCATCTTCTAAAGTAAAAGATGCATGCAGGCCGACCTTGCCGGTAAGAAAAGATCTTTCTCGAGCTGTAAGGCTGTTTATAAACCTAATATTTTCTGCTACGCTAGCCTTACTGGCTCGCTCACCATTTCGATCCGACGCTTCAAAACAGAGGCTCGCTCTGATTCCGACAGCTTCGACTGCCTCTTTTAGTATATCCAAAGAACCTTCGATCAAGCCAAAACTAGCATGATGGTCAAAGATCGTAGTAGTTCCATATTCTATGCCCTCCAGAATCGCATAAATGGCACTATAATAAAGATCATCCCTGGTGGTTAAACTCCTATCCAATCTCCACCAGAGCTTCTCTAAAATCTCTACAAAATCTTCCGGTGGAGATGAAGTTTTTAGATCCATTCCCCGGGCAAATGTACTGTAGAGATGCATATGAGCATTAATCAACCCCGGCATGATTAGACCTCCACCAGCATCAATGGTTTCTGCTTCAGGATAGTTTTGCAGCAGTTCTTCTCCATAGCCAACAGCCTTTATTTCGTCTTCCTGGATTAAAACAGCACCATCTTTAATCACGTCTTCTTCCTGATTAAAGGTTAATACTATCCCATTGTGAATTAATATCATATTAAGCCCTCCTGGGCAAGCATCTCTTCAGCAAGTTGATTTGTTCTTGCCGCAACTTCCTCTTCGTTGATGGTTGTTAACCTGCCTTCTCTAACCACGATTTTTCCATTGACCATAGTTAAATCAACTTCCTGACTGGTACCGGTATTGATCAGGGCAGATACAGGATCTGATAACCCACCAGCTAAAGCTATATCGCGGCTATCCAGCAGGAATAGATCAGCCGCCTTCCCTATTTCCAGACTACCTATTTCAGGCTGCTTTAAAATTTTGCTTCCCCCGTGGGTTGCTATCTTCAAGATGTCTTCCGGGCCCACCGAGGTGATTCCATTTTCCAACTTGTGTAAAAGTAAAGCCAACCGCATTTCAGCAATCATGTTAGAACCATCGTTACTAGCGCTGCCATCTACAGCCAGTCCCACGGGAACCCCTAACTCTAACATTTCTGGAACTGAAGCCACTCCCGAAGAAAGCTTCATGTTAGAAGCAGGGCAATGCGCCACCCCTGTTCCAGTCTTGGCCATCCGTTTTAGTTCTTCCCTATCAAGATGGACACCATGAGCAAACCAGACATCTTCACCTACCCAGCCTACTTTTTCCATATATTCTAAAGGGGTCAGGCCAAAGTTTTTCGCAGTATAATCATCTTCATCTTTGGTTTCAGCCAGATGAGTATGAGCCAGAACATTATATTGCCGGGCAAGTTCGATGGATTTTACCATCAGTTCTTCGGTCACCGAAAAAGGAGAGCAGGGAGAAACTATAACCCTCTGCATTGCAAAAGGTTCCGGATCATGAAATTTTTCAATAACTCGAGCAGTATCCTCTAATATTTCAGCTTCAGTTTGCACAACCTGGTCCGGTGGAAGTCCACCATCTTTTTCGCTTAAAGACATGCTCCCTCTACAGGCATGCAGCCTAATACCTATATCCTGGCCTGCTTTGAACTCTTGGTCCAGGATGTTTAAATCCTGCTGTTTGGGAAAAACGTAATACTGGTCAACTGCAGTAGTACAACCAGTTTTTAATAGTTCTCCACAGGCTACCAGAGCACTGTAATAAACTGCTTCGGGGGTCAGATGAGCCCAAATCGGATAGAGATACTTTAACCAATCAAATAGCTCCACATCCTGTACTGCCCTTATATTCCGGGTTAATACTTGATAAAAATGATGATGAGTATTAACGAGGCCGGGGAACATAAAATAGTTCTCGGCCTCAATTATTTCTACTTCTTTATTTTGTAGAGGAACAATTTCTTCAGCAATAGCTGAAACCCTGCCTTCTTCCACCAAAAGATCATATCCTTCTAATCTCCGCTCCTGTTCATCTAATGTAATAATAGTTTTTA
>JBNJDR010000037.1:0-18026 GCA_051745085.1 Bacillota bacterium | reverse complement strand
AATAGATCGAGGTCTTCTCTTTTTTCCCTTTGCATCTTTGATGGTGTGCTTTTACATCTATATATTTTTCCTATCTCTGCTTTTGGGCAGAGATTTTTTATGTATAGAGTATTTATAATTATTTGCAGAAAATTATTTTTTATTTAATTTAAAATTTTAAAGCAGGAAATTAATAAATTATATAGAATAAAGGTAATAAGAGTATTTTAATATGTTTTTACCAAAACAGGAGGGAGTAGTTTATATGAGAAAAACTTTAGTTGGTTTGTTGGTAGTGGTTTTAGTATTTTCATTTTTTATGTCGGCCCAGGAGGTTAAAGCAGATGCGCATATGCAAGAAGGTGGGGATTTACGCATAGCGATAGGTGCTGATCCCGAATCTTTGGATCCTCTCTATGCCCAATCATCTCCGGCAGCGATGGTTATGGTCCATATTATGGAGACCCTTTTTGAAATGACTCCAGAAGGCGAAATCGTTCCTTTGTTGGCCGAAGATTATGATGTTTCCGAAGATGGAACAGTTTTTGACATTTATTTAAAAGAAGGTATTGAGTTTCATGATGGAACACCATTCAATGCTGAAGCTGTTAAGTTTAACCTGGAAAGACTTTTAGATGAAGGAGCTGTTTATTCTTTCTTAATTAATACTATCACTGATATGGAAGTAGTAGACGAGTATACGATTAGATTAACTACAGAAGAACCATTTGCTCCTTTGATGGCTCACTTATCCCATGATTTTATTTCTATGATAAGTCCAGCCGCAGTTGAGGAATATGGTGATGACGTAGGTAGTAATCCTGTAGGTACAGGGCCTTTTACCTTTGAAGGATGGTCTCGAGGTGAGGCTGTGATTTTAGAGCGTAACGATGATTACTGGGGAGAAAACGCTATTGTAGATACAGTAAGAATATTGGTAGTGCCTGAAGAGTCTACCCGGGTTGTTATGCTGGAAACAGGAGAAGCTCATGCGATCATGAATGTACCTCCAAGAGATGTTTCTCGTCTTGAAGAGAACTCAGAGCTTTCAGTTGAGAACGTTCCAAGTTTAAGAACTCTTTATATTGGCCTGGACAATCAAGGAGAACCTTTTCATGATGTTCAGGTAAGAAAAGCTGTTAACCATGCTGTAGATAGTGAAGCTATCGTTGAGCAAATTCTTGAGGGAGCAGGAAGACCTTCTGATGCTCCTATCTCACCAGCTATATTTGGTTATGCAGAACAGGATATGTACGAGTATGATCCGGAATTAGCTAGAGAAATGCTGGCTGACGCTGGATATCCAGATGGATTCGAAGTAGATTTTTATTATCCAGTAGGAAGATATCCTCAGGATGAAACGATCGCTCAGGCAGTTCAGAGTCAATTGGCTGATGTAGGTATTACAGCTAACATGACAACCATGGAATGGGCAACTTATTTAGAAGTTTTAAATCAAGAGCCTTCTGAAGTAGAACATGACATGTATTTCCTTGGTTGGGGTACTGTTACTGGTGATGCTGACTATGGTTTATATGCGCTGTTCCATTCAGATGAATGGGCTCCTAATGGTAACAACTGGCACTTTGGCGACCACGAAGGTGTGGATGAACTATTAGAAGAAGCGAGAGTTACCCCTGATACTGAGGTCAGAAAAGACCTATATGCAGAAGCCATTGAATTAATTTGGGATGACGCTCCCTGGATTTTCCTTCACAGTGTTGCTCAATTAAATGGCGTTAGAAATGAAGTTGGAGGTTTAATCCACCATCCAAGAGAGCATATAGAAGCTCATGAAGCATATTTCAAAGCAGAAGAGGAATAAGGTTATTTAAATAAAAAGAAATAAAGGCAGATAAGCTAGGCCCTGCGGCTACGTCAGGTGGGGCCTAGTTTAATTTAAATTAATTATTGTTTCACAGGAGGGATAGTTGTGTCGTCATACATTTTAAGAAGATTAGTATTATTAGTTCCAGTATTACTAGGAGTAGCGATAATTGTTTTTGGTATGGTAAGATTACTACCGGGTGATCCGGCGGTGGCAATGGCTGGAGTTCACGCTACCCCAGAATATATTTCCCAAGTCAGGGCAGATTTAGGCCTGGATGAACCTATGCCAATACAATTTGGTATTTTCATGCAAAGGTTGTTTAGAGGTGATTTAGGAATTTCCACGAGAACAAATCGACCTGCGGCCATGGAGATATGGCCTCGATTTCTTAATACTTTAGCACTTACTTTTATATCTTTAATAATTGCAACCATATTGGGTATTGCGGTGGGGGTAATATCGTCTACTCGCCCTTATTCAATTTACGACCAATTAACCATGGTTTTTTCGCTATTTGGAGTAGCGGCGCCGGTATTCTGGCTCGGCCTAATTTTGATGTTAATCTTTTCGGTAAGGCTGGGTTGGCTGCCTTCATCAGGAATGGGCACACCTCAACACTTCGTATTACCAGCTCTTACTTTAGCGGCTCATTCTACAGCACTTATAGCGAGAATGACCCGGTCGAGTATGCTTGAAGTACTTAACATGGATTACATTACCACGGCTAAATCCAAAGGTTTGACTGAGAAAGTTGTTGTAGTAAAGCACGCTTTGAGAAATGCATTAATACCTATTGTAACAATTTTAGGTCTGCGTTTTGGCTTATTATTGGGGGGAGCAGTTTTAACAGAAACTGTGTTTTCCTGGCCAGGAGTTGGTCGTTTGATGGTAGATTCTATTTTAGCTAGAGATTATCCAGTGGTGCAGGGTTCTGTTTTACTACTGGCGTTATTATTTGTTTTGATTAATTTATTTGTAGATATATTATATGCTTTCTTGGATCCACAGATTCAATATAGTTAGCGGGGAGTGAGAAGTTTATGCATTTTTTTCGAAGTAAAGCATTTAGACAGTTAAAAAGAAATAGATTAGCGATTGCAGGTATAATATTCATCTTAGCATTATTTGTAGTAGCTGTATTGGCCCCATATATAGCTCCTCATAATCCCTTTCAAACTAATTTTTTCAAGACTTTAGAGGGACCATCCCGGGAACATTTGTTAGGTACTGATGACCTGGGAAGAGATTTATTGAGTAGAATAATATATGGAGCAAGAATTTCCTTAACGATCGGGTTTATTTCCATTGGTATCGGCATCGGAGTAGGAGTACCTATTGGAGCTATCTCCGGTTATTATGGCGGTAAACTTGATATGATCGTGCAGAGGTTCGTAGATATTATGATGGCCTTTCCAGGGATGCTTTTAGCTATCATAATTGTTTCTGTATTGGGAGTAGGCCTGGTTAATGCTATGATTGCGGTTGGTGTGGTATCCATACCTACTTATATTAGATTAGTGCGCGGTTCTGTTTTATCGATTAAAAATAAAGAATTCGTTGAAGCCGCTCACGCAATCGGCGTTAGAGAAGCGGTTATCATTTTCAAGCACGTAGTACCTCATTGTCTGGCTCCGATAATTGTCCAATCATCTTTACAGGTTGGAGCTGCTATCCTCTGGGCTGCTGGCTTAGGTTTTCTTGGCCTGGGCGCGCAAGCACCTACCCCAGAATGGGGGGCAATGCTCAGTCAAGGGAGGGGTTATATTAGAACCGCTCATCATGTGACTACTTATCCGGGTTTAGCCATTATGTTAACTGTATTGGGTTTTAATTTATTTGGTGACGGTTTACGAGATGCCCTTGATCCAAAGATGAGTAGATAAAGTTATCATTTTTGCTTAAAACCCTTGACAGCTGATCAATAATCATGTATTATATTTATTGTAGTAAGTAACTTTTAAATTAAATATTAAATTTTCGGTGACAATAGCGGAGGGGAAACACCTGTTCCCATTTCGAACACAGCAGTTAAGTCCTCCAGCGCCTATGGTACTGCAAGGGTGACCTTGTGGGAGAGTAGGTCGTCGCCGATTTTTATTATTATACTCCCCGATAGCTCAGCTGGTAGAGCGAGTGGCTGTTAACCACTTTGTCGCAGGTTCGAGTCCTGCTCGGGGAGCCATTTTTATTTTGGGGCAGGAATTTTACTATTTATCTAGAATAAATTAAGGAAAGTATAAATTTATTAAATACAACGGGGGAGTGGATATTATTTTAATGAAAAAGTTATCATCTTTAATCTTAGTCGGAGTTTTAACTTTAACTATTTTTACCGGCACTACTGCTTTTGCTCAAGAAGAAACAGAAAACATCGCTGCTGTAATTAACGGAGAAGAAATTATGATGCAGCAGATAGACGAGTATATTAATGTTAACGATGTTCTTATGACTGTGTTTCAGGCAAACCAGGAGTTCGGACAATTAATTGTTCAGTCGGAAGCCGGTCAGGAATTGATCAATGAATATAGAAAGATGAAATTTGATGAATTTTTATCTTATTATCTTCTTCAGCAGGAAGTTGAAGCACAGGGGATTGAAATGACAGAAGAAGATAAAGATATTTTTTTCCAGGAGCATGTTGACCTAATCCTTGCCCAAAACAATATGACCGAAGAGCAGATGGTTTCTATCCTGCAGCAGCAGGGCATGGAGTCTATGGAAGAATATAAAGAATTATTTTTAGAGATGAACGAGCAGGAACTATTAATTTATGCTCTCCAGCAGGAAACAATCGGAGAGATAGAGATTTCTGAAGAAGATATGAAGGAGTATTACGATAATAACCTTCATCGTTTTGAGATGGAATCAGGGATAGAAGTAAGTCATATCCTCTTGGATAGCGAAGAAGAGGCTGAAGAAGTAATTGCTCGCTTAGAAGCAGGCGAGGATTTTTCTGAGTTAGCTCAGGAAGTTTCAGTAGGCCCATCTGCAGAGGCAGGAGGAGAATTGGGTTTAGTTACAGAGCAAACTCAGTTTGATCCCACGTTTAAAGAAGCAGCTTTTGCTTTAGAAGAAGGAGAGGTATCCGATGTTGTCTCTACTGAATTTGGGTATCACGTAATTAAGGTTAATGAAATAAGAGATGCTGGAGTATTAGAGTTTGAGGAAGTCAAAGAAGACATCGAGAGGATCTTAGTGGAAAGAAAACGGGAAGAAGTATGGAGCGATTATATGGATGACTTAAAAGAAGAAGCCGAAGTGGAAATGAAAATATAACAGATTACAAACACCTGGTATTTTATATCAGGTGTTTTTTTCCGTGTATTTGTGAATTTTTTTATTTAATTTAGAAAAAATAGATGAGATAGGCAGGAAAATTAAATATTAAAAAGAATAGTATTAATTGAATAGACTTAGTTTTGTTTTAACCATTTATTAACTATATAAAGGAGGAAATTTAATGATTATTGGTGTCCCGAAGGAAATCAAAGATAACGAAAACAGAATTGCTATTACCCCGGCAGGGGTTAAGGCATTCAAAGATGACGGTCATGAGGTTTTAGTTCAGACTAACGGTGGTGTGGGCAGCGGTATTTCGGATGAAGAGTATATTCAAGCTGGAGCTGAGATGGTGGATTCCCCTGCAGAGATATTTGAAAGAGCCGATATGGTTATGAAAGTTAAAGAACCATTGGAAGAAGAATATAAATATTTCAAAAAAGATTTGATTTTATTTACTTACTTACATTTAGCTGCTGAGGAAAGGTTAACTAAAGAATTAATGGCTGAAGAAGTTGTTTCCATAGCCTATGAAACTGTAGAAGATAGCGCTGGCGGATTACCTCTTTTAACCCCTATGAGTGAAGTGGCCGGTCGTCTTTCTACTCAAGCCGGAGCTCGCTTTTTAGAAAAGCCTCAAGGAGGTCAGGGGGTTCTTCTGGGCGGTATTCCAGGTGTTGCTCCTGCCAAAGTAGTAGTTATTGGCGGCGGAATTGTTGGCCTTAATGCAACCAAGATGGCCGTTGGCCTGGGAGCTGATGTTACTGTTATGGAAAAGAGCGCAGCTCAAATGCGCTACATCGATGATATCTATCAAGGCAGAGTAAAAACCATGATGTCCAATGAATATAACTTAGCTGAGCAGGTAGCAGAAGCTGATCTTGTTATTGGAGCCGTATTGATTCCAGGGGCAAAAGCACCTCATTTAGTTACCGAAGATATGGTTAAAACCATGAAGAAAGGTTCTGTAATTGCTGATGTAGCTATTGATCAGGGTGGATGTGTAGAAACATCTCATGCTACTACTCATAGTGATCCTGTCTTTGAGAAGCATGGTGTTGTTCATTACTGCGTTGCTAATATGCCTGGAGCAGTAGCTAGAACTTCTACTTTTGGACTGACTAATGCAACCCTGCCCTATGCTAGGAAATTAGCTAATAAAGGTTATAAACAGGCGCTAAAAGATGATATCGGATTTGCTTTAGGTCTTAATGTATATCAAGGTGAGATAACTTACAAAGCTGTTGCAGATGCATTTGGTATGGATTATACTCCGATCGAAGAGGTAATCGATTCATTTTAACCAAATATAATAAAAATTTGTTTTGAAGGAGGGGCATATGCCCCTTCTTTTTATATTTTAAATTATTTTTTGAAAATTAAAAAGGGTAATCAATCTTTATATTTAATTATTATATGAGAGATAAACTAAATTTTTTAGGAGGTATATAGATTGGAAATTCAGACTATAGAAGAAATTGTTGGGAAATTAAAACCACAATTAATAAAATGGAGAAGAGAGATCCATCAGCAGCCAGAACTAGGCTTCGAAGAAAAAGAAACAGCAGCTTTAATCAGTCGTGTACTGACGGATTTAGGTATACCTCATGAAACAGGGATAGCCGGGACCGGGGTAGTGGGACTTATAGGTGAAGGCGAGGGTCCGGTAATTGCAATCCGGGCGGATATGGATGCTTTGCCTATTCAGGAATCAGGTGAGTCAGAGTATAAATCGCATGTGGACGGGAAAATGCATGCCTGCGGTCACGATGGGCATGTAGCCATATTATTGGGAGTAGCTACTGCGGCATCTCAATTAGTAGGAGAATTACCGGGCCGAATTAAATTAATCTTTCAGCCGGCAGAAGAAGGCCCTGGCGGGGCCTTGCCTATGATAGAAGCAGGAGTACTTTCAGATCCTGAAGTTGATGCAGTTTTGGCGCTTCATATTTGGAGTGCCAATGAATCGGGAAAGATTGGGATTAGAGAAGGGTCATTTTTTGCCTCGGCAGATGAGTTTGATCTGGATATATTGACGGAAAGTTCTCACGGGGCTAGTCCCCATGAAGGAAATGATGCCATTATCGTAGCGAGCGAGATCGTTCAAGCCCTGCAGACGGTGGTGAGTAGAAATGTAGATCCGAATGATTCTGCTGTAGTTACCGTAGGGAAGATAGAAGGTGGCTATAGGCGCAATGTTATAGCTGATAAGGTAAGGTTAGAAGCTACGATCCGGGCTCTCCAGCCTGAAGTTCGCAAATTATTAGAAGAAAGAATCAAAGAAATAATAGCTGGAGTATGTAAGGCTTATGGGGCTGATTATCAATTGGACTATAGAGACCTTTATCCCCCGTTAATTAATGATGCTGAGATAGTAGAAGTATTGGAGAAGACGATCAAGGAAGAAGCAGGCTTAGATACGTTAGTTAGAGTTGATAAACCCACTCTGGGTTCCGAAGATTTCGCTTTCTTCTTACAAAATAAGCCCGGGGCCATGTTCCTTTTAGGGGGACGTAATGAAGAGAAAGGAATAACCGCTCCCCATCATCATCCTGCTTATGACTTTGATGAAGATGCGATGCCTTTAGGAGTTACCGTAATGTTAAAGGCAGCGATTAGGCTTATGGAAAAGTTGGATTAATTTAGTTTGCAAAATTATTGAGAAAAGATTATAATATTAGTGACTACTAAGGTAGTTAGTAAATAAAAGAGGTGAAATGAATGGAGAAAATTAAAGTAGTTTTGTGGGGCTTAGGTTCTATGGGCAGCGGCATGGGACGTATCCTGGCTAAAAAAGAAGGAGTAGAACTTGTAGGCGGCATAGACACAGATCCTAAGAAGCTGGGTAAAGATTTGGGAGATTTGCTAAACATTGAAGAAAAATTGGATGTAGAAATCACTGATGATCCCGAACTTGTTTTATCCGAAGATGTAGATCTTGTTTTATTGGCGACCAGCTCATTCTTAAAAGATGTAGAGCCACAGTTAAAATTAATTATTCAAAAAGGAATAAACGTTATCTCTATAGCTGAAGAAATGGCTTATCCTATGGCAGGAGACAACGCATTTGCCAGTGAGATCGATCGTTTAGCTCGAGAAAATGATGTTTCTGTACTCGGTACAGGTATTAACCCCGGGTTTGTGCTTGATTTGATGATCATTGCCCTTTCTGGAGTGTGTGGAGATGTCAAGAAGATAGAGGCTTCAAGAATTAATGATCTTTCTCCTTTCGGTCCTACTGTTATGAAGACCCAGGGAGTTGGAACAACCGTAGAGGAGTTTGAGCAGGGTATTGAGGCAGGAACGATCGTTGGCCATATCGGTTTTAAAGAATCTATCCATATGATAGCTGATCGATTGGGTATAAAACTTGATGAAATTCGGGAGACTAGAGAGCCGATCGTTTCTGAAACTCATCGGAAGACGGAGCACGTTACGGTTGAGCCAGGAATGGTAGCAGGATGTAAGCATATAGCTAAAGGTTTCTATCAGGGAGAAGAGATAATCGTTTTAAATCATCCTCAGCAGATTCATCCGGAAATAGAAGATGTTGAAACGGGAGATTATATAAAGATTTATGGCGATCCAGAAGTTAACATGGCGATATCTCCTGAAATACCTGGTGGAAAAGGGACCATGGGTGTGGCGGTTAATATGATCCCTCATGTAATTAAAGCTGTTCCTGGCCTGCATACTATGGCTGATTTACCAGTACCTGGTGCTGTTATGACCGATATGCGAGAACTAATTTAAACTTTGGTAAAAGGTTAGAGTTAGGAGGAATAAAGATGGCTGAGCAAGTAAAAGCCGGTAGGTGGGTAGAAATTTATTCTGTGGTGCTTGAAGCAGGAAATAGGGCACCTCAGGTACCTGAAGATACAGCGAAAGTACCTCTGGAATTGAAGATCAAAGGCTTCTTAAAGCACGATGCTGAAATAGGGGATGATGTGGAAATAGAATCCGTTATCGGAAGGGAACATGAAGGCAAATTAATAAATGCTTCCCCTGCCTATCTTCATAGTTACGGTCAACCCATTCCTGAGCTGCTTCAAGTTGGCCGTGAATTAAAGGAGATATTGAGGGATAAAAGGGGGGAAGAATAATGGCAGCTGGAGATTATAATGAATTGATGGCTCGTAAAAATGAGATCATGAAAAAGGCTGTAGGTATCGACTATTCTCAGTTTAAAGTTAATGAATTGATTTTTGACTATGAGAAGATGATGCAAAAAGCCGGGTATAAATTGGACGAAGTTTTTGAGATCCAAAAACAGACGGGGGTCGGTCAGACTCCGTTGTTAGAATTAAAGAACATTACAAGTATAGTTAGAAAACTATCCCCTGCAGGCAAAGGGGCGAGAATATTTTTGAAAGACGAAGCCGCCAACCCATCCGGTAGTTATAAAGCCAGACGGGCTTCAGTTTCTGTTTACCATGCTGAGCAGAATGGGTACCCAGGAGTAGTGGCAGCCACTAGCGGTAATTATGGGGCAGCGGTAGCCTCTCAGGCCGTTATGCGCGGGTTAGAGAGCATCATCGTTCAGGAGGTTTTTGATAGTGAAGGTAAAGGCCAGCCGGAGATTCTGGAAAAAGGGAGAAAATGTGAAGCCTATGGAGCCGAGGTGCTTCAGCTATCGGTAGGCCCTGAACTTTTTTATACGTTTTTAAAAGTCCTGGAAGAAACCGGTTATTTCAACGCTTCGCTCTATACGCCTTTTGGCATCGCCGGAGTGGAAACCTTAGGTTATGAAATTATTGAACAATTACGAGAACAGGAGGGTGCTGAGCCTGATGCGATTATCTGTACCAATGCTGGAGGAGGAAACTTAACTGGAACCGCTCGCGGAGTAAAAAAGGCAGGAGCTAAGGCTACAGAAATTATTGCTGCTAGTGTAGATTTGAGTGGTTTACATATGGCCAGCGATACCGATTTTAATAAAAAGTCATTCACCACGGGGCATACTGGTTTTGGTATACCCTTCGCCACCTGGCCGGATCGGGCAGATGTCCCGATAAACGCAGCCCGAGCTCTTCGATATATGGACAGGTATGTCACAGTTAAACAGGGTGAGGTTTTTTATCTGACAGAAGCCCTGGCTGCTGTGGAAGGAATGGAACGGGGTCCAGCTGGAAATACATCTCTTGCTGCAGCTTTTGCTATTGCCCGGGAAATGGATGAAGATAAAATCCTGGTTGTTCAAGAAACAGAGTATACCGGAGCTGGCAAGCATCCTATTCCTCAGTTGAATTTTGCTAGAGAGAATGGGATTAAGATCAGCCGCGGGAATCCAGACCAGGAGGTCCCGGGGGAATCGATAGTTATTCCGTCGCATCCAGAAAGGATCAAAGCCAGAGATTTGGATCTGACCCGGATTAGACTTTCTTATTTAAAGAAAGCCGTTAAAGAAAGCGGCATAAGTACTCTTGGTTCGGACGAAATAGAATTTTTAGCTGCGGAGGTTAATTTAGATAAAGAGGTAATTAAGCGTTTATTAGATGGCATGATAGATGCAGAGATTAAGGATGATTAATTAGGGAGGCTTCAATCGATGGATCTGGAACTTTTAATCGCTGAGATCGGTAGTACTACAACGATGGTCAATGGTTTTAAAGGGCTGAGCACAGATGATCCCAGCTATGTAGGGCAGGGGATGGCTCCGACCACGGTCCTGGAAGGCGATGTGATGATCGGTTTAGAGCAGGCTATTGAGGATTTAAAAGAAAATTTACAGGTTGAGGAATTGCAGTGGCAGGAATTCATGGCCACCAGCAGCGCGGCCGGCGGTTTGAAGATGTCGGTGCACGGGCTGGTTAAAGAGATGACCGTCCGGGCTGCGGAGGAAGCAGCTTTAGGAGCCGGGGCGGTGATTAAATTAATAACGGCAGGCAAATTAAGGGAAAGACAGCTTAAACAAATTAGAGATATTCAGCCCAATATTATTTTATTGGCCGGCGGTGTCGATTACGGTGAAGAAGAAACTATAATCTATAACGCGGAAAAACTAGCAGGGCTGGGCCTGCAGGTGCCGGTAATATATGCCGGCAACAGCGTTCTTCAGGATGAAGTGGAAGAAATTTTTCAGGAAGCTGGTACCGAAACTATAATCGTGGAGAACGTTTATCCCGATATTGACAGGTTAAATATCGAGCCTACCCGCAGAGAAATCCATGAAGTATTTGCCCGCCACATAGTTAGAGCACCGGGGATGTCCCGGATTCAGGATATGCTTACTGCAGAAATGATGCCTACTCCAGGTGCTGTGATGGAGGCGGCAAAATTATTGAAATCAGCAATAGGGAATCTGGTTGTATTCGACGTCGGGGGCGCTACCACGGACGTTCATTCAGTAACCGAAGAATCAGGCAAGGTTCGGGATATGCTGGTGAGCCCTGAGCCTGAAGCTAAAAGAACTGTGGAAGGTGATTTAGGCGTTTATCTTAACGCCTCCCACGTTTTTAGCCTTCTAAAGGATGAATTTGATCTGCCTGCCCAGGAAGACCTGGCCCCGATACCTAGAAATAAAGAGGAAGAAAAATATGTGGAACATCTTACTGCTCGAGCAGTTAAAACAGCCTTAGAACGCCATGCCGGCACTTATAGAGACTACTATGGCTCGGGGGGAAGACAAACGGTGGCAGAAGGCAAAGATTTAACTGCGGTAAGGTGGATGATAGGTACAGGTGGGGCCTTAACGAGATTACCTGGAGGTAAAATGATACTTAAAACCCTGCGCAACGAGCGTTCCCGGCAGCTGCTGCCGCCTCCTGAAGCAGAACCTTTGATAGATGAAAAGTACATCATGGCTTCACTAGGCGTGATGAGTCAGAAATATCCGGAGGCAGCTTTGCATCTGCTGCTAGATACGTTAAATTTAAAAGAAGAAGACTTTGAAGAACAAGAAGCAAGAAAATAAATTTACTTAAATAGGAGTGATCTCATGTCACCTGAGAGAAAAGATGATTTTGCTGAACGCCGGAAGCAGTTAGCTGATCTATCTGATCAGGAGTTAAAAGATAGATTCTGGCGGCTAGCTGAAGATATAGTCGATCCGTTAACTGAGTTAGCCAGGACCCATACATCTCCATCGATTGAAAGGTCGGTATTGTTGAGGATGGGTTTCAACAGCCTGGATGCTAAAGCTGTAGTAAATAAGATTCATGAATATGATCTTCTCGGTAAAGGAGCCGGCCATGTGGTGTTGAAGCTGTCCCAAAAAGAAGATATCAGCTTGAAAGAAGCAGGCCTGGCTATTAAAGACGGAGAGTATAGCGAAGATGAGTTAGTTGATTTATTTAGGGGAGGGGGGCAATAATGAGTTTGCAGCCAAACGAAAAAATAGACATAGAAGCTTTATTGGAAGATATAGAAGATTACCGACCCCGCCGGCAGGGCTGGACCTGGAGAAATCCAGTTGATAAACTTAAACTTGAAGATTTTGTTTACTATGATATGAGTGAGGGTCTGGACAAAAGCATCCCCCTGCCTGCGGCTAGAAGCTTTAACGGGATAGATCCCCAACCTGAGCCGGTAATAACGACCGAGATCGCTTCAGGGAGATTTGAAGATGATATCCGGAGGATGCGGATGGCTGCCTGGCACGGGGCGGATCATCTTATGGTAATCAGAACGGCCGGTCAGAGCCACTTCGATGGTTTAATCGAGGGGACCCCGGAAGGGGTGGGCGGTATCCCTATTACCAGAAAACAGCTGCGGATCACCAGAAGGGCACTTGACCTTATCGAAGACGAAGTGGGCAGACCCCTTAATTTTCACTCTTACGTCAGCGGGGTAGCCGGCTCGGAGATAGCGGTTTTGTTTGCTGAAGAGGGAGTAAATGGAGCCCATCAAGACCCCCAGTATAACGTACTTTATCGTAATGTTAATATGTTTCGTTCTTTTGTAGATGCTGCTGTAGCCAAGAAAATCATGGCTTCGGTCGATATGCTGCAAATTGATGGCGCTCATAATGCTAACGCTACCGCCCGTAAGGCCTGGAATGTGATGCCTGAATTGTTCGTCCAGCATGCAATCAATTCGATGTTTTCAATGAAAGCAGGCATGCCTAAAGATTTGATCGCATTATCTACAGTTCCACCGGCGGCTGCCCCTGCTCCCGATTTAAGGCTGAATATGCCTTATGCGGTGGCCTTAAGAGAATTATTCGCAGGTTTTAGGTTTAGGGCTCAGCAGAATACCAAATATATGGAGTCGTCTATTCGGGAAGCAACCGTGACCCATACTCTGAATATCCTGATCTCGGCTTTAACATCTGCTGATATTCAAAGCACAATCACCCCGGATGAGGGCCGCAATGTGCCCTGGCACTATAATAATATTATGGCGGTTGATACGGCCAAGCAGACTTTCGCTGCTCTAGATGGGCTGAAGAAGATTTTAAGCTTAGAGAAAAAAGAAGAAAGTCGGCTGCGCAGCGATGCCCGGGAATTGAAAGAACGGGCGGTTCTCTTCATGGAAGAGATTCTGGAAGTTGGCGGGTATTTCGATGCTGTTTCTCAGGGTTTCTTCGTAGATTCCGGACGATATCCAGAAAGAAACGACGATGGCATCGTCAGAGAAAAAGATGGAGGCGTTTCTGCTGACAGTATTATTCCTCGAGATGACGACTACTTAGCCCCGGTCTGTAATCACTACGGGTATAATAATTTACCTGAAGGAATAGATAAAGGCTGTGATCTGATTGGTGGCTGTACTTTAGAAAAACCTGAGATGATCGATTTCATCGATGAATTAGATCCGGAAGATAACGTGAATAATAGATTGGAAGAGACCCGAGAGTTTAGAAAAGGCAACAAATTGAAGCCCGAAGTAGAGTGGGCCGGTGATGGCTGGGTAAATGTAACCCTGTTTTTACCTACTAATGAAGCCGTAGCTGAAGTTGCAGCTATAGAAATTGCTGAAAAGATGGGTCTAGAGAATCCAGAGGTTATTCACCGGGAAGTCATGCATCCAGCCGAGGGTACTTTGATAGAAGTAAAAGGTAAAGTTGATTTTGCTATAGATATAGATGAGTTAGAAATTCCGGAAAAGGAAGAATTGCTACCTGATGATGAGATACGAGCCTATGTCAAAGAAAACTCCTTAAAAGTAGTAGCAGCAACTGTCGGCGAAGATGAACATTCCGTAGGGCTAAGGGAGATAATCGATATTAAGCACGGCGGGATCGAAAAATATGGCTTCAAAGTCACCTACCTCGGCACCTCAGTTCCGATTAATAAGGTGGTTGATGCGGCTGTTGAGACCAACGCTGATGCTATTTTGATCAGTACCATCATTACTCATAACGACGTGCATAGGCAGAATATGCAGAAATTAAATGATCTCTGTATTGAACGAGGGATTAGAGATGATATTATTTTAATAGGCGGCGGAACTCAGGTGACTGATGATATAGCCTGTGATTCTGGGATGGATGCTGGCTTTGGCCGGGGAACCCACGGTGACGATGTAGCTAGCTTTATCGTGAAGAAACTTCAAGGAGATATAGATAACAGCTGTGACAATTAAGAGCTAGATTTAGGATAGGGAAGGTGATTAGGATGCAGGAAATAACCAGGCCTGTAAAAGCTGAAATTGATCTTGCCAATATCCGTTACCAAATAAAATCGATCCGGGAGCAGATAGGTCCTGAGAGCGAAATCATGGCCGTAGTTAAAGCAGATGCATATGGGCACGGAGCGGTTAAGGTGGCCCGGGCTGCTTTAGCTGCTGGAGCTAGAAGATTGGCGGTAGCTATACCTGAAGAAGCGATCCAGTTAAGAGCAGTCGGGATTAAAGCACCGATCCAGGTATTTGGGGAAACTGTGCCTGAACAGGTAAGATTACTGGTCGAGTATGATTTAATACCTACTATTTGCCGCTCGGATTCCAGAAAAGCTATCAATGCGCTGGCTCGAGAATATAATAAGACGATTCCCGTAGTTTTAAAAGTCGAGACAGGGATGAATAGATTGGGACTTACCCCGGATAAAGTTCCCTCATTTTATCAAAAGACAGTTGCGGCCAGCAACCTGACCGTGGATAGTTTAATGACCCATTTTGCTAAAGCTGATGAAGCCAACAAGGAATATACAGAAAAGCAATATGAGAGATTTCAACAGGCAGTAACGGGAATCAGGGAACTTGGAGTGAAGGACAAAGATCTTCCTAAACTCCAGGTAGCCAATAGTGCTACCATCATTGATATGCCTGAAAAAGCCCATGATATTGTGCGGCCGGGAATCATGATGTATGGACTTCCGCCTTCTCAAGAAGTGGAACTCCCCTTTACCCTGCGGCCGGTCTTAAGCTGGAAGACCCGGGTAGCATTTTTAAAAAAGGTACCTGCTGGGACGCCGATAAGCTACGGAGGCACTTACAGGACCGAGCGGGAAGCAATGATAGCAACGCTGCCTTTAGGTTATGCCGATGGGTATCCCCGGATATTATCCAATCAGGCGGAAGTTCTAATTAATGGAGAAAGGGCTCCTATTCGCGGCCGGGTCTGCATGGATATGATGATGGTTGAAGTTACAGGGATCCAAAATGTTGAAGTGGGCAGTGAAGTAACTTTGATCGGAAGCCAGGGGGATGAAGAGATTACCGCTACAGAGCTTGCTGATTTAGCTAAAACGATTAATTATGAGATAACCTGTGGGATCAGCGCAAGAGTTCCTAGAATTTACTTAAATGAATAGGTAGTTAGGCAAACTTAAACCAGTCCTAGAGGCGAATTGCGCTGGGCTGGTTTTTGTCTGTTTGGAGATGTTAGATTTTTATGATATAATCTATACTAATTAGATAAGACTATTATATATTTAGAGGTGAGTTAAAATTAATATTCCAGAGTTACGCATAGGTGATTTACAACCTAAATATCCAATTATCCAGGGAGGTATGGCCATCCGAGTTTCCATGGCCGAACTGGCCGCCGCTGTAGCCGAAGAAGGCGGTATAGGATTGCTGGCAGGGACGGCTTTAACCCCCGAAGAATTAAGAGAAGAGATAAAGAAAGCAAAAGATAAAACTGATGGTATTATTGGAGTAAATATTATGTTTGCAGCTTCTGACTTTTTGAATTTAATCAAAGAATCCATTTCCAGTCAGATCGATTTGATCGTATCCGGGGCTGGGTTTTCCCGGGATATGTTTGGCCTGGGTCAAGAAGCTGGAGTACCGATTGTTCCCATCGTTTCTTCGTTGAAATTAGCTAAAATCTCCGAAAAACTAGGAGCTTCTGCAGTAGTAGTTGAAGGTGGAGAAGCCGGCGGCCATCTAGGAACAGATGAAGATAGTGCTACGCTTTTAGCGCGGATCAAAGATAAAATTTCTATTCCCGTGATTACAGCCGGAGATATCGTTACCCCTCAAGATGTAGTCGGGGCCTTCAAACGAGGAGCAGATGGGGTTCAGATGGGGACCAGATTTTTAGCTTCTAAAGAAGCTAGCGTCGCTGATTATTTTAAAGACCTGGTAGTGAAATCCAGCAAGTCAGATGTAGTAAAGATAATGAGTTCGGTTGGCTTACCTGCTCGGGCGATCAAAAATAGACTGGTGGGACAGATTTTAGACGAAGAAGCGCCCCCACCTACCGAATGTATCGATTGTTTGAAGAAATGCAGCAAAAAGTTCTGCGTCAGAGATTTGCTCTTAAAAGGTAAAGCGGGTGATGAACAAGATGGACTATTCTTTACTGGAGCAGGCATAGAAAAAATTAAAGAGATCAAGTCTGTTAAAGAAATTTTTGCTGAGATAAATGCTGAATTTGCGCAAGCTTAAGGGCGTTTTTCTTCTAAGTTAAGTTTTTTAAGGATATTACCGGAAAATTCCTCGGTGAGGATATCCATAAATATCTCGTCATATCTGGTGCCGGCCACCTTCACGGCTTCCCGCCGCCGGCCTATCTCTTGAAAACCGATCTTTTGATAGCAGGCGATAGCGTGGGGATTGTAACTGTAGACCGACAACATGATATTGTGAAGATTCAAGATGTTAAAGCCGTAGTCGAGCAGCAATTTTATTGCTTCGGTGCCATAGCCTTTATGCCAGTAATTTTTATTGCCGATGAAAACGCCGAGTTCAGCGGAGCGGTGGATATTATCGATTTCCATCAAGCCACAATTACCGAGGAGTTCATCCAGGGATTTTTCGACGATGGCGAAGTTATGGCCGGTTTTAATCAGCTCTTCCAAAGCTTCTTTTTCTCGGTCTTGATTATAAACTGCGGTGGCATGGCCTAAATTAAGCGCTATTTCCAGGTCGTTGAGCCATTCCGTGTACTTAGTGATATCTTCGAGGTTAATAGGCGATAAATATACTTTATCTCCACTTATTTTACGAAAATATTTCATTTTTATCACCCTTTCTGCCGGCCCTGGGCCGGTCTTTTTATTAAATTATTGGCGGCGGCTTCCTGCAAAAATTCCCGGGCGGGCTCAGCGATATCTTCAGGCAGTTCGAATTCAGCCCGGGCCAATTGGATAGCTTCCTCTTCGCTAAAGCCCAGTTCAATAAAATTAACTAACTCGTCCTGAAATACACCCCAATTACCATATCTTTCCCTTAAGTTGTCCAGTTTTATCAATTCTGGAGTATCAAGATGGCTGGTTGCGATCGGGCCTGCTATTTGCCGGAAATCGAAGCGAAAATCGGGCAATTCGATCCGGGGCTTTTCAAGATTCAACCAGTTTAGGCCTGGCTCGACGCTCCCGTATTCAGATAAGGCTTTTAATTTCTGCCAGGTTAAGCAAGTGAAATAGTCTTTGACCAGGGGTTCCTGGAGACGGGATTTCTCTTTAAAATAGTTGGCCATAATTCTTCCGGCGGTGGCAGCAATGGCCTGTTCATCTGGTTCCATTAATTCAGCCAGGGTCGCTAACACAGCCTGGCCCACCCAGGTTAGCGTTTCTATTGAACAATTAGCCGCAGTATCCTGGTCGGT
>JBNJDR010000036.1:0-18111 GCA_051745085.1 Bacillota bacterium | reverse complement strand
AATATACTCTGCACCAGCCGCTTAAAGCCCTGCTCTCCGGCGATGAAGAAGATGATGATCGACTGGATGATCAAAACGATCTCGGAAGGGATCTGCGTCGCCATTTCCATCGAGAGCGACCCGGTTTTGAGCACCGCAAAGAAGAAAGCCATCAACACTATCCCGATCGGGTTGTTCTTAACGATCAAAGCGATCAAAAGTCCATCGAAGAAAAAGCCGGGGGAAATAGCCTGGAGGAAACGATAATGTACCCCTAACACCTCAAAGGCTCCCGCGATCCCGCACAGCCCCCCGGAGATCAGCATGGCTGTAACCATCCGCTTTTTAGTCTTGACGCCGCCGTAGCGGGCAAAGTTGGCATTCTGGCCCACCATCTTGAAATCATAACCGACCGTGGTCTTAGCCATCAGGTAATAAATGGCTACAGCAATCAAGCCCGTCATGAAGATACTGGTATTCAGATCGGAAAGGCGGACCAACCTGCTTAAGCGAAAAGCCGGCTCGATCATATCCGTCCCACCCATCCGACCCTGGGCTGCACGGAAGGGATAATTGATCAGGTAACCTGTGAACAGAATCGCGATACTGTTCATCAGGATAGTCGTGATAACCTCGTCTATATTATATGTAACCTTGAGCATGGCCGGGATAAAAGCATAAAAGGCTCCGACCGCCGCGGCAAAAACCACCGCTAGAAGTATTCCTAAATAGCCAGGCAGGCCGGTGAAAGTTATCCCGATAAAGGCCGCTGCAAAAGCACCGAGATAAAGCTGGCCTTCGCCCCCGATATTATAGATACCGCTGCGAAAAGCTACCGCCGTAGCCAGTCCGGTCAGAACCAGGGGAACCATCTTGGCGATGGTGGTGGCGAAGTGATACTGGGAGCCGAAGGCCCCCTGCAGCATAGCCAGATAACCGGCCAGGGGGTTGCTCCCGTAACCCCACATGATCAGGCCCCCGATGAACAAAGAAACAAGGATAGCTGTCCCCAGCGAGATCAAATATTCCAGATTGTTCTTAACGATTTTCATCATACCTCACCCTGCCTGGCTGTCATGTACAGACCTACCTCTTTTTTGGAAAGACTTTCGTCGTTAGTAAACCGAGAAGTGATTTCACCTTCATAAATGGTCAATATCCTATCTGATAATCTCATGATTTCGTCCAATTCAGCAGATACCAGCAAAACAGCACAGCCCTGGTTTCTCTTCTCCATGATCTGTTCATGGATGAATTCTATCGCCCCGATATCCAGGCCGCGGGTCGGCTGGGCGACCAGCAGGATCGGGCTGTCATAGGAGAACTCCCGGGCCACGACCAATTTCTGCATGTTACCCCCGGAAAGTTTACCGGCCTCTACTTCAGCAGAAGGTGTTCTGACATCGAATTCGCTGATTAGATCCTGTGCCTGACGCTTGACCGCTTTATCGTGGAGATGAAAGCCGTAGGAGGAGAAGGGCTGCTGGTACTGCCGCCCCATCAAAAAATTTTCGCTCAAACTTGCCTCCTGATTGAGGCCGTTTTTAAGCCTATCCTCCGGGATGTGAGCCACCCCGTTATCTCTGATCTCGCCGGGGGAAAGGTTTGTAACCTGCTCGCCCTGAACCCAAACCTCACCAGCTTCTATCTCCCGCAAACCGGTCAGCGCCTCGATCAACTCCGACTGTCCGTTACCTTCTACTCCGGCGATACCCAGGATCTCTCCGCTCCTCACAGCGAAACTAATATCCTCACAGGCCACCAGGCCGCGATTATTCCTGGTCTTAAGATGTTTAACCTCCAGCCTGACCGGGCCCTCCTGCGGTTCCCGGTCTAACTCCTCTAGCAGTACCTCCCGGCCCACCATCAGTTCGGCCAATTTAGCTTTGCTTGCTGCGGCAGTAGGCATAGTATCGACAACTTTACCCTCCCGCATTACCGTAACCTTATCCGAAATACTCATAACCTCATTTAATTTGTGGGTAATGAAGATGACGGTCTTGTTTTTCTCTCTGACCAGGTTCTTTACGACTTCAAATAACTCCTCGGTCTCGTGGGGGGTTAATACTGCCGTCGGTTCATCCAGAATTAAAATGTCAGCCCCGTGATAAAGCACTTTGAGGATCTCGATCCGCTGCTGGATGCCCACCGACACATCTCTAACTATCTGGGTTGGCTCTACCTGCAGGCCGTACTCCCTCACCAGGTCTTCGGTGATCCTCTCAGCCTTCGCGAAATCAGTAAAAAACCTCTTCTGCCTGGGTTCATAACCCAAAACAATATTTTCAGCAACAGAGAAGGAGGGGATCAACATAAAATGTTGATGGACCATCCCGATCCCCATCTTGATCGCCTGGGCCGGACTCCCTATTTTTACCCGCTCACCCTGGAAATATATTTCTCCCTGCGTGGGCTGGTGCAGGCCATACAAAATCTTCAAGAGGGTAGTCTTCCCTGCTCCATTTTCCCCTACGATAGCGTGAATTTTGCCCTCTTCGATAGACAGGTTGATATTATCGTTAGCTACTACCCCGGGAAATTCTTTAACTATGTTCTTAAATTCAATCAATGCTTTCCCCATTAATTCCACCTCATATACCTTCTTCTTAAAGATAAAATATAAGGGAGAAGCATATTCCAACTTCTCCCCTGGATAACCCAAATTTATATTAGCTTTAATAAGCTGTAGGGACCTTAATCTCACCCTCCAGGATTAGCTCTTTAATTTCTTCCACCCGCTCTTTAATATCATCGGGAACTATCTGCTCCATGTCTTCACTACCGTAACCGATAGCAACACCTTCTTCTTCCAGGCCATATCGATAGACCCGTCCTGGTTCGAAGTCGTCTTCAATAATTCGCTCGATAGATTCATACACAGAAACATTTACCCTTTTAATCACGCTGGCGATGATTACATCTGGATTAATGTAGCGCTGGTCAGCATCAACCCCGATCACGTAACCATCTTCTTCTTCGGCTGCTTCAAAAACTCCTTCTCCAGTTTTGCCGGCCGCATGAAAAATAACATCCGCGTCCATTGAATAAAGCGTTAAAGCAGACTCTTTCCCTAGAGCCGGATCTTCAAAATCTCCGGCAAAAATCGTTTCCACTGTAACATCTGAGTCGATATAGCGGGCCCCGGCCCCGTAACCTGCTTCGAAGTTTCGGATCACCGGAATATCCATGCCGCCTACCATGCCGATAGTATCCTCTTCATTGATATTTTCAATATCTGTTTCCTGGGTCATCATCGCGGCTAATGCACCAGCTAAAAATGATCCTTCATGTTCTTCATAAATAATCGAAGTTATATTGTCATGGCCTTCAACCAGATTATCTGGATAAATGTATTCTACATCTGGAAATTCCGGAGCGATTTCCTGAATTACATCAAAAAACTCAAAACCGACAACCACCACTACATCGCCAAACATCGAAGCCTGGATCAATCTATCTCTGAAAATTGAGGGATCATTTCGGCATTCCAAAATCCGGGTTTCCACGCCAAAATCTTCTTCAGCCCAGCTAACACCTTCTGCAGAAGAATCAAAGAAGGACCGATCTCCCAGTGCTCCTGAAACTACCAGTCCAACCTTTAAATCAGACGACTGGGCCTGGGCTTCACCAACTGCCACCGCTAGAACAGAAGTAAATATTAATGTAGTAATTAAAAATAATACTGATAATTTTTTCATTCTTCTCACCTGCCCCTTTAATTTTTAATCTCGTCTGCCGTAGATAAAATATCATAATTAAGGCTAATTTGCGATTTTATCTTAACCCTGCTCCTCGCTTATATCAGAGGACATAACCACCTGAGTTCCGGCCCAGTTATCGCCCAAACGCCGACCGGATTCATCGGTCAGGACCATCACCAATTCGATGATGGCCATGATCATCCCTATTATCGGGCCGATAACCCATCCTAGAACGGGGATGATTCCGATAATACTGCCGATGGCCAGCGGGATGTTCCGCCGGGCAGAAACCGTCAGGTCAACCAGGTCGCCTTCAAAGTAGAGGACTTCAAGCTTCATCACCTTCTTACCGATACTGCGGTTCTTCCACTCTTCCTGGCCGTTGATCTGATAGATCAAACCGTCTTTCAACAGCAGGTAAGCGGCACTAGCCAGAAAGCCCACCAGCGGTACAGAGACCAGCACACCTCCGACAACCCCATCTATAATCGCAGCCGCGGCTCGCGCAAAGAGATCTGCCTTGGGAGGTTCAACCACTTTCACTTCATTATTTTCCATCACCACAACCCCTTCCTCTCATAGATAACTTACTGTTTAGCCTTTGTCTAAATATTAACATATTTTTCAGGTTATTTAAATAGAACGATCTTATTTTTGCCCATTTAAAATCACCCTGATACATGGCAGCACCAGGGTGATAATTAAAATATATTATTGAGTTAACGGAAAATGACATTTAAGCACGTGGCCTGGAGTTACCTCCCGGCTGATCGGCTCCTGCACCTTACACTTCTCCTGGACGTATCTGCACCTGGTATGAAACCTGCAGCCAGAAGGAGGATTGATAGGACTGGGTATCTCGCCCTGAACTATGATCTTCTCCCGCTCAAGAAAAGGATCGGGAACCGGATTAGAACTCAGCAGCAGTTCGGTATAAGGATGGGCGGTATTGTTGAATATTTCTGGTTTCTTGCCCATCTCTACGATCTGGCCCAAATATAGAACAGCCACGTATTCAGCCAGGTAATCAACTACGGAAAGATCGTGGGTTATAAATAAATAAGTGAGATCTTCTTTCTTCTTTGTTTCTTTTAACATCTTCAACACCATGGCCTGAACCGAAACGTCCAGGGCCGAAGTTGGTTCATCCAGAACCACAAAGTCAGGACTGAGCACGATTGCTCGCGCAAACGCTATTCTCTGTCTTTGGCCTCCGGAAAATTCATGGGGGTAGCGGAACATATGCTCCTCCCGCAGGCCCACCTCATTTAAAACCTCGGTGATCTTCCGCCGGATTTCCTTCTCCTTGATCCCTTTAAAGTGGATCTTCATCCCCTCGCCGATAATCGTTTTGACCAGCTTTTTGGGATGGAGAGAATTATAGGGATCCTGGAAGACGATCTGCATCTTCCTCCGATATTCCATGAATTCCTTTTTCTTTAAGGAATAGATATCGGTCCCATTCATGAAGGCCTGACCGCTGGTGGGCTCGAGCAATTTCAAGATCGTTCTGCCCATCGTTGTTTTACCTGAGCCGGACTCTCCTACCAGGGCAAAAGTTGATCCGCGCGGTATATCAAAAGAAACGTTATCTACTGCCCTCACAATTTTTGACTTAGAGAACCAACCCTGCTTGAGCTCAAAATATTTCTTTAAGTTCTTAATTTCGAGAATGTTGTCCGTCATTGCACTTCACCACCCTGCTCCTGTTCATAAAGATAACAGGCAACGTAGTGATCTGGAGCAACCTCTAAAAACTCAGGTCTTTCCTCACTGCAAACATCCATGGCATGAGGACATCTCTTATGGAACCGACAGCCCGGCGGTGGATCGACCAGGTCAGGAACCGTGCCTTTAATTGCCTCCAGTTCTTCTATCCTGCCGATGCGGGGAACCGCCTTCAATAATCCTCTGGTGTAAGGATGAAGTGGTTCCTTGAATAGGTCGGTGGTGGAAGCATATTCGGCCGAATTCCCGGCGTACATAACCAGGATTTTATCACAAAATTCTGCTACCACTCCCATATCATGGCTTATCATCATAACAGCATTACCCATTTCATTAACTAGTTCATCCAACAGATCTAATATCTGGGCTTGAATCGTTACATCCAGGGCAGATGTGGGTTCATCTGCGATCAAAAGCTTCGGTTTAGGGGCCAGCCCCATGGCGATCATCACCCGCTGGGCCATCCCTCCACTTAATTCATGGGGATACATCCCCATTACCCGCTCCGAATCCAGACCCACAATGTCCAGCATCTGGGCTGCCGCCGGATACTGCTTTTTGATCCGGGTATGATTTTTCTTACCCAGAACCTCAGCAATTTGAAAGCCGACATTCATAACCGGATTCAGGGAAGAGTTCGGTTCCTGAAAGATCATAGAAATTTCGTTCCCCCGAACTTTTCTCATTTCCGCTTCTTTAATCTTAGAAATGTCCCGCCCGTTGAATATCACATCACCTGACTTTATCTCTCCTGGGTCTTCGATCAACCTCATGATAGCTTTGGAAGTAACCGATTTACCACACCCGGTTTCTCCCACAACTCCCAATCTTTCCCCTTGATTCATCCATAAATCCACACCATTTAAGGCCTGGATAACTCCTCTATATGTGTAAAATACTACCTGCAGATTAGATACATCTAATAAATCGCCTCTAACATCCATTTCATCTACCTCCTCAACCTGGGATCAAGCATATCTCTTATTCCATCGCCTAAAAGGTTAAATCCCAAAACAACCAGGGCGATTGCCAGACCAGGAAAAGTAGATATCCACCATTGATCTATCAAAAAAGTTCTCCCATCACTAACCATAACTCCCCATTCAGGACTGGGGGGCTGGGCGCCTAAACCAAGAAAGCCCAGGCTTGCTGCGGTAATAATAATCGTACCCATCCTTAAAGTTATCTGCACCAGGACCGGCGAAACACACATGGGGAGAACATGAGAAAACATGATCCTGAAATTACTTGCTCCCATAGATCTGATGCTCTCAATATAGGGCTGGGTTTTAACCCGCATAGATTCAGCCCGGGCTAAGCGAGCATAAGGGGTCCAGTTAACGAAAGAAATGGCCAGAATAACATTAGCCAAACTGGGGCCTAACATGGCAGCAACCGCCATGGCCAGGATCAGCCGGGGGAAGGCCAAAAACATATCCGTTAAGCGCATTAAGATGTCATCAACCACGCCTCCAAAATACCCTGCTATTACCCCAACTGAAACCCCGATGATTCCACTGATCAAGGTAACTATGACGATTATCTGCACTGCAATCCGAGAACCGTAGATAACCCGTGAAAAAATATCGCGTCCGAATTGATCGGTCCCAAAAAAATGTTCCCAGGAAGGAGCCTCCAGTTTACTGGCCATACTCTGGGCTCCAGGATGATATGGACTAAGAAGCGGAGCAAAAATAGCCACAAGTAAAAAGATCCCGATAATAACGGTACCCACGATGGCCAGTCTATTTCTTCGCCACAAATACATCGTATGTTTTAGATCTTCAAAATAAGGCTTCATCATCAACAGCCAGGTCGAATCTGTATTATTTTCTATATTTGCCATGAGATCACATCCTCATCCGGGGATCTAATACTGCGTAGAGAATATCCACGCCTAGATTAACCAGGCTATAAATGAACGCAATATATAGGGTCCCGCCCATAACTGAATTATAATCTAAAGATAAAAGTCCTGCTGTAATATATCTGCCCAAACCAGGCAGTGAAAATACTGTTTCGGTTAACACTGCACCTTCCAGTAGACTCCCGAAAGTCAAACCAATAATCGTAACCGTAGGTATCAAAGCATTCTTTAAAGTATGCCGCATGATTACCACCCATTTGGTTAAACCTTTAGCCTTAGCAGTAATAATATACTCCTGTTTCATGACATCGAGCATACTCGACCTGATAGTTCTAGCTATCGAAGCGGTCGCCAAAAAACCTAAGCTGAAAGCCGGCAGGAGAATATGCTTTAAAGCTTCCCAAAAAACCGGCCAATTACCGGTTAAGATTGAATCAACAAGATACATACCTGTAATCCTGGTTGGAGGAAGTGTAAAAAAGCCTAACCTGCCTGCTCCGGAAAGCCAGCCTAACTTATAATAAAAAAGCAGGAGTAAAAGCAAACCTGTCCAAAAAACCGGCATACTTACCCCGATAATGGAAAAAACCCGGGAAACCTGATCTATCCACTTATTTCGAAAAACCGCTGACAAAACTCCTAGAGTAGTTCCTAAAAATATCGCAAACAACATCGCTAAAATAGTTAACTCCAGAGTAGCTGGAAAATATGTTTTGATGTCATCCATAACCGGATTATTCGTTCGTAAAGAATCTCCGAAATCACCGACTACTGCCCCGGTAATGAAATTATAAAACTGCTCGGGTAGAGGTTTGTTATAACCCAACTTCTCCTCCATTCTCTCGATAACTTCATCAGGCGCATTACCCCCCAGCATCGCCGTAATAGGATCGGCTGGAATTACATGGGCAATAAAAAATATTATACAGCTGACGCCGAATAATACAATAATCATCAATAAAAATCTTCTCAAAATATAACTCCATAAATTCATACCCACACCTCACTAAATATACTCCCCCGGCTTTAAAACCGGGGGAGAGTAAATAACCATTCTGTTATTTCGAGATCCCGCCAAAGTCAAATGTCATAGAATATCCAAACGCGGAAGGATAAAAGTTCTCCAGTTGATCGCTAATAGCCCAGGTTTCAACAGATTGATAGAACATGGCAAAAGGACCATTTTCGAACCAGTAATCGGTTAATTCCTCATAAATCTCCTCACGTTTAGTAGGATCGGGCTCAAATCTACCCTCTTCAGCCAGTTCAGCAGCGTGATCATCATACCAGGCATTTCTCCAGGCCAACTGGCCGGCTTCGTGACTGGCAAAAGCCATGGCCAGGTTATCAGCATCGGCGTAGTCATTACCCCAACCGGCAACGATCATCTGATGACCCTGTTCTCTATACTTACCATACATCTGGGAAGCCTGCATTACAGTTACGGTAGCATCGATCCCTACTAATTCCAGATCTGCCTGAACTTTAGTAGCTTCACCTTTTCTGGTGTCGGTTTGATTGGTTAAAATCTCCACTTCAAATCCGTCAGGATAACCTGCTTCAGCAAGGAGTTCTTTGGCTTTTTCGATATCCTGGTTGAAAGGATTCCGATCTACATAGCCAAAATAACCTTTGGGTACGAAACCTTGAACTTTCATGGCATATCCAGCCATGATATCATCGATAATTTCATCATAATTGATGGCATATTTAATCGCCTGTCTTACCCTGACATCCTGCAGAGGACCCCAGGAAGCGTTCATAGCCAGATACTCATTAGAGTGAGCAGGAATTTCAATAACTTCTACCCCTTCTCTACCTTCAACTTCGCTCAGCTGCTGCGGGGTTAAATCCCAGGCTATATCAACATCACCACGTTCTAGAAGCAGACGTTGATTGGAGGACTCTGGTACATCTCTGATCATAATCCTCTCTAATTTAGGTTCTTCTCCGTGATAATACTCATTAGCACTCATGGTAACCATAGTATTTCTCTCCCAGGCATCCAGAACATACTGCCCAGCACCAGCGCTGTTATCAGTTAACCAGCCTTCACCTAAGTCGCCATCGACTTCATGGGAAAGCGCAACTTCTTTATTGATTACGCTACCCCAGTTATTGGTCATAATGCCAAGGACTATGTTTTCAGCATATGGTTTATCAAAGGTTAAGGAGAGAGACTTATCATCTATCAACTCGATCATTTCATCGGCATTATCTTTATTAATCCCGATACTTTCTAATAACCACACTGACGGTTTTTCCATCTGCAGATATCTCTTATAACTCCAGACTACATCCTCTGCAGTAACCGGGTCACCATTAGAAAACTGAGCATCTTTTAAATGGAAAGTATAAGTCATCCTATCTTCAGAAATATCCCAGCTCTCTGCCAGTTCAGGTACTATCTCTAAAGATTCGTCAACGTTCTTCCAGCCTACCAATTGATCATAAACCGCATCTACTACTCTTGAAGGTAAAACCTCATAACAGACACCAGGATCCAAAGAAATAAATATTTCTGTCGGGGCGGCAATAACCAGGGCATCATCCGGGGTCTGTGCCTCTCCCACTCCACTAAAAATACCAAAAATTAAAAATGCTGCTAAAAAAACAATGATAAACTTTTTCATTTATGCACCTCCATAAGATTTCCCGTTAGGGTTCAACTACTTTCTTCTCTTCTTCTGCCTAACCCATCTGGACAAAACCCCCTGCCCTCCCTCTATAATAGTAATTAATATTATTAAATATTGGTAATATTATTAATAATATTACAATTATCATACCATATTTTAGGGGTTTAAGCAATTTAACATTCTAAATATTGCCCGATAATACGACAAATTACTTAAATTTAATTACCCCTGGTTGAAGTGATCCTTAAAATCTTTAAGATCCCTCTCAACAAGCTAATAATACTGATCAGGATAATCCAGGTTAACACTCCCGGCATCAGTTTAAAAGCAGGTTCCAGGGTTAAAGCCCGGCCAAAAACATTCTTGAAAATCAAGGGGACACCGACCAGGAAGAAAACTGGCCCGAGAAATTCCAGAATTATATTAAAGTATAAACTAAATCTACTTTTCTGGCTCATTTTTATTTCCCATTTTTTCAAATGAAACAACTGATAAAGTTCTTTAATCAGAATCAAGCCCGCAATAAAAGCCGAAATTAAAAAGATATTACCTAAAGGAAGGACGTTCAAATCAGCCAGAGGCATCTCCGGCTGTAACAAGACCCGAAGAATATTATCTACAATTTGATTATTAGAAATTATGCTATAGACAAAATGATTCTGGTTGAGCAAGATAATCACGCCGACATCTTCGTCCGGCAGGATAGCCAGGTTAGATGAATAGTTATAGAGTGATCCGCCGTGTTCAACTATACGATAGCCAAACTTTTCACCCATTTTCCAGCCCATCCCATAGCCGGTCAGACCACCCCCGCCTGGGGTATGCATAAGTTTATGCCCCGCAGAGGAAAGCAGCTGGCGGCCATTATATTCGCCGTGCTGCTGATACAATAAAAATTTGGCCATATCATTAGCAGTAGAGACGATATAACCAGAAGGAAGGTCATACCTCTTAAACTGCTCTTCGCGCTGCACCGGGAAGGAGAATACTGCTCCATGTCCGGACACGACCACCTCCTCGATCTCCTCCTGGTAAAGATAGGTATTTCCCATGTCCAGAGGCTGCAGAATATTTTCTGTAAGATAATCTTCGTAACTCTGTCCGCTGACCTCCTCGATTATAAGGCCAAGGATATTATAGTTGGGATTAAAATAACTAAAGTTTTCTCCAGGATTTCCGCTTAGTTTCATGCCATTTAGGTCTCTCACCCCCGCTGCAATGGTCATATCCCCAGGCAGATCGGCAATATATTCACTTTCCGTAAGTCCGCTGCGATGGTGCAGGAGATGGCGAACTGTTATCTCCCCCTGAAATCCGGCTTGATCCACCTGGAAAAAAGGCAGATATTCTCGCACCGGTTTATCCAGTTCTATCTGTCCGGCTTCAACCAACTGCATTATCGCTAAGGCCGTAAAGGACTTGCTGATCGAGCCGATATAGAAAGGAGTATCCTCAGTTATCTCCTCTCCCCCCCGTTTGCCCTTCTGACCAAAACCTCTGCTGTAAACAACTTCGCCATTTTGCAGGGCTGCAACTGCCAGGCCTGGTATTCTATTTTTCTCTAAACTCATCTGGATAGCTCCATCTAATTTTTGCGTCAGGGTCGATTCAAAATCACCCTGAGCGTAAATAACCCCGACCATAAATACTCCAATAAGCAAAAAAAGAATAAGATTCTTGAACAACTGGACCACCTCTATCTGTTTTTTATATACTATTTATATTTTACCACATCGAGAGGAAAAAAGGACAAAAAAACTCCGGAGAGAACTCCCCGGAGTTAGGTTATCTATTATAATATTTTCCTGTAAATTTACTCTACCTCAACATCGCCATAAAAGGCCACATAATCCTTTATTTCTGCAGCCTCTTCTTTAGGCTCAGGATAATACCAGGCCGCATCTTCTGATTTTTTTCCTTCTACCACGACATGATAATAACTGGCTTCACCTTTCCAGGGGCAGGTAGTGTGGGTATCACTCTGCTGTAAAAATTCGTCATTAACATCTTCAGGGGGAAAGTAGTGGTTTCCTTCTATAACGATAGTCTCATCACTCTCAGCTAAAACCTTGCCGTTAAAAGTAGCTTTTTTCATATCTATCGTCCTCCTAATATATATTTCCTGTATGAGTATATATTAAGACATCTCCCCTATATTTACAGTTAAGTGGTTACCAGGCGCTAATTGTCCTCGATCTCAAACCGAGCGATCAAAGCGCTTAGTTCATCGGACATCTCCGCCAGTCTGTTAGGAGAAATAACAGGCTCAAACAGCCTTAGCGTAGATTAAAACTTTATATTTCCATTATGCTCCTGCTGAGGGGTATTTAAACCCGAATTTCGTTTATAAAGTTAATACCAGCCGAATTAAGTTGTATCATGCTGCTAGAATAGGTTATAATATAAAAAACATCAATTTCATATTAAAATTTTAGGAGGAAAACTCATGGAATATAAACCAGGAGAAAATTTCGCCCACAAATTGGACGAAGAAAATAAGCTGCTCGGCTATAAAGAAGAATTTTATCTCAATCCCAATACCATCTATTTGGACGGTAACTCCCTGGGCCTGCTCTCCCGTCAGGCTGAGATCCGTCTCCTGCAAGCTTTAGATGAATGGAAGAAGCAGGGGGTGGAAGGCTGGACCGAAGCCAACCCATCCTGGTTCTGGTATGGAGAAAGGTTGGGAGAATTAACAGCCCCATTAATCGGAGCCGAAGAAACAGAAACGATCGTCACCGGTTCAACCACCTTAAATATTCATCATCTTCTGGCTACCCTCTACCGGCCCGAGGGGAAAAAGAAGAAGATCGTAGTTGACGAGCTGAATTTCCCCAGTGATATTTACGCTGTCAAAAGCCAGCTTGCTTTACACGGCCAGGACCCGAAAGAAGATCTGGTGGTGGTTAAAAGCCGGGATGGTGAAACTCTAAAAGAAGAAGATATAATCAACCACTTCACCGAAGATGTAGCGGTAGTTTTTCTGCCCTCGGTCCTGTACCGCAGCGGCCAGCTCTTAGATATAGCCCGGTTAACCGAAGCTGCTCACTCTCAGGGGATTATAATAGGATTCGATCTGGCCCATTCCATCGGAATTCTTCCCCATACTCTTAGCGATATCGGGGTCGACTTTGCTCTCTGGTGTAACTATAAATACTTAAACGGCGGACCGGGAGCAGTAGGCGGGCTTTACCTGAACCAGAAGCATTTTCAAAAGGAACCAGCCCTGGCCGGGTGGTGGGGCCACGATAAAGAAAGCCAGTTCGATATGAGCCATGAATTCACTCCAGCTGATACCGCCGGAGCCTGGCAGATCAGTACTATCCCTATTTTGAGTTCTGCTCCTCTATTTGGTGCCTTAACCATGATCACCGAAATCGGGATTGAGAACATCAGAACCCAATCCCTTAAACTTACCGATTACCTTATGTACCTATTGGAAGATAAGTTAAGCAGGGCGGATCTTGAATTTACCATCACCACACCCCGCCCCCCGGAAAAACGCGGCGGACATGTTGCAGTTAAATTCGAAGAAGAGGCCTACCGGATCAATCGAGCTCTTAAAGCAGAAGAAATAATTATAGATTTCAGAGAACCTGATACCATTAGGTTTGCTCCTTCCCCGCTTTACGTCTCTTTTACAGAACTTTATGAAACTGTATCCGCCCTGGCAAAAATTATTCAGGAAGAAGAGTACAAAAGATTTTCTGACCAAAAAAGCTCAGTCACTTAAATCATCTGGAGGTTGGCAGGTATGCAGGCGAGGAATTACAATATACAAGAAAAAGCTTTTACAGGTCTTATCCTGATCAGTTTCTTAGCTAAGTACAATTACATTCTACAGCGAATTTTTTATATCCCCATAGAATCAGGGTTGATTTTACGGAACATTGCTTTTCTCGTTATTTTCACCGGCTTTGTTTTGCCTTTAATAAAAAATAAAAGAACACTCAAATATATATATATAGCTTACCTCGCCTTCACCGGACTTTTCCTGCTTAATTACTTTTACTATGGATACTTCGGCAACTACTTTAGTCTGATCAATTTTATAATGAGCGAGAATATCGGCCGGCCAGGTAACATTCTCGTTTTCTTTAGACGAAGTAACACCATATACCTGATCATCCTTCTGCTCGATTTTATTTTAATTACCGCCTTATACTTCAAACTTAGGTCGGCTTCCTTCAGAAAACAAGATAGGAGTATATCCTATACCCGGAGAAGAACCTGGTTGATCCCCTTATTGTTGGTTATAATCATCCTGGTAGGCCAGATCTATTTTACAAACAGGCAGTTAGGCAGTCACAATCCTCGGGAGCTTTACCAGCGATCAACAGCAAAGTTCGTTAATGTCTATGGTTTTCTCCCCCTGTATCTAATGGAAATTGATGACCTGCTTAACCCCACATCCTTAAAATTAGAAGAACCATCACCACCTCCTGAGGGGGATAACAGCCAAAACAACGAACCCCTTCCCGGCGTGACGAATATCATCGCTATTCAGGTGGAAACCCTGGATGAAAAGTTGATCGGTTACGAACATAACGGCACTGAGATAACACCATTTTTAAATAGTCTCAAAGACCAGGGCAGATACTATCCAAATTTTTACACACAGCATCTCCAGGCCAGTTTCGATGCCGGGTTTTCCTTTTTAACCTCACTTTATCCGGTCAATCGGAACTACCCATACCGCATGAATGATCTAAATAAATTTAACTCTCTCGTCAGTGAATTAAATGAGATAGGTTACCGAACTTTAGCTTTCCATGGCTATGATGGTGACTTTTTCAACCGCGATGAAGCCTTTGCTGACTTAGGCTTTGATCACTTTTATGCTGAAAGCAGTTATTCTCCAGATGAACTGGAAATGGAAGCCTCGGATGCTCTCGGCATCAACGACTATGATTTTTTCAAGCAGTCTCTAGAGATGTTAGACGGAGTCCAGGAACCATTCTTCGGTTTCTTTATCACCGTCAGCACCCATAAACCCTATGATTATTACCCTGAAGCAGAAAAAATAGAGGCATTTCAGGATATAGAAGATGAAGTGGTGCGCAATTACTTCAATTCAATTCATTTTAGCGATAGATCTTTAGAGATGTTTTTCGCCGGCTTAGAAGAAAAAGGTCTCCGTGAAAACAGCTTGATCATAATCTACTCTGACCACGAATCACTTATCTCTAATTCGACTTATAAATCTGGCCGGGATTATAATTTATCCACGAAGATCAAGCCGCCAGAACATGTGCCCCTTTTTATCGTCCATCCTGAATTAGAACCTAAAACAGTAGAAAGTTCAACCAGCATTCTGGACCTGGCTCCCACCATCCTCGATGCAGTGGGTAAGACGGACATCCCCCAGGATTTTTTAGGCCGTTCGCTGCTGGATTACGAAGAATATCCCCTTCTTTTTATGCAGGAAGTCCCCCAGATAGTCCATGACAACCAGCTATATTTATTCAACGGGAAAGAATTTGACAGGGTAGGATATCTAGATGAAGGGGAAGATGAAAGAGATAATTTAAGCGAGGATCACAAAAATAAAATTCGCAGAACTATAAAGTATCTTAAGAGCTTATATTTAAGCAGAAGAGAGGATTAAACTTAACAAAAGAGCTTAAAAGGGGTTTTAATCCATATGAAACCAAATAATAAACTTAATAACATAAAAAACAGCCTCCAGTGGAAGCTGCTGTTAGTCTTATCTACAGGTTATATGGGGGCTTTTTTGAACATCCAGGGTGTTCAATCGTTAATGCCGTTCATCCGGGATGATTTCGGAATTTCCCGCACCCAGGCTGGTTTATATCCCACCTTCTTCTTTCTTTCTGCTACGGCGGTCGCCATCTTCAGTGGGGCCGTAGTCGACAAAATCGGATCCAAAACCGGCTTACTGATCGGCTGCTTTAGCATAGGCGGGTTGATGATACTGCATGGGCTGGCTCCTATTTATGGAGTCATTTTAATCCTGGCTTTCATCACCGGGATCGGATTCAGCATAATAACACCTTCGGTGAATAAAGCGATCATGACCGAAGTTAAACCTGAAAAAAGAGCTATCTCGATGGGGCTTATGCATTCGGGGAGTGGATTCGGGGGTTTTACCGGGGCAACTTTACTGCCCATCCTGGCCCTGCAGATCGGCTGGCGGGCCGCTTTGATAACTTCTGCCTTAATAGCAGTAGGTCTGGGGCTGATGGTGACAAAAAAATTCCATCCTGGTAAAAACAACAATTCCGAAACCTCATTCGATCCCGGCCAATTCAAAGGGGAAGTGAGAGAACTAATCAAAAATAGACAGCTGATGCTGGCCTGTATGCTCGGTCTGATCTTCGGGTTGGCCGTAGGTTCAATCCCGGCCCACTACACTCTCTTTGTCACCCTGGATCTGAACTATTCTTCTGCTCTGGCCGGGTTAGCTCTGGGCATCGTTCAGATCGGGGGAATATTCGGGAGGACATTCTGGGGTTGGGTTAGCGATGCCCTCCTGGGAGGCAGCCGCAAAAACACCTTTATGATCATCATCATTTTCGTTTTCGCTTTAAAGTTGATCTACGGTCTGGCCGGCGGTATCCTCTCCTCCAGCGCGGTCCTGCTTCTGTTCATCTCGTTCCTGCTCGGCTTAACCGCATTAGGCTGGAGCGGGCTTTTCTTTACCGTAGTAAGCGAAAGGGCCCGACCCGAGCAGACAGGAATCGCCTCCGGATTGTCCTTGATATTCTTGAGATCCGGAGTTGTAATCGGGCCACCGCTCTTTGGCATGTTAGCCGATTATTTTGACCATTATTTTTACAGCTGGCTCATCCTTGGCGTTTTTGTCTTGACCGCAGGACTCCTCTATTACTTTCTACAGACAAGAGAAGATAACAAAGAACAGGCCGCCTGAGCTCAATCATTCCTGGAGGGCAGTTCTAGCCATACGAAAACCTAAATCCCCATAGGTCTGATGAACCTTGCAGTCACCATTGAAATTAAACCCGGCCATAAATTCACTGCTGCTCCAGCCCCCACCCCGGGTGGCGTAATACTCACCTTCATAAGTATTCGTCCATTCCCAGGCGTTTCCGGTCAGATCATACATGCCCAGCTCATTGGGGCTTTTCTGTCCCACCGGGTGGGTCGTCTGGTCAGAGTTCCCCCAGTACCACCCTACTTCTTCAACCTCATCACTCCCGGCAAAGTTAGTTTCTTCAGCCTCATCACCACCCCGGGCGGCATACTGCCACTCAGTTACCGTAGGGAGGCGATAACCTTTTAAGTCTGCAGGATTACCCCGCAGCTCCCAGGTGGAAAGATTGTAAGCAGGCTCAAGGCCTTCCTTCTCACTTAGCCAGTTACAATAAGCAGCTGCCCCATACCAGGAAACATAGGTCACCGGATGGGATCCCAAATTTTCCAGATTATTATCTTCTGCTATCTCCTGTTTTAGACGAAAATTATTCCCATCGTAACCGATATGAGAAAAAGAGTTCTCGATATCAATTAATGTTTTACCATGAAGACTAGCTTCCGAATTGATATCTGCCTCATTGAGAAACTTCAGATAATCCTGGTTGGTAACCATAAATTTACTCAGATAAAAATCATAATCCTGGTGCAGATCTTCTAGCTCCAGATAGTCACCGGATTCACCGCGCGGCACAAATACCAGCTCCGGCTCGATGGGTACCTCTTCTGTAAAAACGATCTGACTGACAAAGAACATAGATCCGATGATGAAAAATACTGTAATCAATAAAATATTAAAGGCCTGTCTGCATAATTTGAAAAACAAAAAAATATCCCTCCTTTAGTTTTTAAATAATTTTGTCCAGGGATAATCCCGGTCGTAGGCTGCAAACCCGGCAGAAACGTAAAAAGCGTACCTTTTCTCTCCATATGCTTCCACATAAGCCCGCTCAGCACCTCGATTTTTCAGTTTGATCAGTCCAGCCATTAATAAAGCCCGGCCCAGACCCTGGCGCTGGTAAGCAGGATGGGTCGCAACCGGCTCGAACATACCTATATTATTTTCCTGGTCAAACCAGATGGTACAGGCCGCAGCCAGTTCCCCTGCTTGATCCTGAATAACAAGATCCAAATCCGGATCATACATTGGGGCCTGCGTCATCTTTTTAATATAAGAGGGTAGCCTGGTAAAAATTCCTTCTTCTGGATGAAAGGCCTGGTGGGTCATATTAAATTTTTGCAG
>JBNJDR010000035.1:0-18207 GCA_051745085.1 Bacillota bacterium | reverse complement strand
CTTAATAGTCTAGAAAATAACATTTTTATCTTCATCAATCTTTCCTGATTTTCTGAATTTGTTTGATCAACTGAGACTGCTAAATGAGCATAGGTATATAGATGATAACCATTTATCATCAGCTGTTCATATTCCTTAAGACAGTTAATAATTGTGTCCGGATCATCAAGGTTACCCTGATATTTTTCTCTTATATATCCTGCCTTTTTTTCTACTTCACCGACTTTTTCTTTAAATTCCTCTTCTGTAGAAAAAATTTTACTTAAATCCCAGGTTAAAGCCTCTTCAACATCTTCTCTCTTTTTAATTTTATTTTTAGGCAAACTTATTACCTCCTCCTGATAGATAATTCTAATTATACATTTCTAGATTATATTACCAATACCTGCAATCTCTATCTTATCTTAACCGAAAAAATATACTAATCCCAAATATACAGCAGTAGCGATAAAAGAAGTTATCAAGGCAGAAACTATTACCTGTTTCTGGGTTTCATAAGGTTCGCCCATCCCCCATAAATTTCTGGATTTAGCAAAATACTGAAACAACGCAAAAATTATAAAAAACATGATAATTTGAATAGCCATCATTTATAACCCCCTACTAATATTTTATCTTCTCTAAATATATAATTATATAATAACATATAAACACCTGCATAAAAGCCCTTCTATCTTTTTAAAAAGATAGAAGGGCTTTAATTATAATATATTTTTATGAGACATCTTTAACCACCTAAATAAGCTTCTATTATTTTTTCGTCTGTTAACAAATCCTCTCCCTTCCCTTCCATCGTGATCATTCCAGTTTCCATAATATAAGCATAATCAGCTATTTTTAGAGCCGCGTAAGCATTCTGTTCTATCAAGAGAATTGTAGTGCCCTGTTTATTAATTTCAGTAATTATTTCAAAAATATCTTTTACCAATAGAGGCGCTAAGCCCAGGGATGGTTCATCCATCAACAAAAGTTCTGGTTGCGCCATTAGGGCTCGGCCTACAGCCAGCATTTGCTGTTCTCCTCCTGATAAAGTACCTGCTTTTTGTTTGAGCCGCTCTTTCATTCTTGGAAAAAGACCATAAACCCAATCCAGGTCCCTTTCAATTTCCGCCTGCTCATTTCTTTTGAATGCACCCAACATTAAGTTTTCAAATACAGTTAGATTAGGAAATATTCTTCTCCCTTCAGGTACCATCACCAAACCATCCATGGTTCTTTCCTTAGTATCCAAATCGGAAACATCTCTACCTTTATAGGTTATTATACCATCTTTTTTAGCAACAAGGCCACAAATCGTACGCAGGGTAGTACTTTTCCCGGCTCCATTTGCTCCAATTAAAGTAATTATTTTACCTTTAGGAACGTTAAAGTTTACCCCTTTTAGAGCGTGAATTCCCCCATAATAGACGTGCAGATTATTAACTTTAAGCATTGGCTAAATCCACCCCCAAATAAGCTTTAATAACTTCGGGATCACTTTTAATATCAGCCGGTATACCCTCAGCTATAGTTTTACCGTAATCTAATACCATTATTCTTTCACAAATTTTCATGACCACTTTCATATCATGTTCTATTAAAAAAATGGTAATATCAAACTCGTCTCTTATCTGCCGGATAAAATCTACTAATTTACTCGATTCTAATGGATTCATTCCCGCGGCCGGCTCATCTAAGAGTAATAATTGGGGATCAGTAGCTAATGCCCGAGCAATTTCTAATTTTCTCTGCTCTCCGTAAGGTAAGCTCCCAGCTTTTTCTGCCGAATGTTTAACTAAACCTACTCTCTCTAATAAACCCATAGATTTTTCATATAACTCTTTTTCTTCTTTTACATATCCAGGTAGCCTAAATATAGCCGAAATCAATCCTGATTTTAGCCTTAAATGCGTACCGATCATAACATTATCTAAAACCGAAAGATTCTTCAACAACCTGATATTCTGAAAAGTTCTTGCGATTCCTTTTTCTGCAATTTTATTTGGTTTCAAGCCAGTAATTACTTCATCTTTAAAATAGACTTTATTTTGGGTTGGTGTATAGATTCCGGTAATCATATTATAAACGGTAGTCTTCCCAGCCCCATTAGGCCCGATCAAACCAACTATTTCACCTTCGTCAATCTCCAAATTAAAATTATCAACTGCTATTAATCCACCAAATTTCATGGTGATTTTATCTGCTTTAAGTAAGGCCATCATCCCTTACCTCCTTCCACAGATTTATCAGATCTGAATTTATTTATAAAACCAAAAAACCATTTCCAGGTAAATTCAATCTCACCCATCAAACCATTTTGTTTGTAAATTATAATAATCAAAAGTGCCAGAGAAAATGTTACCATTCTCAACCCTGGAACTTCCGGTACAGCAATTGGACCAATATTAAATCCGCTTTCTATGGGACGCAGATATTCAATAGCAAAATTAAATAAAAAAGCCGCAATAACAGTACCTGTAATACTTCCCATACCCCCAATAACCACCACTATCAAAACATTGAAAGTCATAACAAACATAAAAGCCCGAGGATCTATTGTAGTTAACAAACTAGCCAACAATCCTCCTCCAACCCCGGCAAAAAATGCACTAATAGTAAAAGACATGACTTTATGATAGGTAAGATTAACACCGATAGCTTCTGCTGCTATCTCGTTCTCTCTAATAGACATCAAGGCTCGGCCATAACTACTTGCTATCAGTCTTTTTATGATGAAGATAGTAAAAACTGCAAAACCAACCGTCCACCATAAATTTGAATATTGAGGTATACCTCTAATTCCTAAAGCACCATTGGTAATCTGAGGAATGTTATTGGCAACTACTCTAATTATTTCGGCGAACCCTAAAGTTGCTATACCTAAATAGTCTCCTTTTAACCTTAGAACAGGAAAGCCAATAATTATAGCGGCTATGGCAGCCATTATTCCTCCAAGAAGTAATGCAAAGATAAAGGGCAGCTGCATTACATTCAAAGGCCAGATCAAGGGCTCGATAATAAAAGACATCTCTTTATAGATAACCGGCATGATCATCAAAGAAGTAGTATAAGCCCCGATTGCCATAAACCCAGCATGCCCCAAAGAAAATTGACCGGTAAAACCAAAAATCAAGTTTAAACTAACCCCGAGAGTGGTGTAAATAGCTCCTAAATTTAAAATACGGAGAATATAATTATCTAAATGACCTTCAGCAAAGTAAACAAAGATAAATAAAATAAAGACAGCACCTAAAGTCAACAACTGTTCCTTTCTTTTAGTCATATCCTACACCTTCTCCTGTACATTTTTGCCCATAATGCCATCGGGTTTTAAGAGTAAGATAAGTATTAATATAATAAATGCAAAAGCATCTCTATATCCTGACAGAGCAGGCATAAATCCTACTAACATTACCTCAGCCATACCTAAAATAAATCCGCCGATCATTGCTCCAGCAATATTCCCAATACCGCCAACCACAGCTGCGATAAATGCCTTAAGCCCTGGAATCATACCCATAAAAGGAAATAGTTGAGGATATTTTAAGGCCCAGAGAATACCACCTACTGCCGCCAGTGCTGATCCTATTGCAAAAGTTTTTGAAATAGTATTATCAACATCCACCGCCATCAATCTAGCTGTCTCGATATCGGTAGAAATAGCCCGCATAGCCAGGCCGGTCTTAGTTTTATAAACTATAAATAACAAAGCCAGCAGGAATATGGCAGCTATAGCTGTGGAAGCAATATTGATCGCTGATATCCTTGTATCACCTAAAATAAACATAGTTTTAAATATTTCAGGTCTGGTAAAAGATTTAGGTACACCGCCAAAAATTACAACTCCTGCATTTTGCATGAAAAAAGAGACGCCAATTGCAGAAATCAAAATTGATATCCGAGGAGCCTTTCGTAACGGCCTATAAGCAACCCGTTCTGTTAACATACCTGTAATAGCAGTTAAGACTATAGCAACAATAAACGACAGCCACCAGGGTAATCTAAAGATCAAAACTCCATAATACAAAAAATAAGTACCTAACATAAATATTTCTCCATGAGCAAAGTTAATCAAACGCAAAATACCATAAACCATAGTATAACCTATCGCTATTAAAGCATATAGACTACCTAATGATAGTCCATTTACAAGATTCTGTAAGAATAAGTCTAATGACATTATAGGCCCTCCCTTAATATATTAAGAGACAGAGCAGCAGCCCTGTCTCTTCTTTCTATTAAAAATCATGTTTAATACTTATGGATTTACTGTAGAATCATAAACAAATTCTCCATTTTCTACTCTAATAACAACGGCAGGCCTTATGGCATTATGATTTTCATCTATCGTGATTGAGCCACCAGCGCCAACAAAGTTTTCAGTATCTTCTAACGCATTTTTAATAGCATCTGGGTCGGTAGAACCAGCTCTTTCTATACTGTCTAACAACAAATTATATGCATCAAATGTCATTATTGATACAGCATTAGGATCTTCATCATATTTCTCTTTAAAACTCTCCACAAAATTAAGAGCAACATCTGTAGTAGCCGGAGCATCTGGATGATAAAATGTAGTTGCAATTACTCCCTCAGCATGTTCTCCACCGATCTCAATTAATTTAGGATTATCCAGAGTATCTCCACCCATATATACACCTTCAAAACCTAATTCCCTTCCCTGTACTGCTATCAAAGCAACATCTCCAAAATAACCCGGGAAGAAGAGAGCCTCTGCATCTGAATTTATTATCTCTGTCATCTGGGCCGAAAAATCCTGGTCACCAGTTTGATATTTAATATTTGAAACTATTTCGCCGCCCAAACTTTCAAAAGTCCTCTGATAAAAATTGGCAAGGCCAACTGAGTAATCCTGAGCTACGTCGACGAGCATAGCTGCTTTAGTAATTCCTAAATCATTAAAAGTATATTTAGCTAGAGCTTCACCCTGAAACGGATCTATAAAACAGGATCTAAAAACATAATCATTACCCAAGGTTACCAAAGGGTTTGTTGCTGTAGCCGTTAACATCGGAATCCCGGCATTTTCAGCAACTTCTCCACCTGGAAGAGATAAACCGCTACTGTAACTCCCTAAAATTGCAACTACATCATCGCTATCTATTAACTTCGTAACTGCAGTAGCTGCTTCTACTTTGTCACTCTTGTTATCTACTACTATCAACCTAACGGTTTTACCTAACACAGTAGGATTTTGCTCCTGAGCCAGTCTGTATCCCTGCATGCTTATTTCCCCACCAACGGCAAATGGACCTGTCATCGGCTCAAAAACACCAATAAGTATTTCATCATCTTGAGCCATTACCACTCCACTACTAACAAACAACAAACCCACAATTAAAATTAGGATAACCCTTTTTAACATTATACTTCCTCCTCTATTCTCTAATAATATTTTTTTAAAAAAAGACCCTGTTTCACCTCCTGTATTCTCTAAATATTTTTAGTATTTTTGCCAATAACCTTAATATTCTACATACCTGGAATATATCCTTCATAATATTGCAAAAATTATTAATCTTTTATTTCACAAAATCATTGAAAATAATCTCATTATTAGCTAATCTTTTGATCGAGTTGTTACTGCAGGTAAAATAATATTGATCCTTGTTCCGATATCAACCCTGCTTAGCACTTCAAAATGACCATCATGCCGCTCGATAATCCACCTGGCAATGGCTAAACCCAATCCTGATCCTCCAGTTTTACGCGCTCTGGACTCATCTGAACGATAAAACCTATCAAAAATATGGGGGACGTCTTCTGGTTTTATACCTATGCCGTTATCCTGCACCTGAATTATAACATTCTCCTTATCCCTTTTTACAACTAGTCTAACTTCTTCTCCCTCGGGAGTATATTTAAGGCTGTTATCTATTAAAATTCTTAAGGCCTGTTTGATCAACTGTCTATCAGCATCCAAATAGATTGGGCCTTCTAACTCAGTGGATATTTTGTGACTTTCATCGAACAAAGAAGTTTCTCTAATTATTTCTTCTATCAACTGACAGCTATCAAATTCAGTCTTATGAAGTTGAATAGCTTCATTATCCCCCCGGGCCAGAAACAAAAGATGTTCAACCAGCATTTTCATGTTTTCTGTTTCTGTTTTGATCGCCGCAATGGACTCCTCTAAAGTTTGTTCGTCATTTTTACCCCAGCGGTCCAGCAAACTGACATAGCCCTGAATAACCGAAATAGGCGTCCTCAGTTCATGAGAGGCATCAGAGACAAATCTAATTTGGGATTGATAAGCCTGATTAATTCTCTTGAGCATATCATTTATCGCATGAGCTAATGTCTTTAGTTCATCTTGAGAACTATCCACCGATATTTGTCGGTCTAATTTTTCAGCGTCTATGGTACTTATTGCTCCTGCCAGATCTTTTAACTTGTCTCCCGAAGTCGATGAGTTTATATCTGCTATCTCATCCTGAAGTTTTTGCGTGGTTTTAGCCAGGTCCGATAAAGGTTTTAAAGTCCTGCGGATCGTTCTATTGTTTTTTCTGATCCTACCTAAAAAATAAAAAAGTTCCCAGGCCAAGAGCAATACCATTACAAAAAGGTATGAACGTAGATCAGACCCTATAGCATACATTAGCTGATAATCATCATCGGCTCTAGTAAAATATAAAGTATAGGTTACCTGCCCTACCCATTCCTGGGGAGACATAGGTTTATTGAAACCAGGAGTAGCTATACTCCTTCTAGTTTTCACATTTTTCCAGGGTAACCTTTCCTGCAAAAATACCGGCAAAAGTACTCCTTCTGTAATTTCTGTCTTTGTTATTTCATAGTCAGCAAAATAATTAGTCGTCTCTTCAATTCTATCTAAATTAACAGAAGAAATAAATTTTTGTGAGTTTTCCTCTGCCCTCCAAATAGTTATGCCTATAAATAAAAAACTTAAAATAATATTAAATGACAAAAAGGCTGCCAGAATAGAACCAAGCATCCTTACATTCAATTTCAGGACCAAAGAAGATCTCACTTTATCAGAAAAACTTGCTGAGTTAGATTTACCTATCTTATGTATCATCTTTAATCACATACCCAACACCTCTAACAGTATGAATCAACTTGATTCCGTAAGGTTCTTCAATTTTTGCACGTAAATACCTAACATATACATCTACAGAATTAGTTTCTCCCAGATAATCATAACCCCAAATACGATCTAACAAAGTTTCTCGTTCCATAACTATATTTTTATTTTCCAACAAGAACTTTAGTAGATCAAATTCTCTTTTTGTTAGATCAACACATTCGTCATCGATCTTAACTTCCCGGCTGTCTGGACTTAAACTTAATCGGCCATGCTTAATTAAACTAACTGCAGATTTATGACCCTCTGTAACTCGGGTCCTCAATAAAGCTCTAATTCGCGCTAATAGTTCTTCAATAGCAAAGGGTTTTGTGATGTAATCATCTGCGCCTCCATCTAAACCTGTTACTTTATCTACGACCGCATCTCTAGCAGTCAGCAGAATAACTGGAATTTGAGAGAACTGTCGAACTCGCCGCAGCACTTCAATCCCGTTTAGTCCAGGCAGCATTATATCCAGTAAAATTAAGTCGAAGGAGTTGGAACGAATAAGCTCCAACCCCTCCCGCCCATCTACTGCTTTGATTACTTGATAGCCTTCGTGTTCTAATTCTAGTTCAACAAAGCGAGCTATCTTTTCTTCATCTTCAATTATTAGTATTTTCTCCATTATTTTTTTCTCCTTTATCTTTCTTTGCATCTTGAGCAAATTTACTGGCTTTTTCTGACATGCTGTCTACCGCGTTAATGGTAGCGTCAGAGACGGTACTTATTGTTTTGTTAACGCTGGACTTTCCTAAATCTGGTCCACTTAAACTATAACGATAGCCAAAGAGAAGCCCAATAACCAGAATCGGTATTACTCCCCAAAATGCAAAAAGTAAAAGCAAAGCAAAAGCTGTTAGAGGAATTTCCAATATTTTTGTGTCGTTTTTCATTACTTTGAAGTTATTCTTATTTCCTTTATCTATAATCTTTCCAAACCATTTTAAAATATTCCCTAACCTTTCAGCCAAAGAAGGAGTATGATCCTCCTCGTCTGCCTCCTCTTTATAGTTATTATCCTGATTTTTTTGCCTGGATTCTTTTTCGGCTTTGGATTTGTAATATCCCCCTTCTTTCGGGGATTCTATTTTACCCTCTTCTTCCAGTTTAACTACCGCCTCCAATAAATCACCATCAGATTCTTCTAAAGCTGCTTTTGCTTCAGCATAAGTAATACCAGCATACTCTCTTAATTTTTCTACTTTTTCCAGTGTTATCATTATGATAACCTCCCTTTCTTTTAGCTATGGTCATCATAACAATTGAAAATTTGACTACCATTTAAGAAAGATTAAAATTAGATTAAAATTTAAATATTATTTGTGACTTATAAATTTCTCCTGGCCTGAGAATCGAAGAAGGAAAATTGTCATGATTAGGGGAATCAGGATAATGTTGAGGTTCTAAACAAAATCCTACCTGTCCAATATCGTTACCGCTATAAAATTGCAGACCTGGCTCGGTAGTCCAAACCTCTAATTTTCTCCCGGTTTTCGGATCTTTTGCCCAGACAGCTAAAGATAATCCCTTATCCTTTTTATTTAAAACCCAGTTATGGTCATATCCATCCGCAATTTTCAACTGCTCTGAATTGTTTTGCAGATCTTGCCCGATTGGTTTAGGCTCAATAAAATTAAAAGGGGTATCTTCTACTTCAACAATTTCCCCCAGGGGGCGCTTCAAGTTATTTATCGGTATAAAATATTGAGAATTAACATGAAGCAGATGATCTGTAATCTTAGTTTCTAGCTGTCCTGATAGATTAAAATAAGAGTGCTGGGTAAAATTCACAGGAGTAGCCTGATCTGAAACTGCATGAAATATCACTTTCAATTGATTATCCTCCAGGAGTTGGTAATGAACGGTAATATCAAGATCGCCAGGAAAACCTTCTTCTTTATCCGGGCTATGATAAGATAGTTTCAGAGCAGGATCATCATCATATTCGACTATTTCTGGCTCCCAAACTTTATCATCAAAACCAGAATTACCACCATGTAAAGTATTAAATTCTCCTTGAATTTTTTCGTTAGTATTTAGTTGATAATTTTTGCCATCCAGTTCAAATCGGCCGGCAGCAATTCTATTACAATATCTTCCTATTAATGCTCCGAAATAATATTCTCCCTCAATATATTCCTGTAATTTATCATACCCCAGGACGACGTTATCCAACCTACCCCTTTCATCGGGTGCAACTAATTTTACGATGATTCCTCCGTAAGTTATAATTTCTATTTCCATACCATTTTCATTTATTAAACTATATAAATAGACTTTCTTTCCGTCTGGCGTTTCGCCAAAAACTTTTTTGTTTATCATATTCGAATCCAAAATATTTCCTCCTGTTTTATATATAGTAAAATAAAATTTCTAATTGTTCCAGGCATTTCGAACTGCCCTAACCATATCCTCTAATTTTTCTATGGATTCCTCCGCCTCCATAATTGCACTAGCGGCACCAACTCCATCTACACCTGAACAGATTGCCTTGTAGACGTCTTCTCCCCTACTGATGCCTCCCCCTTGAACAATCAATATATTTGGATCGTTTTTTACAACTGCATCTATAATTTTAAGAGTAAACTCTGTTTCAGCAGTATTCCCGGTAGCAATTAATTCTGGGCGTTCAGCTAAAATAATATCAGGCTCAAACTTGCTAACTGCTTCTGCTTCTTGAATTGAGCTTACACTGACTATTGTAGTTAACTTTAAATCCCTTGCCCTATTTATTGCTTTACTTAATTCAGAAAAATTCATCTGCTTTTCAGGATGATTAAGAATTACTCCATCTGCACCGGCAGCTTTAACTGCCTCAGGAAGTATTAAACCGTTACCAATACCTGGTTTAACAGCATCCATATGTTGTGCAAAAATAAATAAATGCTCTGTGTTATCTACTAATAAACGGATATCGACGGGTTGAGGTGTAAGTATTATATCTACTTCATATTTAATCGAAATCAAATCAGACGCCCGAGCTAGCTGCAAAAGCTTATTGCCGTAAAGATAACCTTTAATTCCTAATAAGAAGAAAGGTGAGATTATAAGTTTATTCATGGAATCCCTCCTTTAAACCTTTAAAATATAATTCTTTATTTCCATAAAAAAACCTGCAAGCTTCTCAATAATCGTTAATCAATTTGATTTTACATGTATAAAAATGTATAATTTATCTAATCATTTATTAATAAATTTACAATTAAACTTAATTGAGGAGGAGTTTTATGAAAGCAGCAAAGGTAATTGCCTGGGTTGGACTTATCTCCATGACTATTGCTATCACAAACGGATTTATTAATGGTAACTTTAGGGAAAACGGTGGTGAATTACTGGCCAACCCCTGGGGAATTGTTTCACTGATTGATCTTTATGTAGGATTTTTTCTGTTTTCATTCTGGATAATTTTTAGAGAAAAATATTTGTCCACTAAGATCATTTGGGTCGCTTTAATGATGACTTTAGGCTTTTTTACAGCAAGTCTTTACGTCTTAATAACTCTCAAACAAAGCAGAGGAGATTGGTTATATTTTTTCTTGGGAGATCAAAAAGATAAGCTTCTTAAACAGACAAATTGAGGAGATAACACCATTGAAAATTACTATACGAGAAATCATCGAAGAATTGAAAGAGGTTGTATTTAGGAAAACCTTTGATACGATATTACCTCCCTTAATATTTATCATAATTAATGGCTTATTTGGTTTAAATACTGCAGTGATAGTTGCCTTAAGCCTGGCCCTAATCCTGGGAATAAGGCGCCTTCTAAAAAAACAAGCCTGGCATTATGCTCTAGGAGGATTTTTAGGGGTGAGTTTAGCTTCAGCTCTGGCTTATTTAACTCAAAGTGCAGCCAGCTATTTTATTCCTGCTATTATAACCAGTATAATTCTTCTTACCTCTACCTTAATAAGTTTAGGCATGGGTAAACCTTTAGCTGCCTGGGCTAGTCATATTACCCGAGGCTGGCCTCTTGATTGGTTCTGGCGAGATGACGTCAAACCTGCTTATAGTGAGGTCACTATATTTTGGTCTGTCTTTTTTGCGGCTCGTTTAAGCATACAGATACTCTTATTTAGAACCGGAAATGCTGCTGGCCTGGCCTGGGCTAATACCTTATTAGGCTGGCCAGTTACTATAGCTGTATTAATTGCCAGTTATATTTACGGTATCTGGCGGCTCCGCAATTTAGGAGGACCCGGGGTCGAAGAATATCAAGAAGGCAAAAAGCCCCCCTGGGAAGGTCAAAAAAGAGGATTTTAATAGTTGAACTTCAAAAAAAATCAAAAAAACCGGTAGGTATAACCTACCGGCAGATTAACTTATAAGTAATTTTTACTGTTCTTTACGGCTGGCGATACCTTCGGTAACGGAAGGATCAAAATGAATATCCATTTGAGGATAAGGAATTCCGATCCCTGCCTTGTCAAAGCGGCGCTTAACTTCTTCATGCATATAATAATATACCTCCCAATAGTTACCGGTTTCAGTCCAAATTTTTGTGTTTATGTTAATAGAACTGCCAGCATGCTCTCCAACTCTAACTAAAGGAGCAGGTTCGTCCAACGCTAAATCTGTATCTGCTATGATTTTTTTGATTATATCTTTAGCTTCCTCGAAATCATCATCATACCCGATTCCAAAAACTAAATCAACCCGTCTTGTTTCATGAACTGAAAAATTAATAATACTGGAATTAGCTAAAGAACCATTGGGAACGTAAACTCTTCTATTATCTGGTGTACTTAAAATAGTATAAAGCAATTGAATCTCTTGAACCTTCCCGAGATAATTACCGGTATCAATAAAATCTCCAACTTTAAATGGTTTAAATAGTAACAACAATACCCCACCGGCAAAATTAGACAGACTTCCCTGGAGAGCAAATCCTACTGCAAATCCCACAGCCCCAAGAACAACTACAAAAGAGGCCATCTCAATGCCAACTGTTGAAGCAGCTGTTATTAATAATAATATTATCAGAAGAGCTTTAAATAGAGAAATTAAAAAACTAGATAGAGTCGGCTCAAGACGCCGCTCTAAAGTTTTGGCAGTAAATTTGATTACCAACTTGATCGCATACCAACCAATCATAAAGAAAATGAGAGCAAAAATAAACCTTAAGCCATATCCAGTTATCAAATCTACTATACTATCAGCGTTCATATTATCCCTCCATTTATTTCGAAACTTAAATTAAATAACAACTCCAGATAAATTATAACATAAATTTTATTTAGTTAAAATGGTAAAGGCAGGGATATCCCTGCCTTTACTCTCAAAGATTAAATTTTAGCTACTTTAATCTGGGTGAGATGACCGTTAAGATCGTACGCCTCTCCTTCATTCAGTTCTTCCTTATAGCTTACGTTATCTGCCAGAGTCTCTTCTTTAATATAAGTCATAAAATCGTCTACAGCCGATCTGATAGTCTCATCGCTACTGTATTCAATGTTTACTCTATCTAACATTTCGTAGTCTTTGGCTTTCCTAATTTGCTGAACTTTAGAGACGAACTCTCGAGCATATCCTTCCGCTTCAAGTTCAGGAGTTAACCTTGTATCAAGTATGATAAAAACGTTGTTCTCCAATCCAACTGTAAAACCTTCTTTATTCCTAATGTTAATATTGACATCTTCTTTACTAAAAGTAAACTCTTCACCGTCCAGGTCAACGGTTATTTCTTCGCCTTCTTCCAGAGCTAAGGCTGTTTTATTAGCGTCAAGTTTACTTAACTCCGCGGCAAAAACTTTCACCTTATCTCTCAGCTTGGGACCAACCAATTGGAAATTTGGTTTAATATCATATTCCATATATTGATTTAGCTCATCAGTAAAGACTACTTCTTTAACATTAAGTTCTTCTTTAATCAAAGGAACCAGTTCAGAAATTAGGTCTTGATGTCGAGCATCTACTAACACCTGAGAAATAGGCTGTCTCACTTTAAGCTCTTCTGATTCCCGAGCTGCCCTACCTAAAGTAACCAATTGCCGAACTAAATCCATCTTCTCTTCTAGCTTACTATCAACCAGAGAAGGGACCATAATTGGGTAATCTTCAAGATGAACAGACTTACCATCCGTTAACAGCTGATAAAGCTCTTCAGCTAAATAAGGGACAAAAGGAGCAATCAGTCTGGAGATACCTGTTAAGATTTCGTAGGTGGTTTTGTAAACTGATTTCTTATCTGTATCTCTTTCATCAGCCCAGAAACGGCGGCGAGAACGGCGAATATACCAGTTAGAAAGATCTTCATCCACAAAACTCTGAATCAACCGAACGGCATTGGTCAAATCATAATTCTCCATCTCCTCGGTCACGCTTTCGATAAGATTGTGATATCTAGATAATATCCAGCGATCTATCCTGCTTCTATCTTCTACAGAGATATCAAATTTTCTTGGATCGATACTATCTGTATTAGCATATAACTGAAAGAAGTAATAGACGTTCTTAAGCGTGCGATAAAATTTGCTGTCTACTTCATGTAACCCTTCGACGTCGAAGCGGGTTGGTGTCCAGGGTGGAGAAGCATGTAAAAGATACCAGCGTAAAATATCGGCCCCATACTCGTCAAATAAATCAAATGGATCCACCGTATTCCCTTTTGATTTAGACATCTTCTTACCTTCAGCATCTAAAATCAAGTCATTCACGAGAACCCGTTTATAAGGAGATTCTCCTGTAACAAAGGTAGATATAGCCAACAAGGAATAAAACCAACCTCTCGTCTGATCTATACCTTCACAGATGAAATCAGCCGGAAATTGTTCTTCAAACCTTTCTTCATTTTCAAAAGGAAAATGCTGCTGAGCAAAAGGCATAGAACCGCTATCAAACCAGCAATCTATTACCTCTTCAACTCTGGTCATTTTTCCTCCACAAGCAGGGCATTCAAGATGAACATCATCCACATAAGGTCGATGTAGATCGATATCATCAGAAACATTTTCAATTGCTTTTTCCTGCAGCTCGTTAATCGAGCCTATCGAAGTCCTTTCACCGCACTCACATTTCCAGATATTTAAGGGAGTACCCCAATATCTATTTCGAGAAATAGCCCAGTCTTTTAAATTATCAAGCCAATTACCAAATCTTTTTTCTCCAACGTAATCTGGATACCATTCTACTCCGTCATTGTTTTCGATTAATTTATCTTTTAACCTGGTCATTTCAATATACCAGCTGCCGCGAGCATAATAAAGGAGGGGAGTATCACAGCGCCAGCAATGAGGGTAATTGTGCTCCATTTTTTGACTTCTCACCAATTTATTATTTTCGATCAACCATTCTATAATATCTTCATTCGCGTCCATCACAAATTGGCCTTCCCAGGGTGTTGTGGTATACTTTCCATCTTCATCCACCGGCTGCAGGACAGGCAGGTCATATTTTACTCCCGTTTGATAATCATCTTCCCCAAAAGCTGGAGCGGTATGAACTATACCCGTACCTTCTTCGGCAGTAACATAATCACCTAAAGTAACATAGAAAGCTTCTTTATCAGTATTAACAAAAGGCATAAACTGTTCATATTTAATACCTTCTAAATCTGAACCTTTCACTCTGTCTACAACCTCATATTCATCTCCAAAGACTTCTTCTACCATGCTTTCTTCAATATAATAAAGATCATCTCTGTACTTAACTTTAAGATAAGTTTTATCTGGGTTTACTGTTAAAGCAACATTGGCTGCCAGTGTCCAAGGGGTTGTGGTCCAGACTAAAAAATACTCATCTTTATCCTTGCGTTTAAACCGCACGTATACAGTTTTACTTGTAATTTCCTGATATCCCTGAGCGACTTCATGAGAGGCCAGACCAGTACCACAGCGAGCACAGTAAGGTAAAATTTTATGACCTTCATAAATGTAATCTTCTTTAAAGAACTTATCTAAAATTGACCAAACGGATTCAATATAATCATTCTCTAAAGTTATATAGGGATCATCCATGTCGATCATATAAGCCATACGCTCTGTCATTTCCCGCCAGAGACCTTCATATTCAAAGACAGATTCTTTACATTTCTGGTTAAACTTATCGATCCCATATTCTTCAATTTCCTGTTTGCTGTTTAGATTCAAGCTTTTTTCTACTTCAATTTCTACAGGCAAGCCGTGAGTATCCCAGCCAGCTTTCCTTCTGACTAAATGTCCCTGCATAGTTTGATATCGACAGACGCTGTCTTTTAGAGTACGACTGATAACGTGATGAATACCGGGGCGCCCATTTGCCGTTGGAGGTCCTTCGTAAAATACAAATGGTTCTGACCCTGAACGGTTTTCAATAGTTTTATTAAGTAGATCCATCTCCTGCCAATACTCGGATAGTTCCTGCTCCTTTGCAGCAGGATTGCCCTGAGAAATCGGTTCGAAAATACTTTTTTCCATTAGTTATTCACTCCTGTTGTGATATTTTAATAATAAAAAAGCCCCTGAGTAAATTCTACTCAGGGACGAAATAATCTCGCGGTACCACCCGGATTACAGATAAAAAACATCTGTCACTTATTTTTTTAACGCTAACCTAAATTAGCGGATACTCTTACTTAACTTATATATTTCAGAGAATCAGCTCCAGGATGATCTTCGCTTCAGGTCAGCCTACGGTTTTTTCAGCTTATAAACCGTTTCTCTCTAAAAGACCAATTTCTGAAGTTACTCTTCCTATCTCAGCTTTTAGTTTATTTTATTCTATTTAATAATAAATTATTTCAGAGATAATGTCAAGCAATAAAGTTAAGCAAAAATAAAGAGGCGGGCATATACCCACCTCTTATTATAATTATTTAACTTTAATCTTAATTAATTGTGTTTACATGCCAGCTTTAGCTAAAGCGTTAGCTACTGCTTCTTCCCATCTTCCTGAACTACCGGTTGCACCAGAATAAGCGTCAACGTCAGCAGAATCAGCTTCTACGAAACGCTCTGGCATATTCTCTCTTGCTTCATGGAATTCTCCATATTCATAGTTATCTTCATTTTTAAATTCGCCATCAGAAAGCTCTTCTAGCTTAACTTCAGTAATGCTGCCATCTTCTACTGTAACCCAGGCAACACCTTTAGATCCTCTATCACTTTCTTCAGAAACGCCCAAGAATGTACCATCAAATTCAGTTTCGCCTTCAGCTTTTGCTAATGCCATTTCTACAGCACCCATTGCTTTTTCGCTTGTACCAGTGGCGCCAGAGAAAACGTCTATATCAGCTGAATTAGCTTCTTCAAATCTACCAGGAAGTTCATCCATAGCGTCAAACCACTCATCGTATGAATAATCTTCACCTTTTAAATTGCCAGTTTCTTGGAACTCCATCAGGTCTACATTGACAATTTCTCCATCTTCCAGAGTTACATGAGCTTCTACGTAACCATGACTATCGGCACTACTATAGCCAACATATTCTCCATCTTCCAAATGACCTTCTGCCATCATAGAAACTGAAAAAGTAAGTACAAATGCCATTGCTAGGACTACTGCTAAAACTTTTTTCATAATAATTAATCTCCCCTTTTTGATATGTTATTTATTTAACTTACACTTATAATGATATACTCTTGAGATAAAAATGTCAAGCTTTATGTTATAAAAATCTCAAGTAAATCATAAGAAATGAGGGCTCAACTTTGAGCCCTCACTAAGGAGAAAATTAATTGTTTATTTACTCTATATTATTATATTATTATAACTTAATTAATAACCTGCCTTCTCCATGGCATCAGCGACCGCTTCCATCCATAAGTTAGCGCTTCCAGTTGCCCCGGAATAGACATCTACATCTGCTGAATTAGCTTCAACAAAACGCTCAGGCATATTTTCTTGAGCTTCAAAATACTCATCATAACTATACTCTTCATCTTTTAATGAGCGTTCGCCGTCAGACTCCTGAACTTCTTCTAATCTTACTTCCTGGATGTTCCCATCTTCCAGAGTTACCCAGGCAACTCCAATATTTCCTCTATCGCTTGGCTCCGAAAATCCCATATATCTCCCATCAAATTGAGTGGTTCCTTTGGCTTTGGCTAATGCCATTTCCACTGCCTCTATGGCCATTTCACTTGTGCCAGTAGCACCCGATACCATATCTACATCGGCAGAATTAGCTTCTGCAAATCTTTCAGGAAGTAGTTCCATAGCATCATGCCATTCTTCCCAACTATAATCATCATCCTTTTGCTCTGCAGTATTTTGCCACTCAATTAATTCAACATTAGCAATCTCTCCATCTTCAATAGTAACGTGGGCTTCAACGAAACCTCTATCGCTAGCGGTGCTGTAACCAACATACTCCCCACCGGATAGAACCCCATTTGCTAGAGTGCTAACACTAAATCCAAAAACTAATGCAATTGCCAGTCCTACTACTATAAATCTTTTCATAAATATTCCTCCTTCTAATTTAATAAAGTATTAATGAAACATTTCACTAAATATATGATATTACTTTGTTAAAAAAATGTCAAGGTATATTTGTGATTATTTTAAAGAGATGGATTTTTTAAAACTATATACAGAGAAGAAATAAAAACTATCACACTGCCCACGTATTGGAGTGCAGAAAAACTTTCAGACAGGATTAATAATGACAGAAAGACAGTTACTACCGGCTCTGCCATGCTTATTACAGCAGCTACTGTCGGAGTTGTGTATTTAATTCCGTACAGAATTGCTATTAAACTAATTAAAGCAATCAAGGTAATTAAACTCAAATAAAAATAAACTTTAGCAGAATGATTAAAGTTTAAGACTCCTCGGTTATAACCTAAACTAAAAAATAATACTGCTGAAATAGTACAGGTAAAAAACACCACATTTAAAAAATTGGTAGTATTCAATAATATATTACCACCAATAATATAAAAAGCATAAAATACTGAAGCCAGGAAGGCTACTGCCAATCCAAGTTTAACCGCAACTATATTAAAGTCAGAATAAACAAGATAAATTCCTAAAAAAGCTGCTGCCACAGCAAGGCTTTTTCTCACATCAATTTTCTCCTGCCCTAAAAAAGCTGCTAAAATAGCAACTAAAATAGGATAAGTATAAAAAATTAAAGCAGCCAATGAGGTTGGAATAAGATTGAAAGCAGTAAAGTATGAAAAATTAAAAGCTGCATA
>JBNJDR010000034.1:0-18247 GCA_051745085.1 Bacillota bacterium | reverse complement strand
AACGGCCGGGATATTCTGATAGGTTTCGGTTTCCTGGAAAGAGGTGTCAGCCTCGCTGTTTTTGCTTAAGATTACGTAGTCTCCAGCCACCTCGGGCAGAACTTCCAGGGAAAGGGAGTAATATCCTGCTTCCAGGGCCAGTTCTTTCACCCGCTCCGGCATCTTCAGTTCCATCTCCTGATACAGGATCTCTGTACCTCGACCCCAGTTGTCTCCAAAGACATAAAGTTCTTTATTGAACGCTTCGATTACCGAGACGGTAGCGTCTTCTCCGATCTCTGCCTTGATTTCTTCTCCAGCAGCAGCTGCCCGCTCCTTAAAATCTTCGATCCAGGCTCTAGCCTCCGCTTCTTTGTTGAGCAGCTTGCCGATTTCTAAATGCTGCTCTAGATAATCCACTTTACCATAAGTATAGATGACAGTCGGAGCGATTTGGTTTAGCCTTTCCACGTTATTAGTATTAGACAGACCGATGATCAGATCGGGATCCAACTCGATTATCTTCTCCAGATTATCATCTGTGACCTCTTCTACTCCCTCCAGATCATAATTGAGGTTGTTCAGAGCCCAGGAATCGGCCCCCACCAGATTTACGTCCAGAGCCTGAACGTTTCCGGCAAAGCTGGCCAGGACGATCACCCGCTGGGGATCAGTGGGGACCTCTATCGGACCATCTTCTGCCTGATAAGTAAAAGTTGCGGAATTTTCTCCTGCGAAAACAGGGGAAGCCAGGGTAAAACTAAAAGCCAGCGCCAGTATGAGCATAGTAGTGATTATTGTTTTTTGCAAAGTTATTTCCTCCATTATTTAAGTTATAGGTGATACACATCGGTTTATTTGTAACTGGGTCTCTTCCAATAACAGCATCGATATTAAATATTGTCTGTAAAACTGCTGAGGTGATTACTTCCTCCGGGGCTCCAGCTTTTACGACTTCACCGTCTTTTAAAGCGATGATGTGATCGGCAAAGCGGGCCGCCTGGTTTAAATCATGCAGCGCCATGATGATCGTCCGCTCCTGCTCCTGGTTTAACTTCTGCAGCAGCTCCAAAACCTCCAGCTGATGGGCCATATCAAGGTAAGTGGTGGGCTCATCTAAAAATATTATGTCGGTCTCCTGGGCCAGGGCCATAGCGATCCAGACCCGCTGTCTCTGACCGCCGGACAGCGCATCTACGGGCCGGTACTTAAATTCATCTATACCGGTCACATCCATAGCCCAGTTGATCACCTCGTAATCTTTTTCGGTCAGCCGGCCCAACCCACTCTGATAGGGAAAGCGGCCGTAGGAGACCAGCTCTGCTGCAGTGAGACCGCTGGCGGCCTCCTGGGTCTGCGGCAGGATGGCCATCTTCCTGGCCAGCAGCCTGGTCTTCTCGCTAGATATGTTCTTCCCATCCAGGATAACTTCGCCTGACTGAGAGGAGATGATTCGGGTGATGGCTTTCAACAGGGTTGACTTACCACTGCCGTTAGAGCCTATGATGGCGGTTATCTTATGATCGGGGATTTCTATGTTCAGTCCTTTGACCACTAATTCGTCGCCGTAGCCTACATGTAAATCTTTGGTCTTTAATCTAATAGTGATTCACCTCGCTATTTCATTTTGGATATTTTACTTGACTGAAAATCATTATCAAATAGAATTATATATTACCTCGAATGTTAAAACAAACTTAATTAATTGAGATTATACTTAATTATTATTAAAATACTAGGTTTTATGGGGTATTGCTCGGGCAAACGCATAATTGTAATAAGAATTATAAAAAATAATAAAAACTAAATACTGCAAATTTACTCTTAAGGTTACTAGAACCATTAACAGAGCAAAAGGTGGAATTAGCTGATATTTACTTGATAAAGCTATATTAAGCGAGATTATACTTTACCGCTTTACCATTGACAACTAATCTTTGTATGTTATAATCATAATTGAGTTATTTATTTCACAAAATATATTCAAGGAGGAGTTTTCATGAAAAAAGCATTAGTTTTAGTCTTATGTATGGCTCTGGTTGCCGGATTCGGTTTAACAACCATGGCTCAAACCGTTGAAGTCAGCGAGCTTTACCAGGGTTTAGGTTTGGCCTACAACGGCAGAATCGGCCCCGGTCAGGATGACACCGGACGTCAGGTCTACAGTTTTAACGAAGTATATGCCAACGTGCTCTTCGATGCCGAGGGTAAAATTGCGGCTATCCATGTTGATCAATTGGAAGTTGCTACGCCTAACTATGACGGCGAAGGTATGCCCCACTTGAGCGGTTTCCCCGGTCAGGGCGGCATTAATATGGACGCCGATCACGATGCAGAGGTAGATTACAGGACGATTGATACCGATGAGTTCTTCCTTTCCGAGTTCGAAACCTGGAAGACAAAACGAGCCCGGGGAGAAAATTACGTTATGAGCGAACTCGGCACCTGGACCGACCAGATGGATCATTTCGAAGAAACTTTCGTCGGTATGACCGTCGATGAAGTGGAAGAATGGTTCCAGAACTACACCGCCAGTAACGGCAGACCGCTTACACCTAATGCCCGCAGCGAAGAAGATCAAGAAAAATATGAAGCTCTCTCTGAAGACGAAAAAGAAATGCTGGCAGACGTCACCTCTGGCGCTACCATGAGTTTAAGCGATGCCCACGGTCATATCATCGCAGCTATCAGAGATGCTTTTGAAAAGAGGATGCCTGTTGAAGAAACTAATACCGTCGAATCACTTGGCTTCGGCTTAGCCAGCAACGGTAGAGTTGGTCCTGGTAGCGACGATACTGGAACCCAGGTCTATAGCTTTAACAATGTTTATGCAAGTACTCTGTTCGACGCAGAAGGTAGGATTGCCGCTATCCATGTAGATGAGCTTGAAGTCGCTACTCCTAATTATGATGGCGAAGGCATGCCTCATTTCAGCGGTTATCCCGGCCAGGGTGGCTATAATATCGATGTTGATCATGACCAGCAGGTAGAAGGTAAAACCATCGATACCAATGACAAATTCCTTGCAGAAGTTGCCGCCTGGGAGACCAAGCGGGAGCGGGGAGAAAATTACGTTATGAGCGAACTCGGCACCTGGACCGACCAGATGGATCATTTCGAAGAAACTTTCGTCGGTATGACCGTCGATGAAGTGGAAGAATGGTTCCAGAACTACACCGCCAGTAACGGCAGACCGCTTACACCTAATGCCCGCAGCGAAGAAGATCAAGAAAAATATGAAGCTCTCTCTGAAGACGAAAAAGAAATGCTGGCAGACGTCACCTCTGGCGCTACCATGAGTTTAAGCGATGCCCACGGTCACATCATCGCGGCCATAAGAGCTTCCTATGAAAACAGACAGGATCTGAATATAACAATCGAGTAATTTCAACATAATCTTCATATAATAGAAGCAGCAAAAGACCCCATTATATAACGGGGTCTTTCTCATTTTGCAAAAACTACTTATGACAAATTTAACTGAGCTCAATATAATTAAAGTATCTCAGATTAAAGGAGGTCAAGCTTATGCCCAGATATGTTTACTGTGAAAACTGCGGCCAGATCAGCCGCTGTGAGGAAGAAAGTTATTTCGGATTTGCTGGTCAGGAATGTCTGGTTTGCGGCGCCGAGGGCAAAGATTTAATCTACTGTTAAAAAATTAGGGAGGCAATAAGCAAAAAAAATTTCATTTTGCAAAAACTACCCCTTACCCCACCGAGAAATTATAATATAATACAGACAACAGCGAACCGCAAAAATCTATTTAAAGGAGGGGTTACCTTATGGCAAAGGTAACTGGACCACTTTTTTCTATGGATGCACGCGGGAAGTTCGGGGATGATATGGTTTTCTCCAATTGGAAAGGCGTCAACTACGTGCGCCGGCACACCGAGTCTACTCAGCCGAACACGGCGAAACAGCAGGCTGTTAAGAAGAGCTTCACCGAAGCTGCAGCTATGTATCAATTACTCACCGGCACAGACAAGATGGCCTGGAAGCGCAGGGCCAGCGGTCAGCCGGTTACTGGCTACAACCTGTTCATGAAGAAGGTCTGCTCCTATCTCCACGACATGCCTAACTTCAACCTTATCCGCAACGTCAGCGCCGAAGCTAATTCCTTCAGTTCAGCTATAATCAGCTTCGAAACAGACTTCGCCGGCCCTGTCCAGTTAGCTTATGGCGATAAACCCAGCAGCTACCTGGAAACCCTCGAAATCATGGCCGACCCGGATATGGCCGCTGAGATCGAACTGATCAATTTAGAGCCCGACAGCGAGTACTTCTTCCGCTTAAGCCAGGAAGTTCAGTACCTGGAGGTTCCAGCCAATCTGATGGCTTCTGTCCTCGGCACTCCAGGCAGCGCTGAGATCACCTATTTAGTCACCGCCCTTAAAGCCGGCCGCGAGACCAACCCTGTTATCGTTGACATTTTCGATGCACCTGAAGTTCTCGATGAAAGCAACAGCGTCGAATTAAACTGGTATGCAGTTGACGGGGCCGATGGCTACAAAGTCTATCGTCAGTCTAACGATGGTATGCACGAAAGCGGCTTAATCGGAATTTTGGCAGAGACCACCCTGGCTGATATCGGTCAGACCCCTAAATTTGGATCTGCACCTGAGACCAACCAGGCCGCCCTCTATGCCGGAGAAACAGGGGATTACAGCTTTACCCTGTAAGTTGAAGTAGATATTTTTTCAAATAAAAAATAACTGGCCAGTTCCGGGATCACCCGCGGGCTGGCCAGTTTGCTTTCAAAGTCAAAAAGTCATCTATTGTCTCCTTAATAACCTGAGGGATAAATTTTTTATCTGTCAAATACTTTTCAAAATTACTTATATTTTTTTTCTTAATCGGTACATCATTATGAATTATTTTTGCTTTACAATTTTTAATGTAACCTTTTTCGATTTTAATTTTTAAGTTAATAATTTTATGATTTATAATTGTCGTAAAATCTGGAGTTCTTCCATATATCCAATTCCAGGAAGCATTCTTTTTATATATATCATTAATCAAATTAAATTCTTCTGGATTAATTAAGCAATAATTCTCATTAAAGTTATTATCACATTTTAATAGCACCACTGCTTTTATAAAATCATCAATACTAATTTTTTTACTTACACTACTAATATTCATGACTGGTGAAGGGTTAGATTTGATATAATTCCCTTCAAGAATTTTTACTTCTGATTTAAGAAATCTTGATATTTTAACTAAATCGGAATTAAATAATAAAGTACCATGATGACAGGCTCTATTTTTTTTTAGATGAAACGCATTACCTGATATTTTATATCCATTAATATGAATATCATGTCTTTCTGTCACTTCAGTTTTAATATTAAATTTTTCTAATACTCTTTGAATTAAAGAAAGATTTTTGTTAACATCGTAATTTCTTTTATTAACTATAAAAGAGTAATTTAAGTTACCCAGATCATGAAAAACAGTACCGCCACCTGAAAACCTTCTTGCGATAAGCCCCCCACCATTTTTAAATTTTGTATATGAACATTCGTGCCAGGGGTTTTGATTCCTCCCAATAATTATAGCATTTTTATTCTGATAAAATAATATTATTAATCGACTATCATTTATATTATTTAATAAATATTCTTCATAAGCAAGATTATACCAAGGATTATGAGAAGATGAACGAATTATTCTTATATTGTCCTCTTTCAATTTAACCACCCGCCTATACCACCTATAATAGCTCAGTGAAAATAAAGTCTGCTCACAAAGAGCAGACTTTATAATTAATTTTTATGTCCAATGAATTGCACCTGGGCCAGCCATTTCAGCAGTTTCCATTAATATTTCAGAAATTGTTGGATGAGGGTGAATTGTTTCTGCTAATTCTGTTGTTGTAATTTCTAAATTCATACCTAATGTTGGTCCTGCTATTAATTCTGGGGCTTTTGCCCCTATGATATGAACTCCAACCACTTCATCATAAGTTTTTTCTTTAATTATTTTTACAAATCCCTCTACTTCATTCATGGTAACAGCTTTACCATTTGCTTTATAGGGATAAATATAAGTTTCAATATTAAAATTTTCACGTGCCTCTTCTTCTGTCAAACCCACTGAAGCCACTCCTGGGGAGGTATATACAGCACTTGGCACCGCTTTATAATTTACTCTTTTTAACAAGTCGCGTGATTTATTCTTTTGTTTAATCATGATATTGTACACTGCAGCATTAGCTTCAGCACTAGCCAGATGAGCTAATTGGGCAGTGTTAAGAATATCTCCAACAGCATAAACTCCTTTAATTGAGGTTTCATAATATTCATCAACTTTAATGAATCCACCTTTCATGTCAAGTTCTAGCGCTAGGGTATCTCCTAAATTAGGCTGACGTCCAACAGCCATTAACACTTTATCTGCATATGCTTTACTTCCATTTCCATAAACAACACTTAAACCTTGATTATCCTCTTGAATTGCTTCTACTTGTTTATTTGTTATAATTTTTATTCCTTTTTTATGCATAACTTCTTCCATTTTACTGGATATATCTTTATCTGCTAGGGGAATAATTCTGTCTTCAAGTTCAATAATAGTGACATCAGTTCCCAAACCTGAATATATATTAGCAAATTCAAGGCCAATAACCCCTCCGCCAATCACTACCATTTTCATGGGAACTTCTTCAGATTGCAAAAGTTCTTTACTAGTGAGCACCCCAGGAAGATCTGCTCCTGAGATAGGCAATTTAATCGGCCGAGAACCTAAAGCAAGTAATATATTATCTCCTTCTATTACCTCCTCAGTTTCAATAATTTTAATTTTTTTCTTATTAATAAGTTGTCCCTCGCCTTTAATTACAGTTATTTGATGTTTTTTTAAAATACTTTCGACGCCTTGCTTTAAAGTATTTACCGAGTTTTGCTGCCATTCTTTTAATTTAGAAAAATTTAAATTTAAACCAGGCGACTCAATTCCCATAATATCAGCTTTTTCTATTTTTTCTTTCAAGCCCACTCCTTCAAGTAAAGCTTTAGTGGGAATACAACCCCGATTCAAACAGGTCCCCCCAATTTTATCCTTTTCAATAAGAGCTACTTTTAACCCCAGCTGAGTAGCTCTTATCGCTGCCGTATAACCAGCCGGCCCACCTCCAATAATAACCAGGTTAAATTCTGACATATCTTTCTCCTTCCCATAAAAAATTATAGCATTAATAGAGGCTCTTCAATATATTTAGTTAATGTTTGTAAAAACTTTGCCCCAACGGCACCGTCAATCGCGCGATGATCAATTCCTAATGTAAAGTTAATAATATTTATTGCTTTTACGTCATTGTTTTCACTCAAAATCAGCTTTTCTTTTTTTCTTCCTACGGCTAGAATCCCTACCTGAGGAGGATTAATAACTGCTGTAAATTCATCCACTCCATACATTCCTAAATTGGAAATCGTAAAAGTACCTCCAACATAATCATTTGATTCTAAATTACCGCTTCTTGCTTTATCTACCATATCAATTATATTTTTCCTTAAATCAGTCAAGGATAATTTATTTGCAGACTTAATTACAGGAACTACTAGACCGTTTTCTACTGCCACAGCCATACCTAAATTAATATTTTTAAATTTGTTAATTTGTTTATCATTAAAATGAGCATTCATTGCGGGATGTCCATTTAAAGTTTTTATAGTTGCTAATGCAATTAAATCCGTTAAAGAAACTTCTCTGCCTTTTTGCATAAACAATTCTTTTAGTTCTATCAAATTATCTATTTTTATTTCAGATCTTAGATATACATGTGGTGCCTTCCAACTTTCTGTTAGCCGATTAGCTATTGACTTTCTCATTTGTGATAAATTTTGAGATTCAATTAGTTTTCTATCTTCTTCTCTAGAGTTCAAAACCTCTATATCTTCAGACCTAACCCTATCTTTAGAAACAGTTTCAAATACTTTCTTTTTATCTAAGTCCATATCTTCTACCATTTTTTCTGCTTTTGGGGTAAACTTAACTTTTTTCTCTGTCTCAACGTCGGTTTCTTTCAACTTTTCTAAATAAATAGCTACATCTTCTGAGGTAATTCTTTCACCTTTATTTATTTCAACTTCAGTAAGATCGACTTTATTTTTTTTAGCTAACATTACTGCTTTTGGAGATGCAGGTTTTTCTAATTCAGATCTTTTAAATTCCTGATCTTTTTCAATGCTTTCTTCTTTCTTGCGAAAAGCTTCTTTTGTTTTATCTTGTTCCTGCTCTTGATTTAAACTGGTTTTATATTCAGCTTGAATTTTTGTTATTTCTTCTTTATCTTCAGCAATCACACCTAAAACCGCACCAACTTCAACTATATCACCAGTTTCGTAAAGTTTTACTGCTAAAAATCCTTCGATTTCTGATTCTACTTCATTGCTAATTTTATCGCTTTCAATTTCAACTATAATCTCTCCCTTTTCTATTTTATCTCCAACTTCTTTATGCCAGTTAACAACTTCTCCTTCTTCCATTGTTAAACCTAATTTAGGCATCTTTATTTCTTTTGACATATAATATCACCTCTTTTATAAGTAAATTACATTATTCCTAAAACTTTTGGTAAAAATGTTGTAATCACAGGGAATAATACTAATAATGTTAAGGCAATTAAAACCGCTCCAATCAAGGGTAACGCTTCTTTTGATAATCTTTCTAGAGATATCCCAGAAATATTGGATCCTACATAAAGATTAACTGCCACAGGGGGAGTAACCTGGCCAATTGCTAAATTAACTGTCATAATAACTCCAAACCAAACCGGATTCCAGCCCATCTGATAGATTATCGGTAAGAGAATAGGTACATAGACATAATAAATAGAGACAGGATCTAAAATCATACCAGAAATTAAAACTATTACATTTATAAAAAACAATATAATTAACTCCGATTCTGAAATACCCATCAATAAATCCGATGCTCTTCTTATAAATCCAAGGTTTGTACCCACCCAGGTAAAAAGGCTAGCACAACCCAAAACTAACATCACCACCGCTGTTGTATTCGCAGAATCAGTACCTATTTTAAATAAAAGAGGCAAATCAACTGTTTTATATACAAACATGCCTACAAAGATTCCATAAAAAACAGCTACAGCAGCTGCTTCTGTAGGTGTAAAGATTCCTCCATATATTCCACCTAATATAATAATTGGAGTTAAAAACGCCCAAAAAGCATCCTTAAAAGCAAACCAGACCTCTTTCAAACTAACCCACTCTTCTCCTTTATAACCTCGCTTCTTAGATATAAAATAAACAATAATACAAAGAGCTAAACCAACAATCACTCCTGGGATTATACCTGCAATAAACAAAGTCCCAATCGACACATTTGCTACCATACCGTATACAATAAAAGCTATACTCGGCGGTATAATTATTGCTAATCCACTACTGACAGAAACGACAGCCGTAGCAAAACCTTTATCATATTCAGCTTTAACCATACCTGGAATAAGAATAATACCCAGGGCAGCAACCGTTGCTGGACCAGAACCTGATAACGCTCCCCAAAAGATTGCAACTATAACAGCTGCAATAGCTAATCCTCCATGAATAGGTCCAACTAATATTTTTATAAAGTTAACGATTTTTTCAGCTAATCTTGCTTTTTCCATTATAACTCCCGCCATGACAAAGAAGGGTATAGCCAAAAGCGGAAATGAAGCGATGGCACCATAAAAATTATAAGACATCATAGAAAAACTAAGTCCAGAAGCATAAACACCATAAAGAGCTGCTACTCCTAAAGTTATTGCTATTGGAACCTTCATTATTAAAAGAAAAAAGAATAAGATAAATATAGTCAGCGTTACATTACCTAATATTGCCATCTAAAGTTCCTCCCCTTTAAATATTTTTATCGTACGATGGAGGACTCGAAAAATAATAACGGTACTTCCCAAAGGTATCCCTACTGTATAACGCCATTTAGGAATCCCCATTGAGGTTGATTTTATTCCCATAAATATTTCATCCTGCATTTGTTGATATCCATAATAAAATAACATAACAAAAAAGAATACAACAACAACATTAATAAATATACTGATACCTTTTTGCCAACTCTCTGGAAGGTTATCTACTACAATGGAAACACAAAGGTGGTTCCATTTTTTAAAAGCTATTGCAGCTCCAAATAAAACTACCCAAACAAAAAGATTAACGGTTAATTCTTCAACAAATGCAATTGAAAACTTAAATGTAAATCTGGAAACCACATTAGCAAAAGCAATTGTAACCATTACCCATAATAATATACTAGCAATATATTCTTCAAAATTAGCAAAGATATTTTTTATTAATTTAATTGTAACTCACCACCTAAAAGACAATTATTAAATCCGGAGAGAACTATATAGTTCTCTCCGGATTTGAAATGTTCTAATCAAATAGTTTCTTATCTATTCATATCTTCTAGCGCTGCTTCATAGACATCTTCTCCAATAACTTCAATCCATTCATCATATACTTCCTCGGTTAATTCTTTAAAAGCTTCTTTTTCTTCGTCGGTTAATTGGTTGACCTGCATTCCTTGTTCTTCCATATAAGCAATTGGATCAATCGAACCATCTTCCAGCCTTATATTATCTAAAAAGCTTTCTGCGTAACCCAAATCATCACCGGATTCAATTTTTGCATCGATAAATTCCTTTGCTTCTCCATCATCAAGCCCATATCTAGCTAACATCTTACCGAATTCCTGGGCCTCCTGTGCTGTTTCAAGTAGCGTTTGCTGATCTTCTTCTGAAAAGTTATTAAAAACTTGCTGATTAACTGCAAATACTAGTGGATCAGCAACATAATCCCACAGTGTTAAGTATTCATGGAAATCCCAAATTTTAACTGGGATTAGAACTCCTACAACAGGGTTTTCCTGCCCATCCACAGTCCCCTGCTGAAAACCAGTCGTTGCTTCTCCCCAATTCATTGTTAAAGGATTGGAACCTAATGCTTGGAATGTTTCAATAAATATTTCACTTCCCACTACTCTAAATCTTAAATCACTTAAATCCTCAGGCTCATGAATTGGTCTGGTATCATTGGTAATTTGTCGAAAACCGTTTTCGCCCCAACCTACTGCAACTACTCCCAACTCCTCCATCCGATCAATAATCATTTGTCCTGCTTGGCCCTCTGTAACTGCATCAATATCATCATATCCACTAAAGAAAAATGGTAATGAGAATATATTCATAGCTGGAATTTGTGGAGAAAAGTTAATTGTAGATTCAACTGCCATGTCGATTGCTCCACGCCTAACCATAGAAAATATCTCAGTCTGTTGTCCACCTGCTAATGAAGACCCGCCAACAGCGTTTATGTTTATTCTGCCATCTGTTCTTTCAGTAATCAGATCTGAAAAATATTCTACTGTTATACCCCAGGGCATCGCAGGCGATACATTATAGGTTAGAGAGTATTCATCTTTATATTGGGCATCTACTACAGAAAAGAATGATAGACTAAAAATTAAAACCAAGCTTAATACAAGTACTTTTTTTAACATTATAAATCCCCTCTTTTTGAGAAATTTTTTTTAATATAAAGTGAATTTTTTCGCTTCTGAGACTACATCTGAAGCATCAGGCATTATAAAATTTTCTTGCTCGGGAGAAAATGAATTCGGAACATTTTTAGCCCCTACTCTTAATATTGGTGCATCAAGATAATCAAAGGCTTCTTCTTGAACATGAGCAGCAATTTCTGCGCCCCAACCTGCTCTTCTCCAAGTTTCATGAGCGATGATCATTCGGCCTGTCTTTCTAAGAGACTTAATAACCGTTTCTCTATCCCAGGGCACTAAAGTTCTCAAGTCAATAATTTCTAATGAAACCCCTTCTTTTTCTAATTGCTTAGCTGCTTTAAGGCTTTCGTGAACCATTCTACTTGTGGTAATAACTGTTATATCATCCCCCTCTCGCTTGATATCTGCTTGTCCAAATTCGATCTCATATTCTTCCTTTGGAACATCACCCTTAATACCATATAACTGCTTATGCTCAAAAACAATAACAGGATCTCTCTGCTTTAGGGCAAACTTGTATAAACCATAAACATCAGCAGGCGTTGACGGTACGACAACTTTTATGCCCGGTACATGCATAAAGATTGTTTCGATACTTTGTGAATGTTGTGCTGCAGCAGAATTAGACCTACCATCCGGACCTCTTAAAATAATCGGTAAATCTCTTTGACCACCAGACATATATCTTATTTTCATTATTTGATTTGTAACAGCTGACATTCCTGTAAAAAGAAAATCAGAAAAGTGAAATTCAACTATTGGACGAGCACCAGCCAGGGCCGCTCCAACTGCAGAACCATATATAACTTCTTCAGAAATTGGTGTATCAATAACTCTATCACTAAAATTCTCTAAAAGTCCTTTATACTGTCCGAAAATACCTCCTTGTTCCGCAATATCTTCTCCATAAGTGAATACAGTTGGATCCTTGTCCATTTCTTCCTCTATTGCTCGGCAAATTGCGTCAGAGAAAGTAATGTTTTCCATACTCATCTTTTCATCTCCTCCCAATCATTAATATTGATATCCTGTATCATCTGAAAATAAATCTTTTAAAGCGTCTTCGGGAGCAGGAAATTCTTCATTTCTTGCAAACTCGACAGCATCTAATATTGTATTTTTGCTTTTCTCCCAGTTTTGTTCAATTTCATCCTCTGTTGCTAATTCATTTTCTAGCAAATATTTTTCAAATCTACCTATTGGCTCTACTTTCCATTTTTCATCTTCTTCTCCTTCAGGTCTATATTCCATAGGATCGCCAACAAAATGACCTTTAAGACGATAAGTTTTACATTCCAAAAGTATAGGTTTTTTTTCAGTTCTTACTTCCCCGAGTAATTCTTTTGCTGTTTCATATACTTCAAGCAAATTATTACCATCAATAGTAACACCTTTAATATTGTAGCCCTGAGCTCTGGTTGCAATATCTTTAACTGAAGTTGATTTATCACATTTAATTGTAGAAGCATAACAATTGTTTTCAACTACAAACAATATTGGGAGTTGATATATAGAAGCCCAATTTAGAGCTTCATGAAATGGGCCTCTATTTGAAGCACCATCACCAAAAAATGAAACCACAACTTGATCTGTTTTGGTAATTTTTTTAATAACTAGACCTGCTCCTGAGGCAATAGGTAGTCCTCCAGCAACCTCGCCATTAGCCCCTAATACTCCTAAATCAAAATCCATAATATGCATGGACCCACCTTTACCTTTACAACAACCAGATTTTTTGCCATAAAGTTCTGACATCATGTCTTTTGGATCTGCTCCTTTAGCTAGCATATGACCATGACCCCTATGAGTACTAGTAATAAAATCATCTTTTTCTAATTGGCTAATAATCCCTGTAGCTATGGCTTCTTCACCCATGTAAAGATGAATAAAACCTGGTATTTCATTGTCTAAAAAATTTCTCTCTGCAGCTTTTTCAAATTCTCGAATTAAAGTCATCATTTTGTGTAAATCAAGCAATTTTTCTTTTGGCAACTTCACTTTCACACCTCCATAATTAAGATGATAGAATATTTAACAGATACTTTTTTATTATTCATTCACTTTATAATTTTGCAAATTTTATGCCAACATTAGTTTAATTGAATTTTCAATCACCTTAGATAATCAAGTATTTGCTTGTGTAATAAAGTAACAATCAATTGTATATTTTTTATACAATTGTGTATTTATTTAACAACTTAATCAAGCCATTTATAGATTGTTTTTCTACTAATGCCCAGCATTTGAGCTGCCTCTGATATATTATTGTCACATTTATCTACTGCGTTTTTTATATATTCCGATTTCATCTCATCCAGAGACATAATTTTATTATAATCAACAATTTTATGATTATTATTAAGTTGGTTTACTTGATGAAATTTTTTAAAATCTAACCTATCTATCATAGGTTTTTCACAAAAATTAATGATTTTTTCTATAGTATTTTCGAGCTCACGTACATTACCAGGCCAATTATATTCTAACAAATATTTTTTTGCAGCTTCTGTAAAACCAAAAATATTTTTATTTAATCTTCTAGAAATTCTTTTTAAAAAAATATTTGCTAATAATAAAATATCCTTTTTCCGTTCCCTAAGAGGAGGAATACAAATATCTAGAACGTTTAAGCGATAAAAAAGATCCTGCCTAAAATTATTTTTATTCACTTCTTTTAACAAATCTTTATTTGTAGCACTAATAATTCTAACATCTACAGGGATGTATTCATTACCTCCTACTCTGATAATTAAATTACTCTGAAGAACTCTTAATAATTTAGCCTGCATGGTTAATGGCATTTCTGCTATTTCGTCTAAAAATAATGTTCCCCCATTAGCCATTTCAAATTTACCTGGTCGGCCTCCTTTCCTTGCGCCAGTAAATGAACCCTCAACATACCCAAACAACTCACTTTCAATTAATTGAGGAGAAAATGCAGCGCAGTTGATTGCCACAAAAGGTCCCTCGTTTCTTGATGATTCTTTGTGAATAGCTTGCGCAAATAATTCTTTGCCTGTACCAGTCTCACCCTCTATAAGAACATTAGAATCTGTTTTTGCAGCCATTTTAGCAGTGGATAGAATATTTTGCATGATAAGGCTTTCACCAAATATATCTTCAAAACTAAATTTAGCTTGAGCCCCGGTAATATTATTAACTATCTTTTTGATTTTTTTGATCTCTTTGAATGAATCAACTACACCCCTAATATCTCCATTTTTATCTTTTAGCACTTTTGTAGTTTTTATGAAGTGAAGTAATTCTCCTTTAGAACGAAGATAAAATTCTTTATCCTCATATCCTTCTCCCGTCTCAAGTACATCTAAGATTACTGGTCTAAAGTCAACTATTTCTGTAACATGCTTTCCAATGCATGTGTTATGATCAACATTTAAAATATCTGCTCCAACTTTATTCATGAATTTTATTATTCCATCCTTATTAACATATAAAAGGCCATCCGATATTGAACTAACTATAGCATTTTTCATTTGATTTTGTTCGGATATTTTATCATTAAGAGCTTGCATCTTTAATTCATTTTCTATTGCTTTTGCCGAAGTAAATGCCATGCCAAGAGTATGATTATTAACACTGTCACTAAAACCAATAATTTTTATTGCCCCGATAACCTTATTATTATTTTCTATTGGTGCTGCTGAACATCCCAATTTATGAAATTTTTTACAGTAATGTTGAGCTCCAACTACTTTAATAGGTGACTTTTTCTGAAGTGCTAAACTACCTGCATTATTACCAATCTTATCTTCAGACCATTTAACTCCTGTTTGATAATTATATTCATTTAAAAAGATATTAGTTAAATCTAAATCACCTATAACCTCTAAAATATATTCATCTTCATCAACAAATGAAAATAAATAATTATTGTCTGCTGTGAACTCAAAAAGATATTCCATATATTTTTGAATTATCTTTAATTCTTTTTTTAACTTTTTCTTTTTGTCTTGCAAATCATCATCTGACAAAATTTCCAGGTCTAATTCATTTTTGTAAGGATCGATTCCTTTTTGCTTCTGTCTTTGCCATGATTCCAGAACAACATCGTCTAAATCAGTTGAAATTTCAGAATCATTAATAAATTTTTCCCATTTTTCTTCATAAAACATTTTTTCACCCCATTATAAAATGAACATAATAAAGTCTTAAATTTCTATTAATTATATATAATTAATTCTTGCTCAAAATATTAATTCCTGCATATATATTTTAATTAATTAAATAATTATATAATATTATAAACTAACTGACCAGTTCCGGGTTCACCCCCGGGCTGGCCAGTTTTTTTAATCCTTCATCATCTCTATGAACACATCCGCCAGTTCCGGATCGAACTGACTGCCTTTACCCCCTGCAATTTCCTCCAGCGCTTCGGTTTTACTGATGCTGTCCTGATAGGGGCGCCCTGTAATCATAACATCATAGGCATCAACGATGGAGATTATCCGAGATAAATAGGGAATATCCTCACCAGCCAGCCCTCGGGGATAACCCCCGCCATCCCAGCGCTCGTGGTGGCTGAGAATTTCTTCGGCCACGATACCGAACCCTTCGGAAGCAGACGCGATCTTATAACCCCGTTCTGGATGCTCTTTGATTATCTCCCATTCTTCATCTGTCAGCTTACCTGGCTTACTTAAGATCTCTTCCGGTACCGAGGTTTTCCCGATATCATGCAGACTAGCCAGAAGGGACAGGCGGTTCAACTCTGAGCGGGATAAGCCTAGTTTTCTTCCCAACTGCTGCGACAACCTGGTCAGACGGACGGCATGTTCCTCTGTTTCGTGGCTCTTTGCACCCAGGGTACTCAGCAGGCTCTTCACGATAGCGTTCTTCAGGCTGCTGTTTTCAGCAAGTTTGTTCCGGTACATGTCCTTATCGGCCTTCCGGATAATATCATTCATCTCCTGATCTACATCAGTTTTAGTCGCCATCCCTAACCCCAGAGAAGCCGTCACCGCCTCCCCTTCGGTCAGCTTACAGTTGGCTTTTATCCGCTCTACCACCATCTCTGCTTCTTCCCGCCGGGTTTGAGGCAGAAGAATGATAAATTCATCCCCACCCCAGCGGGCCAGAACATCCTCCTCCCGCACCGCTCTTTCTAGCAATCCGGCCGCTTTAACCAGCAGTTCATCTCCCTTCTCATGGCCAAAGCTGTCATTGATGATCTTTAGTCCATTGATATCAGCCATGACGATGCTTATAGGCAGCTGTCGTTCGGTATCACACCGGGCCGCCTCCTCCTCGAAGAAGCGGCGATTATACAGGCCGGTAAGGAAATCTTTATAGGAGAGAAACTTGATCTGTTCTTCCCGCTCTTTAAGTTCGGTAATATCTAAGTGCAGTCCGAACATCCACAGAGGCTCACCCGCTTCGGTCCAGGAAATAACCCGACCTCGATTTAACATCCAGACCCAGTGCCCATCCTTATGCTTCATCCGAACCTCGATGTCATACTGGGCTACCTCACCCTGGAAATGCCGGTCGAGCAGCTGCTTGCTTGCAGCCAGATCTCCCGGATGAGAAAGTTCTTCCCAGGTCTCCGTGGTGACCGGGGCCAGCTCAGCTATGGTGTAGCCCAGCATCTCCGCCCATCTTTCGTTGATGATCAGCTCCCCGGTCTGGACATTCCACTCCCAGGTCCCGGCGTTAGTAGCCGATATGATGTAGCCCAGCCGCTCTCGCTGCTGCTTTACTTCCTTCTCTTTCTGCGTCCTCTCAGTAATATCCTGAGCGGAACAGACCACGTAATCAACCTGGTTCTGGTTATCTAAGATCGGGGTTTTAGTGATGGCCAGCAGACGGCTTTCGCCCTGACTGTTACTGAACCACTCGGCAAATTTGACTTTCTTTTTTTCTGCAAAGACCTGCTCATTGCCTTTTTTCACCAGCCGAGCTTCCCGGTCAGAATGGAAATCATCCACCTTTTTATCTTCGATGCTGGATTTCTCCAGACCTACGAAATCGGCATAGGCCTGATTAACCCTGCCGTAAGTCTCCTGATCCTTCAGATACCAGATTTGAATATCGATGGAGTCCAGCAGAAGCTCCTGCTCACGAAAACCTTCTTCAATTTTAGTTTTTACCCTTAGCTTCTCTGTATTGAGCAGATAAGATAGACCAGCCAGAGAAAGGTAGACCAAATAATAGCCGCTGCGAATGATCACCGTCTCTTCTGTAAAGATCAAAACTGCCCCTACTCCGAGGGCCAGCACCAGGTTGGTATAAAAAGCATAGCGATTGCTGGGGAAAAAAAGGTTAACGAAAGCAACCACTATCACCAGGCTGACGGCGAAATGGAAGGCGAAAGCAGATGTATAATTTAGATAGATAAGATGGGTCACAGCCCCCACCACTATCAGATAGGTGACCGGTTCAAGCCTGGCTTTAACCCACCCGCTTAGATACGAAGATGTCAAGGCAAGTAAAAATACACCTGCTCCCAGGAGCCTCTCCTTTAAGAAGATGGGATCCTGGACCGCAGGCAGCTGATAGTAAAACACAGCGAAGATGATATATAGATAAGCAGCCGTAAACAAGACTGCTCGATAGTACTTATTTGATCTGGTTTGATTTGACTGCATTTTTAAGCCTCTTTTCGCGGTTAATAATATAATTAACATGTCATAATTATACCACATAATCGCTAAAATAGCTTATTATTTACAGCATATGGGGTATATCCGCGGTCAGGGTTGGA
>JBNJDR010000033.1:0-20364 GCA_051745085.1 Bacillota bacterium | reverse complement strand
GTTCCGGCCAATTTTTCTTTAGATACACCCTGTTTTTCTGCTACTGCGATATACATAGCCAGCAGTACAGAGGCTGGGGCATTGATCGTCATGGAAGTACTAACCTGATCCAGAGGTATCTGATCAAATAATGTCTCCATATCTGCCAGGGTGTCAATAGCTACTCCTACCCTGCCCACCTCACCTTTAGCCATCTGATGATCAGAATCATAGCCGATCTGAGTTGGCAGGTCAAAGGCAACACTCAAACCAGTTTGGCCTTGATCTAACAGGTACCTAAACCGTTCATTCGTTTCTTTAGCTGTACCGAATCCAGCATACTGCCTCATTGTCCAGAGCTTACTCCGATACATAGTCGGATAGACTCCTCTAGTATAAGGATGCTGGCCCGGAAAATTTATATCATCCATGTAATCGATAGACTCTGTATCTAATGGAGTATATAAAGGTTTAACGGGAATATGTGAGTCCGTCATGAACTCCTCTTTCCGTTCCCCAAAGGTATTTACAGTTTTCTCGAGTTTCTCTTCCTTCCACTTCTTAAATCCTTGCTTGATATCAGCCATTAATTCTACCTCCCCGTAATCAGACTTATACCTGCCTCAAAAGCAGCTTTGTTTTTATCCTCAGTTCCTGCGGGCACCCGGTTTAAGAGCGCCTCCAGAATTTTATCCGATTCAATATCTGTAATAAAATGGCTGGCCGCTCCCAGAGCAACCATATTAGCTGTTAACTTTAAGCCTATTTCTTCTTCAGCTGTAGCTATAATCGGAATTTGGTGATAACTAACATTTTCCGGCGGTTGATAATCTGTTTCTACAAAACTTTCATCAGCAATTACATTGCCGCCTTCTCTTACATCATCGCCATATTTATTTAGAGCTTCCTGGGTTAAGGCAAGCAGCAGGTCAGCTTTAATGACTTTAGGATAATCGATAGGTTCATCACTAATTACCACCTCGGCTCGGCTGGCGCCGCCCCGGGATTCCGGCCCATAAGACTGAGTTTGAACCACATACAGGTCATCATTGTCCAGGGCAGATTCAGCCAGGATAATTCCAGCCAGGATCATCCCCTGACCGCCAGCTCCACTTAATCTTACTTCAAATCTACTCATTCTTATCACCTGCCTGTGCATTTTCGATTACTTCATTGTATTTCTCGGTATATTCGTCTTTTTCTATCTGATACAGGACTCCGGTAGATATCATGCCTTCTCTATCTTCCGGATCCATCTTTTCATATTTACTACTATCCACAATATGCTCTTTCTGCCACTGCAGCATATCTCTAGCCCCCCCAATATTATTACGACGGCCGTAGTTAACAGGGCACTGTGTGATAGTTTCAATAAAGGTAAAGCCATTATGATTTAAGCCTTCTTTAAAGATCTTAATCATCTTCCGCGGCTGATAACTAGCTCCTCTTCCTACAAATGTAGCCCCAGAAGTGCGAGCTAATTCACATAAGTCAAAATTCTGATCTATATTTCCATAAGGAGCTGTGGTCGCAGTATCTCCGGTGGGTGTCATCGGTGAAAACTGCCCACTGGTCATCCCATATATATTATTATTAAAGAGAATGACTTTAATATCTATATTTCTTCTCGCTCCATGGATCAGGTGGTTGCCGCCGATTGCAGCCCCATCGCCATCACCGGTTATTACTATAACGTTAAGTTCAGGATTAGCCATTTTTACCCCAGTCGCAAAGGTAATAGCCCGGCCGTGGGTAACGTGAAGACTGTCAAAGTTTAAATACCCTGAAGCCCTCCCTGAACATCCTATTCCGGAAATAACCACTGTTTTATCCTGATCTAAATCTGTCTGATCAATAGCTCTCACCAGGCTTCCCATTACGGTTCCGTGACCACATCCAGGACACCAAATATGGGGCAGTTTATCCTGGCGCAAATATTTCTCTATATCTACCTGCATTTAGATTACCTCCTTGATCTCAGCCAAAACATCGGCAGGAGTGATTAAAGTGCCATCATATCTATTTATACCTTTAATATTCGCCTTGCCGCAGGCTGCTCTCTCTACTTCGCCGATCAGCTGGCCCATGTTCAATTCAGGGACAATAATAGTATCGACTTTTTCCGCCAACTCGCTTACGTAATCAGAAGCAAAGGGCCAGATCGTCTTTAACTTAACCCAGCCAACTTTATGACCTTCTTTTCTCGCCTGAATAACAGCGCTAATAGCTGATCTAACTGTTGAACCATAAGCAAGCACGACTACATCTTCATCTCCAACCAAATCATCTTCCAGCTTGATGATATCATCAAGGTTATTATTAATTTTACCAGTTAATCTATCCATTAATTTTTTCGCGTCTTCAGTTTTCCCCCTTGGGAAACCAGTTTTATCGTGAAAAAGTCCCGTAGAGTGATACCTAAAACCGGTACCGTAATCAGGCATCGGCGGAACTAAATCTTCAGTTTCTTCATAGGGATTAAAATTTTCCCTGTCGTCTAAATCCGGTTTCTTCCTATTAATTATCTCTAGCTCATCTGCCGGGGGAATAGTGATCTTCTCCCGCATGTGCCCTACGATCTCGTCTAACAGCAGAATCACCGGAATTCGATATTTCTCCGCCAGGTTAAACGCGGTCACGGTCAGATCAAAAGTTTCAGCCACCGAAGATGGAGACAAAGCTATAATCGGATGATCCCCGTGAGTTCCCCAGCGAGCCTGCATGATGTCTCCCTGGGAAGGAGAAGTTGGCAGACCTGTGGATGGCCCTACCCTCTGGACGTTAACCACAACACAGGGGGCTTCTACCATTATGCCAAACCCTAAATTCTCTTGTTTTAGAGAAAAACCTGGACCACTTGTAGCCGTAATGGCTTTGGCCCCTGCCAGAGAGGCACCGATAATACAGCCCATGCTGGCTATTTCATCTTCCATCTGGATGAACTTACCACCCTTTTTAGGTAGTTGTTCGGAAAAACCTTCAGCAATTTCAGAGGCTGGTGTAATAGGATAACCTGCAAAGAAATCTACCCCAGCGGCCATCCCGCCTTCTACAACCGCCTCATCACCCTGAAGAAGCATCGTTCTACTTTTATCATTTTTACTCATCATCATCCACCACCTTTAATACATAATCAGGACAACTCAATTCACAATTTTCACAGCCGATGCAGTTATCCAGCTCAGCTATCTGGATTCTATTTTGACCCAATTCAAGTACTTCAACCGGGCATACTTCGATACAAATACCACAGACTTTGCACCAATCCGGTCTATCAATTTTTACTTTACCTTTTCCCGCCAAAGGAATCAGCTCCTTTATCATAATAAAATAATTTAATCATATTCAATCCAATTGTTACTTTATTTCCGTAATCGCTCCAGTTTACCTTTAGTATTATTTTGTCATTATCTGTACTAAATTGTTATAGGGCTTATAATTTAATCTGTTTGATCCCAATTTAACATGCGATATTTACTCGGGGATACTCCATTTTTTTCTTTAAATGCCCGGGCAAAATAATTGGGGTCATTAAAACCTACCTCATAGGCAATCTCAGAAATGTTTTTCTGAATCTCTCTAGTAAGCATTCGAGCTGCTTGATGTAATCTATACTGACTTAGATAAGTCGAAAAGCTTTCACCCACTTCATTACTAAAAAGATGGCTAAAATAATATTCAGATAAACCCACCTGCCGAGAGATCATATCCAGGCTTATATCTTCATCGTAATTATTTCGAATATATTCTAAAGCATCCTGTATCTCTGGACGTAAAGAGGGGTAAGATAATTCCCCTCCGAAAGACTGCACCAACCAATTCCAAAATTGTTCCCCTAGATTATTTAAGGCATCTACATGAGAAACATTTATAATTTCCTCAAGAGCAAAAGGGGTTTTGCCTTCTGACTGAGTTGAATGAAATTTATCAGTGAGTAGAGATATAATCTGCTTAAACAAAGTATAAATGCGAACCTTTATCTCAGCCGGCCAGCAGCTATGGTACAACTGGGATTTAAATTGATCAAATTCTTCTGCTGCTAAATGCAGGTTATTCTCTCTGATATAAGTTAAGACCAACCTGGCCTCTTCATCAAGGAACAAAGCTGCCCCTGGTTCGTTTAACATCAGTTCCTTATACTGAACAAAATCCTGCTGAAAAAACCGACCGTACCGCACCGCCTGCACCGCCTCTTGATACGAAATAGCCAAATCTTGAATAATATTATACTCCTGGCCTATACCCAGATAAAAATCACTCTGGCCTTCAAGCTGGCTTGATTCTAACAGAAAAGCGAATAACTTTTCCAGGTCTACCACTTCTCTTTTTATAAAGACAGCAAGGCGGAGATCATCTACAGCAATCACTAAGTAATATTTTAAAATTTGACTTAACAGATGCTGAACCTTCTTCTGCCACTGCCGTAAATCAGCTTCTCTAGTCAGAGCAGATCTAAGCGAAGTAAAATCTTCTTTATCTTTAGCTTCCAGAACCAGGACAGTATCTTCAGGAAGAGTTAGGGGAGTGGTCTTCTCTGCAGAGGTTAATGATATACGTTGGTCCTCTTGAAATACTAAAGCTTTAATCAAATCAAGTTGTCTATCATAATGATCATTGACCATATATAACCCTTCCTTCATAAAATATAGAGAAGCCGGCCCCTTAAGGCCGGCTATCTTCTTTATTTGTCTGCCATAAATGGATACCGGTAATCTTTCGGTGGATTCAAGTTCTCTTTAATTGTGCGAGGCGATATCCAGCGATATAAATTAAGCTTACTTCCAGCTTTATCATTGGTACCTGAAGCTCGCGCACCACCGAAAGGCTGGCGGCCAACAACAGCGCCAGTTGGTTTGTCATTGATATAAAAATTACCAGCAGCCTGTTCCAAAATCTCTCTAGCCTTTATAATAGCTTCTCTATCTCCACTAAAAACAGCGCCAGTTAAAGCATACGGAGAAGTCTGATCACAAAGGTGCAGGGTTTCTTCGTAATCTGCCGGATCATAAATATATATTGTTAATACCGGACCAAAAATTTCTTCCTGCATGGTTTTAAAATCAGGCTTTTCGGCTAAAACAACTGTAGGATCAATATAAAAGCCTACGGTGTCATCATAATCTCCTCCAGCCAGGATGCTTGCATCTTCGGACTTTCTGGCTTCTTCAATATAACCAGTTATACTGTCAAATGCTTTATGATCGATAACGGCATTAATGAAGTTAGTAAAATCTTCAACCGGTCCAACCTTAAGATCCTCTACCTGCTGCAGGAGCTCATCGCTAATTTCATCCCAGAGATTAGCAGGAATGTAAGCGCGAGAAGCAGCGGAACATTTCTGGCCCTGATACTCAAAAGCACCTCGAACCAGAGCAGTTATTAAAGCCTCTGGATCAGCTGATTCATGGGCAAACACGAAATCCTTGCCTCCTGTTTCTCCTACTATTCGAGGATAACTTTCATACTTAGTTATATTCTTGCCTACTTCTTCCCACATATACTGAAATGTATTGGTAGAACCAGTGAAATGGATCCCCGCCAACTTCGGATGAGAAATAACTTCAGGCCCGATCTCTCTTCCCGATCCCGGAATAAAGTTGATAACCCCGGCAGGAAGGCCTGCTTCTTCTAATAATTTAAAGACAAGATAGTTAGAGTATACTGCAGTTGAGGCCGGCTTCCATAATACTGTATTGCCACATACTGCTGGAGCGGAGGGTAAATTACCGCCAATAGAAGTAAAGTTAAACGGGGGTACAGCAAAAACAAAACCTTCTAAAGGCCTATATTCCAACAAGTTTATTTCGGAAGAAAGTGAAGCTGGCTGATCCTGATAAATCTCACTTAAGTAATAGTTATTGAATCTAAAGAAATCTATCAATTCACAGGCTGCATCTATTTCAGCCTGGAAGATATTTTTACTCTGACTCAACATGGTGGCAGCGTTGATTCTAGCTCTCCATGGCCCTGATAGAAGTTCTGCCGCTCTTTCAAAAATAGCTGCCCTATCCTGCCACGGCATTGCCTGCCACTTTTTCTTCGCTTCCAATGAGTTCTCTACCGCCATTTGCACCGTCTCACTATCTGCCTTATGATACCGTGCTAAAACTTTTTCATGATCATGAGGACATACAACTTCACCCATATTATCTGTTCTAATTTCTTGACCACCTATTACTATAGGTATTTCTACAGTTTTTTCTTTCATATCTTTTAATTCGTACTTAATCTCCTTGCGTTCTGTACTACCCGGGCTATAATCATAAATCGGTTCATTCTCCGGTCGGGCAAACTTAAATAATTTATTATCCATTTAGCATCACCTCATTAAAATTTTGTTAACTCTAGACCACAGATGGTTCCAGAATAAGGTCGCCTCTAGCGAACCTTTCTAAATCTAGTTGAACATCTAAATCTGTTTCCTGACCTAAAATGATATCAGCCATTATTTCACCAGTCATAGGTGCGATCATAAAGCCATGTCCGGAAAAACCTATAGCCATATAAAAACCAGGCACCTCTTTTGATTCGGTGATGATCGGCTGCCTATCAGGAGTTATATTGTACAAACCAGCCCACTGTCTTACCACCCTCAAATTTCCTAACGGCGGAAGTAACTTAGCCGCCTTGCGCGACATTTCTTCAATAAACTGCCAGCTGCTATTCCGATTGAAACTAGCCGGTTCATCAGGGTCACCAAAACCCATTAAAAAAGGCCCTTCGGGAGTCTGCTGACAGTAAATATTATACGAAAATGACATTACCATCGGCCCCTGGAACGGTTCAACCCTTTCAGTAACCATTATTTCATGTCTTTCAGGTTTGACAGGAAGGTCCAGACCGACCATCTCTCCTATTTTGCATGAATAACCACCAGCAGCATTCATGACTTTGTCGGTCCTGATAAAACCTTTATCAGTCTTTACACCTGTAATTTTATCGTTTTCCCTTTTAATAGCTAAAGCTTCTGTGTATGTTTTAATTTCTACACCCAACCTCCGAGCAGCATCTTCGTAAGCTTTAACGACTAAAAAAGGATTAGCATGGCCATCCGTTGGACAAAAAGCAGCGCCTGTTATCCCTTCAAGATTCAAATGAGGTACTATTTCTTTAGCTTCAGTCGGGGTGATCCCCCGAGATGGTATGTTTTCTCTATTCTGTAATTCAATATTCTTCTGGAACTGTTCTTGTTCCTCTTCAGAAAAAGCCAGCAAGAGATAACCCTGCTGCTTTAGTTCGATATCTTTTTCTGTATCTAAAATCTCATTCATATTTTCAAAAATATCCATACTTCTGCGAGCCAGACGGCAGTTCATTTCTGTGCCCCACTGCTGTCTAATCCCAGCGCCACATCGACCAGTAGCGCCACTTCCTAAGAAATCTTTTTCCAGTACTACTACATCCTTCATCCCCTGACGGGCCAGATTATAAGCAGTAGCCAGGCCTACAACTCCACCACCTATGATCACCACTTCTGCACTACTTTTCATTTAATTCACCTGCCAGGTCTGAAATTTTTATTCCTTCGACTGGAGGTCTATTGGTAGGCTGCTTTATCTCATCGATCCGGCCATTTTTATAATTAGCTAAAATTCGGGAAATCAACTGCAAACATGTGCCCCCCCGACAGGGCCCCATTCCTAACCTAATAACCCGTTTGATCTCATCTATGGTTGTATATCCAGATTCGATCACCTCTAATACCTCAGCCTCGGTCAAATCTTCACAGCGACAAATGACAGTATTTTCAGCATCCATAACTTTACTCCTCCATCCTCTTAAAATGTCTGACAGACAATAAAAGATCTTTATCCACTGCCAGCCAAACTACAGCTGTTTTATCCTGTGCTGGTTGATTTACCACTTTCACTATCTCGCCTTCAGCCACTTCTGCTCCAGATCGATCCATGGCCTTTACCGTTTCACCCACTTCCGGGAGGGGTGTATATTCATAAGGGAGGCGGATTACACCCCGCTTCTCACTATAATTGTAATCCAATACGAATATGGCGAGCCCGGGGCAATTGGAAACACACTGAGCACAGCCACTACAAGCATCGTAGTCTACCTCAGGGAGATCATTTATATCTTCAAACTCTTCGATTGCATTGAGCGGACAGCTATAATAGCAAGGATCGCAGGGTATTTCCTGAAAACATTCAAAAATAGCTACTGGCCCTTCTTCTAACCTTTCTTGATCTGGCAAATTTCTCTGAATATTATCACGGTCTGGAATACCTGTTTGTTCCAGCATTAAGGTCACCCCTTGCTTTTTCCAGGCCAGCCAAAATTTCTCTACCCACTGGTCCCTGACGTAACTGCTTCAATTTATCTAAAGCAGATGCGATTTCTGCGGTCAAACCCTCTGATTTACCTTGTAAATCCTCAACAACATTACAGGCGGCATAACGGCCTTCCAAAATGGCTGCGGTAGCTTCCTCGATACCGGCAGCATCACCTGCTATATATAAAGCAGGATCAGTAAGCTGTAATCTTTCATCTCGCACCGGGACATCGCCACCCAGTTCAGAAACATAGGCCATATCGCAATTAGCCTGAAGCGCTAAATCTACTTTGGGGGTTAAACCCACCGCCAGGCAGATAGTATCTACTTCTAAAGTTTCTTCTGAACCTGTAACCTGCTGCCAGTATTCATCCAGTTTACAAATGACCGCTCTTTCTACCTTTTCTTTACCTTCTGCACTTTTTATTGAATGCTTTGTTAAAATTGGAACGCCGGCTCTTCTAATTTTAGTGGCGTGGACAGCATATCCTCCAATTTTCCCGGTAGCCTCTACTACAGCAGCAACATCCACTCCCGCCTGCAGCAATTGATATGTAACGATCAGACCGATATTACCTGCTCCAATCATCAATACTCTTTCTCCAGGAACTATTCCATATTGGTTCATTAAAGTCTGAACAGCTCCAGCCCCATATATTCCGGGCAGATCATTATTAGGAAAGGCGAGCATTTTTTCCGAAGCACCTGTAGCTATTATCATTCTTGCTGGTTGAATAGTACAAAATTTATCTTTATAACTATAAGTCATCACACCATCTTCGTAATAACCTTGAACTACCGTTCCTTTTTTCACTGTAATAGTATGATGTTGAGCTATCTGCTCCTTAAGATTTTCAGCGATATCTACTCCTCTAGTGCCAGCAAACTCCTCTTTAGAGCCGAAAAACTGATGAGTCTGCTTAACTAATTGTCCTCCTAAAAATTCATCTCTTTCAAAAAGAACAATATCCTGCAAGCCGAGTTCAGCTGCCTTTATAGCTGCTGCTAAACCAGCAGGACCACCACCTACGATAGCTAGATTACACCTTTCCACTCAGATCACCCTTCCCGACTTGCTCAACTACCTTCATCCCTGGTTCCACTCGGGTTACACAGGTTTTAACATTAGGCTTACCATTTACAACCATTAGACATGAAGAACAATTACCAATTGCACAGAAAAATCCCCGGGGACGCTTATGCCGAAGACTGTTTTTAAGCTTTTTGATACCAGCCGCATGCAGAGCCGCTGCTATAGTTTCACCCGAATAGGCCTCGATCGGTTGACCATTATAAGTAAAGGTAATTTTTTCTCCCCGTTCAAAGTTTAAAACAGGGTGATTTTGGATTCTCATGACTCCCCTCCTCTTCTTTCTATTAAACAGTTTGATTATATTATAATTCTCTCTTCATTAATAACTATTCTAGCTAAGACGAATATTTCCTTCAAATTTAAGTTATTTTCAATCGAAAAGGCTTTGAATTTTCTATATATAATGGCTATCTACCATCTAATTTAATGCTTTAAGGTGTTAAATTAGGTTTGCAAAAAAAAGTAAGCTCAATTCTATTAGAATTAGCTTACCTCATAAAATAGATAAATATCGGGAAAACGAACCAAAGAATATGAAAAGCTTGCTGTAATCTCTTAAGTTTCTAAAATGTGCTCTAAACCCTGGCTGAATAGGGCCAAAACATGCTCATCTGCTAAAGAGTAGATAGCCTGTCGGCCCTCTTTTCTAAATTTAACCAGATCGAGATTTCTCAATGTCCGTAATTGATGAGAAACAGCCGAAGTACTTAACCCGACTGCCTCCTGAATGTCGCAGACACATAACTCCTGAATACGCAAAGCATTAATTATTTTCAGCCGGGTAGGGTCAGATAGTGCCTTGAAAATATCCGCCAGCCGTTGATAAGTTTTTTCATCCAATTCTTTTTGTTTTAGCAAATCTACAATCATATCATGAGGATTAAAAACTTCACAGGTCAAACAGCTGCTTCTTTTTTCCTGACTATTATCCCGAGTTCTTTCCATTACAACCCCCTCCTGTTGTGATAATTTTAGAGATCTTCCTTCCGGTACTGCCAGAGAATCCGCAAAGAATTAAAAATAGCCAGAATAGTAACTCCTACATCAGCAAACACAGCCGGCCATAATCCTGTTATACCTAACGTGCCCAGGACCATGAAGGTGGCTTTGATCCCTAATGCCATAAAAATATTCTGCCAGATTAATTTTTTGGTCTGTTCCGAAATTTCGATCCCCTGCAAAAGTTTAGCCGGGCTGTCATCCATTATGACAACATCAGCTGATTCAATAGCTACATCGGTCCCTAAAGCTCCCATAGCAATACCTATATCGGCTCTAGCTAAAGCCGGAGAATCATTGATCCCATCGCCTAAATAGGCTACCTTATCTTTACCGGTTAAACCAGCTTTTATTTCTTCCAGCAGTCTTAACTTATCTTCAGGTAACAATTCAGCTTGATACTCCAATCCTAACTTATCAGCTACCGCCGCAACTTCAGCGGTCCGGTCACCGCTCAAAATAATCTGTCTTTTAACTCCAACCTTTTGCAGTTCATCTATTGTCGTCTTAATATTTTCCTTAAGATTATCTTGAAAGTAAAGAACACCAGCAGGCTGCCCAGCAATAGCGATTAATATTTCTGCCCCAGCATCACCCGAGCCAGGAAAGTCCATAGCTTTTTCATTTACCAACCACTCTCTACTCCCCAGTAAAATCTGCTTACCTGCAATCATTGCTTCAAGGCCTTTACCGGGATACTCTTCTGTATTATCTACCTGAGCAAGCTGATTAAAATTATCCGCTTCTTTCTGCAGAGCTCTAGCTAGAGCATGATTTGAATATTGTTCCGCGGCAATAGCATATAGTAATAGCTCTTCTTCCTGATACTCGCCAGCAGTTTCTATATTGCTCAATGTAAATTTGCCTTCAGTTAAGGTACCTGTTTTATCAAAGATAACAGTATTGATATCTGTCAAAACTTCTAGAAAATTACTGCCCTGGACCAAAATTCCCTGTTTAGCTGCTACTCCAATCCCAGAAAAGAAACTTAGAGGGATAGAGATAACCAGAGCACATGGACAGGAAATAACAAGAAAAACTAAGGCCCGATATATCCAGACAGAATAACTGGCTCCAGTAATGAGCGGGGGTAATAAAGCAACCAGAATAGCAATTCCTACCACCGCTGGTGTATAATATCTAGCAAAGCGAGTAATGAACTTTTCTGTTGTTGATTTACGAGCAGCAGCCTCTTCAACCAACTTTATAATCCGAGCAACTGCTGATTCAGAATAAGGCCTAATAGCTTCAACAACTAAAGATCCGCTACTGTTAATCATACCTCCGCTAACTTCATCACCTGGGCTGACCGAAAGAAGGCGGGACTCCCCGGTTAATGCCGATGTATTTAAAGCGGAATTCCCTGCTAATATTTTTCCATCTACTGGTATTTTTTCGCCAGCACTAATTATCAAATTATCGCCAGGTTTAACTTCCTCGGCTGCTATTTTTTCAATCTGACCTGAACTGGTTTTTATCTTCACTTCTGCCGATTTAAGTTCAAGCAATTCCCTAATCGAACTTTTAGAAGAAGAAACGGCTCGATTCTGCAGATATTCACCAACCTTATAAAAAGCCATAACAGCAATAGCTTCCGGCCATTCCCCGATCAAAAAGGCTCCTATTGTAGCTATAGACATCAAAAAGTTTTCGTCAAAAACTTGCCCGGACAAAATATTTTTACCCGCCTGAGTTAGAACAGAAGCACCGACAAGCCAATATCCTATGATATATAAGGCCAGACTTATATATCCATTTAGGACAAATACTTCAGCAGTTAAATAACCAAATATTCCTAAAGCTACCCCACTTAAAATCCTCTGCAGGCGCCTGTCTTGATACCATTTAGGTTGACCCCTTTGAATCTTATCCGAAGTATCCTCTAAACTATCTTTATTTGCCCGGCAGGCGGAAGCCGACGGTTCATATCGACTTAAAGTTTTTTCTACTTCTTTATCGATCTCGGTTAAATCTATCTGAGAATTATCGATTAACTCTACTTGTAATTTATCAATATTATAAAATAAATTTACATTCAATATGTTAGCTGAAGCGGTCAAAGCTTTAACCACCTTATCCATACAGCTGGGACAATAATCACCACTCAACTTATATTCCAATACTTCATTCTGTCTTCCAGTTGCCTCTAATTTTCTCGCTTCCATATATGTCTCACCTCGTTAATTATAAACTATACTTGAACAATTACTCAAGTATATTATATAATACGAGGTTTTCCCTGTCAACTTAAATCAGTCCTTTACTCTCCGGCTATGCCTGACTTGAGAGGTACAAACCTAACTGGCTCCAATTCTTCTCTGGTTATTTCCTCCTCATTTTCTTTAGTAAAGAGGACAAGTTTTTGTAAAAAATCTCCCCCTAGAGGAATAATCAACCTTCCGCCTATTTCTAATTGCTCCAGTAAAGGTTTCGGCACCTTATCAGTTGAGGCACTAACGATAATCCCGTCGAAGGGCGCCTTTTCAGGCCAGCCTTTTCTGCCATCTCCTACTTTAATTTCGATATTCTCGTAGTCCAGTTTGTAAATATTTGACTTACTCATTTGAGCCAGCTGCGGCTGCCTTTCGATCCCGTATACTTTAGATACTATTCGGCTCATAATAGCCAGAACATAACCACAGCCGCTGCCTATCTCCAATACCTTTTCTACCGATTCAATTTCCATCTTTCTGAGCATCGAGGCGATAATATAGGGTTGACTTATCGTCTGACCCTGTCCAATCGGTAGGGGCTGGTCTGTATACGCTAAATTCTGATGGGCTTGATCTACAAAGACGTGTCGGGGCACCTCATGAAAGGCCTGCAAAATCTCTTCTGACTTAATTCCCCGGCTGACAATCTGATCCTTGATCATCTTTTCTCTTTCTCTTTCTCTGACCATTTTCGCCACCTCCCTCATTTTATTAATAAAGGCAGAGCCTGTAAGCCCTGCCTATAATTAATCAACCAGCTACGGGACTTTCAAACTGCATCTTATAAAACCGAGCATATTCGCCGTCCTGTTCCATAAGTTCATTATGACTGCCCTGCTCTCTAACGGTCCCGCCTTCAATAAATATAATTTTATCCGAATTAACAATGGTCGATAGCCTATGAGCTATAACGAAAGTAGTTCGGTTGGAAGTTAATCTTTCAATAGCATCCTGAATCAACTTCTCGGTCTCTAAATCTACAGCTGAGGTAGCCTCATCTAAGATTAAAATCCCAGGATCTTTCAAAAATGCTCTAGCTATTGCTACCCGCTGGCGTTGACCCCCAGATAACATTAATCCTCTCTGGCCAACTCCAGTATCATAGCCATCAGAAAACTCCATTATAAAATCATGGGCATTGGCTGCCTTAGCTGCCTCAATAATTTCTTCTTCATCTGCGCCTGGCTTTCCGTAAGAAATATTCTGACGGATAGAATCAGAAAAAAGGTAATCATCCTGCATAACCATGGCTATAGAATTTCTTAATTCGCGAACAGAATAATCCTTAACATCTTTTCCATCGATCATAACTCTCCCGTCATCTACTTCATATAAACGAGGGATCAATCTAACGATACTTGTTTTCCCAGCTCCGCTGGGGCCGACCAGAGCCACAGTTTCTTCAGGTTCTGCTTTTAAACTAATCCCGTCGAGAACAAGTTCACCTTCATTGTAAGAAAAATACACGTCATCGAACCTGACTTCACCGGTTATACTCCTTCTACCGGGGTCATTCTCAATTCTACCCAGGATAGCAGGAGAAAGGTCACTGTGAGCGTAAAATCTTTCCATGCTGGCGAAGAAGTCACTCAACCCTTCAGACATGTTTATCAATCTAAGCAGCGGTTCTCTAAATTGCTGGAGATATCCGTAAAAAGCTACTATCGTACCTACTGTCATTGCCCCAGTGGCGGAAAGATAACCCCCATAACTTAAGACCGCCAGTACCCCCATAGCGTTAAAGAGGCGAGAACCAGGAAAAAGAATACTGATATATCTAATCGCTTTTAAGCGATAGTCAGTATGCTGCTGGGTCTTAATCCTGAATCGATCCAATTCGTTATCCTCACTAGCAAAGGCCTTAATAACTTTGATCCCGGCCAGATTATCCTCCAGCCTATCGTTCATTTCTGCTTTAGCTTCCCGTGTTTTTCGAAAAGCTTTGTGCATCTTATTAATTATTTTACTTGCAAAAACATATAAAAAGGGCACAAATGTCAAGGTCACCAGGGTCAACCTGATATCTAACGAGAGCATGATAATAACTGTACCAAGCAGCAATACTCCAGATCGGAGCATCGCTTCTGGACCATGATGGATGAACTCCTGTAACTTGTTTAAATCGTCAACTATCCTGGACATCAATTCTCCGGTTTTTTTATTATCATGAAATTTCATGGACAATCGCTGATATTGCTGGTATAAATCATCTCTCATATCTCTGACGATCTCCTGAGCTATCCGATGACCATGAAAAATAGTTATATTACTTACTACAGCACCTAAAACAAAAACTACTAAAGCAACACCTACCAGGCGAAAAATTCCATTAACATCTCCTGCAGGAATAGCGTTATCTATTATTTCTCTCATTAATAAAGGCGGAATTAAAATTAAACCTGCCCCAATCATATGCAGAAACTGCACGCCAAAAAATTGCTTTTTATACCGGGTTAAATACTGAGAATAAAACTTCTTGACCATCTCCCAGTAGGTATACTTATAATTATACTCGTCTTTATTTTCCCCTATCATTACATAACTCCCCCCACACGTAAAAAAATTGCTATTTGCTTCCATAACATACTTCAAATCATTATAACATAGGTGTATTTTGATAACAAACCGCCTGTGCCCAGGTTATTTGGCTTGAAAAGGCTGAAAATGGCCTCTGGCGATATTAAAATACTCAAGCAGACCATCTCTCACTCTTAAGGCGGCCTTACCGTCTCCATAAGGGTTTTTCTGCTGGGCGATGGATTTATAGTAATCCTTATCCTGTAATAATTTGTTAGTAATGCCCTCTATCTGCTTCTGCTCGGTCCCGGCTAATAATACAGTATTAGCTTTTACCCCTTCAGGCCGTTCGGTTGTATCCCTGAGTAGGACTACCGGCGTGTTGAGGGCGGGGGCTTCTTCCTGCAGACCACCAGAATCAGTTAATATTACTTCTGCCCGAGCAACCAGGTTAATAAAGTCCTTATATCCCAGGGGTTCTATCAAATGAACCCTCTCTACCCCGGCCAAATTAGAGTTGACTATCTCTCTAACTCCAGGATTTAAGTGGACTGGAAAAATAATTTCTACGTCAGAATTTTTCGCGACTATATTCCTGACCGCTGTACATATTGAATTTAAGGGCTTACCTAGATTTTCTCGGCGATGAGCCGTCATTACAAGGATTTTATTGCCCCTATTCTCAATTTCCCTCACCGGTAGTTCAGGACTAAATTCATAATTTGGTTGAACAACCTGTTGAGCCGCATCGATAACTGTATTTCCGGTTAAATATATGTTAGCAGAATCTATGTTTTCTTTAATTAAATTATCGTAATTACTCTGAGTAGGAGCAAAATGAATATCGGCTAATACGCCTGTTAAACCGCGGTTAACTTCTTCAGGAAAAGGAGAATACTTATTGCCTGTTCTCAGGCCTGCTTCTACATGGCCTACCGCGATCTGATTGTAATAAGCTGCCAGAGCGGCAGAAAAAGTGGTCGTAGTATCCCCGTGTACAAGCACAAGATCGGGAGAAATATCCGCAAAAATTTTAGACAATTTTTTTAATACCCTGGTGGTAAGTCCAGCTAGGCTTTGGCGCTGCTGCATCAGATTTAGATCATAATCAGGTTTCAACTCAAAAATATCGAGAACTTGATCTAACATCTCACGATGCTGGGCTGTTACTATCAGTTTAACCTCCCAGGCATTCGACTCTTTTAATACCCTTACCACCGGAGCCATTTTTATAGCTTCTGGCCGGGTTCCAAACACAACTACAATTAAAGGTTTTGCTTCTAACATACTATCATCCTCTCTTTAGAAAACAAATAAGCATCTATTATAAAAAGTTCTGGAAAAAAAGAGTTATTCCTCTATAAAAACAAAAACCCCCTGACCTTTTTTCACCTAGGTCCGGGGGCTAATTATCAGAAATTAACTGCTCATCTCCTCGCACTTCTGATTCCTCCTGTTCTGTTCTTTATTTAGAACTACTTAATTATATTTATCTTTTTTTTAGGTACAGTACCCTTCAACTGAATAAGAATTTTCTTTTAAGCGGGGGTCATACTCGTCGAACCTATTTACTCCACCTCGCGCAAAAGAAGCATCCTGTAATGCTGTTAAATCTCTTGGATTTTTAAGCTTCATTATTATTTCCACCTCCTTTATGCCTAGAGGCCATAAAAGTGTTTCTGCTCATTCCGTAATTCTCTTCTTTGTTCTTCTTTAAAATGCTTGCGAGCGTGAATATCTTCGATGTTCAAGAATTGTTTTAATCCGGATAATTTCATGTTTATTACCTCCCTTTCTTTCTAAGCTAGATACAGTATAACAGAATAAAAACTCCTGTCAACAGCTATAATTAAAGTTTAAATAATGAAATTAATCTGACTATTCAACAATCCTTTAGGCAGTTAGATTTTAGTTAGACATTCCCCCTAATAATGATATAATAAACTCAAGAAAGAATTAATATGCAAGGAGGGGAAATGTTTATGTCATTCTTTAAATTTCCTGCCGAAAATAACATGAACTGTCCAGTATACCTGTTTGCCTCCCAGGAAATCTATGAAGAAATCGAAGACACTGCTCTCCAGCAGCTCTTATCTGCTGCCACCCTACCTGGAATAATCCACGTAGTTGGCATGCCCGACCTGCACCAGGGTTATGGTTTGCCTATCGGCGGGGTAATGGCCAGTACCAAATCCGGTCCTGTTTCACCCGGTGCGGTAGGTTTTGACATCAACTGTGGGGTCAGGCTGATAAAGACGGGCCTTAAAGTAGACGATATTACCTCAGATAAAGATAAGCTTCTCCGCTCTCTCAAAAAAGAGATTCCCGCTGGAGTCGGAGAAGGCTCTGCTCTTAACCTCAGTTCAACTGAATTCAAAAAAATAATTGGAGAAGGTATTCCAGCTTTGATTGAAATGGGTTTAACGGACGGAACCAATTTAAATAATTGTGAAGATGAAGGAAGCTTCCCTGGAGCTGATCCAGCTAATATTTCCAGTGAAGCCCTTTCTCGGGGGCAAACTCAGGTAAAGAGCCTGGGTTCAGGCAATCATTTCGTGGAGGTCCAGGAGGTCGCCGAAGCTGATAGAGATAGCGGCCTAGAAAAAGGAGAACTAGTTGTCATGGTTCATACCGGCTCTCGAGGCTTCGGCCACCAAATTGCCACCGATTACATCAACATTGCTCAGAGCGTTAAGGATAAATATGGGTTATCATTTCCTACGAAAAATCTCGCTCATCTCCCCTGGGACAGCCAGGAAGGGCGAAATTATTTATCTGCTATGGGCGCAGCTGCTAATTTCGCCTACGCTAACCGGGAAATGATAACCGTAGAACTGAAAAAGATTTTTAGCCGAATATTCCCCGACAGTAATCTCCGGCTATATCACGACATCACTCATAATATAGCTAGAAAAGAGGAACATCTTATCGATGGCAAAAAACAAGAAGTACTGGTTCACCGCAAAGGAGCCACCCGCTTAAAACACGATGGGACTGCTTTAATTCCTGGTTCAATGGGTACCTCCAGTTATGTAATCGCATCTGCAGGCACAGAGAACACTGCCCTGGCCTTAGAATCAACCGCTCACGGAGCGGGAAGGAAGATGAGCCGAACCCAAGCCAAAAAAACCATCAGCAGTAAAGCCCACCTGCAAAGTCTGGGCCGGGTCGAAGTAGCCTCAACCGGAAAAACTGTGCTCGATGAATCTCCCTTAGCTTATAAAGACATAGATATGGTAATTAAATCTTTAGAAATAAGCGAAATTGCTCTACCCATAGCTCGAATGGTCCCTCTTCTCTGCCTAAAGGGTTAAGACGTTTTAACCCACACAAGTAAATCCCTTGCTATATAATTAAAACGTAAAAGAGCCACCTGATATAAAACTTCAGGTGGCTCTTTTATATTAATAATCAATTTATTCTAATATGGTGATTTATTCAAATACCACAGCAGCCTCCGGGGTATTAACTCTAAATGTAAAACTTTCAAAGAAGAAAAGATTTAATTTATTGACAGAATGATCTTTATATCCCAGGGATATATCATGCCCTACAAACAATTCAAAATCATCACCAGCAGGCATCAAGACGCCAGCATCTTCCAGCTCAGGAACATAAATAATTTCGGTTCCCAGCAGCCCTTCAATTTTTTTGAAAAGAGGATAACAGGCTGACTCTAATTCATTGAGCATATCATAATGCTTTTTGCCTAAGAGAAGATGGTATGGCCCTTCGATCCCCGTTTCATATAACTTCTCCTTTGCTTTAAATACCGCAGAAAAGAAAGAGGACCTATTATCTTCAATTTTAATCGGGTCATGTTCTTCTTTTGCTAAAGGGATGATCCCTTCTATATCGGCTTCAGGCATACCAAAGAAAATCGCTTTATTTTCAATTTTAGCTAATTCTTTAGCTGCTTCCCGAATAGGATCTGAGTCAGCATCTTCTGCCCCTCGAGCAAAAGCCTCTACTTCAGCTCTTTCCATTTGCACAGGCAGTTCAACCTCAATTAACGAAAGAGAATTTCTATTTAAAAACGCAGCGCCTTCTGCTGCTCCCTTAACTGATATCTTACTGCTCCTGCCAGTATTCACCGATGAAGTTTCCAGACCCAATGGGCCAACAAAATTAACAACTTTACGCCCATTAAGTCTTAAATTTAAGATCTCTCTGGCCTCGTCATCAAAAAATTCCCAGGCTTCAGCTGGTATCGGTGCTAACGAACGATTAAGAATATCTACCATTAGTTATTCACCCTCCTTTAAGCTACCAATCCCAAGGGATTCATCTACAGAACTATTTTCCTTATCTTCCTCTGCTTCTCCCTCTTCTTCAAGTTCAGTGATATCTCCTTCGGTAAACAGAAATTCTCTGAGATACTCATCCCATGTTTCGCTGTTTCGTCTTAACCATTCCAAACCCATACAGGCATGTTCGATTTCTTCGTCACGATTATGAGCAACTATACCTCGAACCGATTCATCTTTAGTGGCTGCAGCTCTCTGGTTATACCAATCCACAGCTTCCAGTTCTTCAATTACACTTTTAATAATCCGATGGTATTCGATCGCTTCTTGAGGCAATGATTCAATTGGTTCATGATACTCACCCATGAATTTCCCTCCTTATATATTTTTAATTTTTTGCTTAACTCCTATAACTTATTCTATTAGCTTTACTTGTATATGTCAAGTTAACTATTAACATAATCAAGGCTTTCAATTAAAATAACAGGAACAGAAGCTCTTCTACTTACCTGCTTCGCTACTTCTCCAACTAATATAGATGAAGTTTTATCCTTGAACTTTTCTCCGGTTTCACCATATTTGCCCAAATAGATATAATCTACAGCATGAGCCTCAGCTATATCTAAAATTTTTTGAGCAGGTTCTTCAGAAATCATAAATATTATTTCATGCTCAATATCTTGAGCAAATTTTAATTCTTCCTGAAGTTCTTGCTGGGTAAATGAAGGCTCATTTTTCTGATGAATATTCAAGATTAAAAGTTCGCCATCTACCTGACGGGCCAGCCGAGCTGCTTCCTGTAAAGCCGCCCGAGCTAATCTACTTCTATTCATTGCGACTAGAAATGTATACTTTTCTCGAACATTGATCCTGGTAGGATCAACTCGTCCTTTGTTTAAAAATTTAGGTGTAAAATACTTTATGCCAAATGCTCCTAAAGGTGCGGTGATAATTATAGCCAACACGGAAATAGCAAGGATATACTCACCTTCCGGCATACCAAGAGCTAAAGGTATTCCCCCTATCGCAGCT
>JBNJDR010000032.1:0-20961 GCA_051745085.1 Bacillota bacterium | reverse complement strand
GAAAAGCTGCAATAAGAGCGGCGTACCTCTAAATACCCAGGTATAGAAAGATAAAATCGATTCTAAAAATGGAATTTTAGAGATCTTCCCCAGTGCTCCTGCAATACCTAATAGTACGGAAAATACAGCTGTGAACAAATAGAGCTGGAAGGTAATCAAACTACCTTCCAGGATATATCCTGATACGTTTATTATATAATCAAACAAGTAAATGCCTCCTACTTAAGCACGATATCTTCCCCAAACCATTTCTCTGAAATTTCCGCTGCTGTGCCGTCTGCGATCATTTCATCTAAAGTATTATTTAGGGCCTGTCTGAACGAATCTGCCCCGTCGCGAACACCAACGCCGTACTTTTCTCCGCCAAAATCATCTTCCAGAACCTTAAATTCTCCAGGCCGCTGGCTTATATAATAACGACCGACGATCACATCTAAAACAACCGCCTGAACCCTTCCCGTCTGTAAGTCCATCAAAGCTTCGGTGTTATTGGAAAACTGACGCAGCTCTGCAAACGATTCTAATACTTCTGGCTCAGATTCAACTGCACTGACCGCACTGCTTCCCAGCTGAATTCCCACGACTTTATCGGCCAGATCTGCTTTAGTTTCGATATCACTATCGGCCTGAACTACTATACTCTGGGAATTTTCCAGGTATGGCTGGGTAAAATCGATACTTTCATCTCTTTCCGGAGTTATGGTCAAACCGTTCCAGATCACGTCGATCATCCCGTTTTTCAGACTTAAAATAACTCCGTCCCACTCAACAGCTTTAAACTCTGCCTCCACTCCCAGCCTTTTAGCTGCTTCTTTAGCCAGATCTATATCGAAACCAACAATTTCTCCACTATCATCTCTGTAACCCATCGGTGGGAAACTGTCGTCAAGTCCAACTACCATCTTACCTTCTTCCTGAATCTCGGCCAGAGAATCTTCGGCCATTACATTGCCACCCAGCAAAACCAAAGCCAAAACCACTACTACAAAAATATTCAACAAACTATTGCGCATTATATTTCCTCCCTGATTTCTTTTATCCTATTATACTTTATTACTTTATCATTGTAAAGAACTAAATCTATATTTTTTAATCAGATTGTCACCGGTGGCGTTTGCAGACCTCAGGTATTCCAGGCCAGAGCGGTCTTAGCTGAACAGCAATTATTGGAGCCTTAAAGTCGGAAATAACCGGCTTAATCACTTCATAACCAGGATAATTCATGATATAATTAGAGTATAACAAAGTATTAAAGCTTTAAGCCAATCCAGGAGCCTAAGATAATACTAAAAGACAAATAAACAGGATAAATCAACATTATTCGCTAAAAAAAGAGACAGCACCATAGCTTCCAGAGTTGAGGTTATACCTGGTTTTAACCTCTTTTTTTATTATTCTAGCTGGGTCAGGTTAAGCTTCAGCAAATTCCTGCTGCTGGCCCAGACCGGCTTCCCGAGGAGGTGAACTATGCTAAATATCGACGGCCAGCCGCATAACGCCGACTGGACCAAACAGAGCTGGGATCTGCCCCCGTACAGATCGGAGAAGTTCATGAAGCAGCTTGAGCGGATGGATATGACCCTGGAGCAGTTTAGAAAATTACCGGTATACCGGCATGCTGTTAGAAAGGGATTGATCGATGAGGAAGAAGACAGTTGGATCGGCTGAGGGTTCTAATGCAGACAAGTTACTTAGGAGGAATACTAAATGGCGCAACTTTGCTTTACAAGTATAACCAGGCTGAAAAATAAGGTGTATGGGCTTAATCAGGTCGAGATCAAAGCTGAACTTTCCAAACTGGATAAAGAGGTAGAAGACTTCCTGCAGAAGAAGCTCATCCCCCGCGAGCTGGTCCAGGAACTTCATAAGGGTGTTCTAAGGCTGCAGCGGGACCTGCCCGACCTTGATAAAGCCGGGATAAAAACCAGGCTGGAAGAACTGGATGATGAAGCCGCTGGAATTGAAGACGCTGGATTTTTCATGCAGGCGGGCACGGGAGAATACCTGGCTAACATGCGAAAGGCAGCGGAAAAGAAGAAGAAAGAGAATAAATAGTTTTATATCCTGCCTACAGGTTAACCAGGATAAGGGCGATAACCGTCATCACCACCGAGACAACCTCTTTCCGTTCCAGCCTTTCCCCGAAGATAAAATAGCCTGTTACCACTATTAAAACGATGCTGCCAGCACTAAAAATCGGAAAAACCACCGCCGTCTTTAAATGGTTGAGGGCGTTTATCAAAAAGAACGAAGAGAAAAGGTTAGGGATACCGACTAAAAATCCTGTTCCCAGTTCAGAATATGTAGGCAGCGAATCGGACTCCTTCACGGTATAGAGCAGACTGATCAAGAAAGCCGATAAGAAGACCCAGAACAGAAACAGAACTTTATAATCGGTCAGGGCGTACTGCTGAAAAATCTTATTGGTGAACTCTGCGATACCTCCGTAAAGGAAAAGAAATATCAAGTTCAACCTTAAAGCCGCCTTCAAGCTGCGGTTAAAGGGGAAGTTGACCAGAACTATCGAGACCACAGCCAGGATGATCCCGAACCACTGCAGGTTGGTGGGATACTCCTGCCAGATGATGATGGCGAACAGCATCGGGATCAAAATCCCCAGTTTACCGAAAGTACCGGCCAGCCCTGCTCCATTCTCCCTGACACTCTTCTGATAATAGATAAATGAAAAGAAAAAGAAGACACCAGCGATGACCCCCACGAGGGTGGCCCACACCTGGCTGGCCTGGATATTGAAGATACCGCTGCCACCCAGAACAACCTCCCTAAAGTTCCGGGAAAAATCAGCCCCGGCATAGTCGAAGAAGCTTATCCGGCGGACCAGGATAAACATTAGCGAGACAAGACAGGCCGTGAAATAATTTGCCGTTGTAACCACGTACCTATTGAAGTTGTTGGTCTCGCTGAACTTAAAGATCAACGCGATCGAAGAACTACATATAATTGCCATGATTAAATATATCAAGTTAATAATTCACTCCCGCTTTCTCTCCATAATTTGCGCCAAGTAACTTACTTAAAAATCTAATTAATTTTACCACGCCTGCTATCGCTATGTAAACTATTCTTTCTATCTGATTCCAGATCCCCGGTCTGTTATAAAGGGTTAAAATCGTGAGGTTTAGACGAAAATAAAGCGCCACTTTTCAGCAGCGCTTTATTTAAACCTTATTTCTAATTTTTTATCAAGAGCCTGAGCAACTTTACCTAAAAATTCAACACTGGGATTATAGTCATCGTTTTCGAGTCTGGAAATCGCAGATTGCCTGGTCCCTATTTTATCTGCCAGTTCCTTTTGAGTTAAATTATTTTCAATTCTATATCGTATTATCTGTTCCCTAATTTCATACTTAACATTAAGTTTCTCATATTCTTCTCTAACTTCATCATCTTCAAGTAGTTCTTTTTTGAAATCATTATGATCTATTAATTCCACCTTAATCACCTCTTTTTATAGATTCAAGTCGATTAAAAGCAATATTTATTTCTCTTTTAGGAGTTTTATTAGATTTCTTTTTAAACCCGTGTAAAAGAATAAAAATTCCATCATTATAGTTAAAAAATAAAATCCGAAAACTATTAGAGCTGTATTTAATTCTTAATTCCCAGAGATCATCATATCCAGACATCTTTCTTATATGAGGCATTCCCAGAAACAAGCCAAATTCTTCAAGAAGTTCAATTTCTCGTATGATTTTTGCTTTTTCCTTTGGAGTCTGTTCTTTTATAAATTCAATAACTGGAGATTTATTATTTTCTGCATAATATTTTATTTTATACATTGAGCATTCACTCCATTTACTAAAATTATTATATCACATATACGTTATGAAAGAAAGGTTCCCCTTATTTTTATTTTAAAATTAAACAACCTGACCCAATTCTTGGCTATATCCTCAATAATAAATTCTGAACACCCCTATACCTGATATACCCGGCGCTTCCCCCCCAAACTAATTTCTTGCCTTTCTCTACCACCATCACGGTGGGTTTAAAGTTCATCTCTTTAAACCCAGGTAATCTTACTTTAGTCCCCATTTCATTGTCAACCTTTAATTTACCCTCTACTACGGGAATAAAAAAATTCCAGCTGAGCCAGCCAGAGTTTTCATAACCTGGCGTTTTTATATTCCCACCTTAAAACAGGTACTTTAAGAGCGTATTTGGTTATCTGCTCTTAACTTAAGATCTATTGGTCACCCCCTTTCTCTTAAAATATAGTCCATTAGGCATTCCGGAAATTCATCCGTATCATAATTAGTAGCAAAAAATTCATATCCCCGTTTTTCAACTTCCACCTGCATTCCTGGAATTATTGTTTCTTCAATAAATTTATCCAGGTCTAATCTGTTAATATTACACCTCGGGCTAAAAAAAAGCTTAACCTCATGTTCAATTCTCCCATAAGATAGACTTTTTTGCTCGTTTTCACTATATTTGATTTCACCTATCGTAGACTCAGAAAAGCCTTTGATGAATCTGTCAATAATTCGTTGATTTAATGCCATCATTAAATCTCCTTCCCAGATTATGATAATATAAGCAGCACAATTATCAAACATACGTACTCTTATATTATATAATTTTAAGAAGAAAAAGTCCAGCATAGACAAATTCTGATGGAGTTCCATAACCAGATTATTACCCATGCTGAGTTCCCAACAAAAAAACCCAGCTATTAACTGGGCTGTATCTTCCTCTATATTACTTAATTTATTAATAAAATTTAAAGGTTTTCTATAACCCGGTCCAGTCTTGTTTTGATTTCCTGGTCCTCAGTTTAAAAAACTATAATATTACAGGGAAGCAAAAGACCAAGTTCAGCTTCTTCTTCTATTCCTTCAATTTCTTCTTCATTTTTTCTTTCTTCATTTTCCCATCAGTCAAATTATCAAACTTTTCTTTTATGTCTTTCATATTTATTCATATCCTTTATCGCAGCACTTATTCTCATATCTACCCATACAATGTTATAATATTTTGTAATAAATAATCGAAAGAAAAATCACTCCAATTGCAGTAAAAACAAATGGAGCCATAATTTCTTTATAATATTTTGAAAGAGTAGTATCAAAATATTCAATAGTTAATAAGTTACACAAGTGAAACGGTGATAATATATAACCAAAATAACTGCTGCTATATATAATCATATGCCATAAACTATAATAATTGCTCTCAGCAAAAAGTATTAGTAAAATTGGATATACAATTCCAATAGCACCTGTCTGATTTCCTGTTAATATTCCGACTATAAAGGGTATAATGATAGCTAAAATAAGCAAAGGTATACCAGCTTCAATAAATATATTAGTTATATTATAAACACCATCAGACCTTTCAATAAAAGCACGGAAGATCATTATAGCAGCTACACCCAGAGTAAGTTTAGTATCGAACCCATCTGCAACCATTTTTAAATTAACCTGATCCCTTTTTATTATTATAACAAATAAAATTCCTAACATTAGAGAAACAATAAATTCTATGGGTGAAATTATTGGTAGAACAATTACAATTACAAATGGTAATATAGTTTTCAATAATTGCTTCCAGGTAATCTTAGTTTTAACTTCTTTGTTTACCATTGTCTTTTGAAATTTGTCTTCAGATATGTTTTCATTTGAACTATCATTGCCTTTATAATAAAACCAACCAATCAAAATCATTATAACTACAATTGGTAGATGCATAATAGCTATTGAATATATTTCCAGACCTGAAAGTGAAGATGCAATAATTAAGCTCGGGAGAAAAGGAAAAGAAAAATACCAAAGATGACGGTAATATATATTGATAGAAGTCATTTTAGCACCACTCATTTTCATTTTTTTACCAATTGGATAGATTATCGGTGCAGAAAATATTGCCCCTCCTGGTATAGGAAGCATACCAATAATCGAGGGGATGATGCTCATAGTAATATATAAATTGCTTATATAGTATTTAATTACAAAAATTAATTCATCTAATAATCCGGTCTCTTTCATGAGATAAGCAAACACTGAAACTAAAGCTACAAGTATTATTAATTCGATAGCAACCGGATCAATTATCCCCTGATACATTGTTGGAAAAAAGTCCCCTAAATTTTTAATTATGTTATAATCTTTTGTTAATCCAACAACAATAGAACCCGCACTCATAGCAACTGCAAGTAATTTTTTTTGTGATAACAAATATACAACTAGAAAAAAAGCTAACAATACCCCTATTATAGATATCAATTCTTATCCTCCCTCTAATCCTCAATGAGAAAATATTATGATAGTTACCAACTTTCATTATACCCTAAAGCTGCTGAAATTCTTCTGGAATATTTTAAAATTAAATCTCCATACTTTTCAGTTATATCAATATTTAACCTGCTTTTCGGAACTGAAATACTAAATGCTGCGGTTATTTCACCTTTGTGATTAAATATAGCACCTGCAATGCAATTAATGCCTTCTTCGCTTTCTTCCTTATCAACTGCATAGCCTAGTTTTTTTACTTGGCGCAAATGATCCTTGAATTTATCTTTTTTAGTTATTGTATTTTCAGTAGTTTGCGGCAAACCCTTTTCATTCAAAATGTTTTCTATAGTTTCTTTATCAGAATATGCTAATAAAATTTTCCCTAAACTAGTATTATGAGCATAAACCCTTTTTCCAATTTTAGAATGCATACGAATGGTTTCTGAACTTTCAACTTTTTCTATATATATTACTTCTCCTTCATCAAGAATACCTAAGTGGACTGTTTCCCCTGTTAATTCCATTAACTCTTTTAAGTAAGAAACAGAAGTTTTACGTAAATCAAGATCATCAATTACTAAATTTCCAAGTTCAAACAATTTTAAACCAGTTGTATACTTATCCTTTTCATTATTTTGAGCTATATATCCTCGGTATTTTAATGTATTAAGCATTCTATATACGGTACTTTTATTTAAATCGGTCTTATTACTCAACTCAGTGACTCCTAAAGGCTCTTTGCTATGTGAAACAACTTCTAGAATATTTAAGGCTCTATCTAAAGATTTTACTAATTGTTTCGGTTTATCTCTCACAATATAATCCCCCCTAAAACTTAATAATATACGTTTCCCCAATAAAATTTATCATATATTTCTTTATTTAAAAACATTTCCTTCTAAATATTCATGCCATACATTTTCAAACCAATCATTTGATTCCGGTAAAGGTCTTGTTTTTCTCCAACTAAAGGATACTTCTTTCATCTTAGTATTATATAGGGTCTGCTGAACTTCTGATTCCAGTTCACCTTGACTTGCTTGATAACTATATTGTTGTGGCAACTGACCAATAGGTCTGTGCCCTTTGTTATCAGTAATTATATATGAGCCTCTACTTTTACCTTCTTTTTCAATATAATCATTTATTGCAGATAAATATACATATTGGGTTATTAAGTAATCATAATTTTTAAATGCAAATTCTAAATCTTCTATAGATAAAAGTTTAGTATCTTCTGCTAAATTATTTAAATCTTCTTTACTATCTGCTATAGCTTCTTTAATTTTACTTTTTGAGCGTATGATACTAGCTGTCTCACTCATTCTTCTTCGTATATTAGACATTGTTTCACTAACAACATTTTTACCATTGCTATTAATAAACTCATTACCTAATTCTATCTTATTTTCTATTTGATATTTACATTTTTTAAGGAAATTCTCTACATCTATAGGGGCTTGTTGATAATGTTTAGCTATATATAGGGCTGCTCTAGTGCTTCCGACTTGACCTGCATTAAGAGCACTACCTCCAGGCCGATATACCCCATGACTACCGTTTACTTCTCCAACTGGGAAAAAATTATTAATATTACTTTCCCACCATAGATTCCCCTCAAGTCCACCATTATTGTGCTGAGCGCACACAGCTATTTCTAATAAGTCCTCTTCTAAATCTATGCCGTGTTCTTTATATAGCTCATAAGCTGGATAATTCATATGTTGTAATCTTTCTACTGGAGTACCAAATAAGGCATCTGATTTATTCAAATAATTATATCCTTCTTCCCCTAGTAAGTTAAAATCCAATTCCTTATCTTTAATAGCGGTAAAACTATTACTAGAAAAATCAAGCCAAACTCGCCGATCTTTATCCACGATCTCATGATAAACTAAAATATCAATTAAAGAAGATCCATATTCCTTTGATTTTTCAGGGGTGAATGGCCATTGGTAGCCTTTAAGAAAAATAGCATCGAGCATTTTCCCAGGCGATTTAAAGTAGGGAATTAAAAACTCTTTAGCATCCTTAAAATCCTGGTTTGTTGATATATATCTTGGTAATACTTGTTGATAGGTACCTGAAAGATTCCACCGAAAATTTTTTGAAGAAATCCCGAACTGGCTTTCTGTCAAATTTTTTCCGATGACACCTGCCTCAAAAGCTACACCAGTTGCTCCTGTCTGACTTTCTGGATAAACAGTGTCCCTATAAATGCCTGCTGGCCCCCCGGTTGCAAAAATAACATTTATACTGTTGAAAGCTGCGTATTTGATGTTCCCCTTTGAAAGCTCATCGAGGTCCAATGTTAAAATACCTAACGACCTTTCTTCTTCATTATCTGTTAAAACACCAATCACCTGGTATCTATCAAATATTTTTATGTTTTTTGCTCTCGCTTGCTTTTCTAATTTTTCTGTCATATAGCGAGAAGTATATGGACCAGCAGAAGTTGCTCGCATAGCACTATCATGGTCAGTTTTATATCCGACATATTCTCCAAAACGATTATGAGGAAAAGGAACACCTAACTCTACTAAATGATAGAAACATCTACTAGAAAGTGCAGCTTCAACCAAAGCTAGATCTCCATCCATTGCTCCCCCATTATAATAAGTTCTTGCCATATCATAAACCGAATCATTATTTCCCCCAGCTGCAGTTAATTTATAGTAAGTTTGTTTATCAGAACCTGTGTTTCTTGAAGTGCCAAAGTTAATCCCTTCAGTTACTATAACTATATCTTTTTGCCCCATAGAATGAAGTCTATCTGCTGCATTTAAACCAGCAGCTCCACTACCAACTACAACAGTATTTATTGAATATATATCAACTTTGAAGTCATTAATTTCAATTTCATTCTTTAGCACTATGATACCTCCTTAGCTAATGATACATTTAGTCATCGATATATTGCTGAATTACCTGCATTTACTTAATATTTACTCTTTATATAATTATTTTAGCTTTTCATTAATTAAATTTAGACGTTCCTCAATGCCATCTTCTCCAGGTAGTATTCTTCTTACACCAAACACTTTTACTTCTTCCATATTTCTTTCAGCTAAAAGTTTTGTCAATTCCTCAATAAATAAACCTGAATCTTCTTTTTCAGAAGTATCTCGATCAGTACCCAGCATAGTACCTTTTCCTTTTGTAATCTCTACACCACAGGAAGGACTGGGATTCATCCCTATAATTCCTTTGATTTCAAAACCAAATTTTAAATAATCTTTTACCTGCTCTACTACCTCTAAAGCAAGATTTCTAAAACAATTTCGTAGTTCATCCTGTACTAATTCTCCATATTTATACTTTTCTAAACCCAGACAGTGATACTCAGGACAAGGCATTTGAATTATTCCTACTCCACTTTCCAATAATAATTTTATTAAAGGAGTTGTTGCACCTTCATAAGCACAACCTCCTGGGAATCGAGTATTAGTGTTAAGGAAGCAATGGGTTAAAAAAACAACCTTTCTCTTTCTGTTGTCATTAAGGAAAATATATCCTAAGCGGAAAGCATCACTGAAAGAACCTTCAAATATAACATCCCCAGTTGCCCAAATAGCTATAAAAAAGGGCAGATCTTTACTTGCTAATCTTTTAACTGTATCAGCGTTACATTTAAGGACAATATCCGCTTTTCGAGAATTACTATCACTAACTCCTTCTTTAGTAATGCTCCAAAAGTAATTTTTATCTTCTACTTCCCATTTTATAATTCGGTTCCAATCCTTATACCTAATATCTGTTTGTCTAGATTCATTGGCTCTTTTTAATAATTCATCCAGATGATTTTTTACTAACATATATAATTCCTCCTATTGTAGAGCTATGGAACCAATACTGCTTTTATAGCTTCTCTATTTTTAACAACTTCAAGTGCCTTGTTTGCTTCATCAAGTTTAAATCTATGTGAAATTAAACCAGAAAAAAGTTCTTTATCATTTAAAACTGCTCTCATTGCACTAAAGGTATGACTAGTATCACTTACCCATATCCCCTGATATGAAACGTTTCTATTTACAATATCTCTAAAACAATCTACTTCTACAGTTCCGTTAGGTTCTCCAAAGCCAACCGATAGATATGTTCCCCCTTTTTTCACAAGTTGTAGTCCTTCTTTTACAACAGAAGGAAGTCCTACAGCCTCAATGGCATAATCTACTCCTCTTCCTTTTGTTATTTCCATTAGTTCTTCTTTTCTTTCGCTAATGGACAGGTCCTTTCTATTTAATGTATGGGTGACCCCAAAATTCTTTGCTTCTCTCAATCTTTTCTTAGTACCACCTATCATTATGATTTCAGTTGCACCAAGATGTGCCGCAAAGTAGGCGGCAAATATACCAAGTGGCCCTGGCCCCTGTATTAAGACTGTGTCTCCAACCTTAGGATCAACATAGTCAAAACAATGGGCCGCTGTTGCTCCTGAACAAGATGCAGGTACTAATATAGCGGGATCAATGTCATCTGGTATTTTAAAAATATCAGTGTTTTTTGCTAAAATAATGTGGTCAGCATAGCAGCCATTTAGATACGGTTTTTCTTCACTTGATTTGCTGATCCCATAAACCCATCTATTAGAACAAAGAAAAGGAGACTTATTGACAGTACAGTCATAGCACTGTCCACAAGTTACTCCTCTATTCCAAAATATTGGGTCTCCATGTTTTAATAACTCCCCTTCAACTGTTTCCTTATGCCCATGAATACGAACTACTTCTCCTACACCTTCATGTCCAAGTATAATGGGAAGAGGAATCCTGGGGTCATTTCCTTCATACATGTGAAGATCTGAACCACAAACTCCTGAAGCTGTTATCTTAACTAAAATTTCCCCATCTTTTAAATCAGGAATATCTATTTCTTGTAATTCCATTTCTTGATTAAACTCTCTTAAAATCATAGCTTTTGCTTTCAACAGTCTCAATCCTTTCTCTGCTAATGATTATTATCAACAAAAGAATACATTTCCACTTCTTCTAATGCTGCTTCTTTAAAAACTTCAACTGGAATTTTTTCACCAGTCCATCTTTTAAATCCTTCAAGCCCTTGATAAGCAAGCATAGGTAAACCATTCAACGTGTCTGCTCCCAATTGTTCTGCTAATTGAATAAACTTTGTTTTATAAGGATTATTAATAATATCATAAACAAGTAAATTAGGGTTTAATACTTCTATTGGTACAGGTATATTATTAGGGTTATTATACATTCCTACTGGGGTAGCATTCACAAAAATATCCATATTATTTGCAATATCCTTTATATCTGAATGTTCAGCTCCATCTAAAGCTTCTGTTTTAATAGCTTTATTAAACTCTTTTACATTTTCCACTAAATTTTTTGCTTTTTTAGCATCAAGATCTGCAATATATAATTCTCTTATATTTTCTTTAGCTAAAGTAATTGCTATAGCTTTGGCTGCTCCCCCTGCTCCAAGTAAAAAAACTTTTTTTCCTTTTAATTTGATATCTTTTTCATTTTTAAGTGCTCTTAAAAAACCCTTTCCATCGGTATTATCACCAATTAAGTTACCCTCTTTATCTTTCCATACTGTATTCACTGCCCCAATTTCTTTAGCAGATGTGGTAATATCATCGATTAAGGGAATTATTTTTTCTTTATATGGAACAGTAATATTAAAACCTGTAAAGTTCATTGCTCTAATTCCTAATATGGCATCTTTCAAATCTGCTGGCTTAACTTCTAAAAGAAGATATTTATAATCTAAGTTTAATTTTTTAAAACCAGCATTATGCATAAAAGCAGATAAATTTTTACTGACTGGATATCCAATCACTCCTGTTAACTGCGTTATTTCAGCCATTGTTTTCCCCCGTTATCATAGTATTTTTATATTTGAGATTTTAATCTAAACTAATTCTTGCACCCTTTGAAGTATCTCCCACTAATTTGCGATAAATCTTTAACCAACTGTTATTTAAATCTTTTATATTATCTGGTTTATTAACTTTTTCTTTTTTCCTTCTTTCTATCTCTTCATCATCTAATTCAACTTTTAATATTCTTTCCTCCACGTTAATCTCTATTATGTCACCATTTTTAATATATGCTAATAAACCATCGTTATATGCTTCGGGATCTATATGCCCTACAGCAGGGCCTTTTGTTGCTCCTGAAAATCTTCCATCAGTAATTAAGGCTACTGATTTTTCTAAGTTTGAACCACATAAAGCAGCCATTATAGTTTCTAAATGCTGCATACCAGGTCCACCTTTAGGCCCTTCATATCTAATAGCAATAATATCTCCTTTTTCAATTTCATTATTATATAAAGATTTTAATGCTTCTTTTTGAGAATTATAAACTTTAGCAGGTCCTCTAAACTTATACATAGAAGGATCAGTTGAAGAATACTTAATAACTGCTCCATTTTCAGCTAAATTTCCCTTTAATATTGCTATACCACCTTCTGGATAGTATGGGTTGTCTAACTTTCTAATTAAATTATTGTTTTCATTAGAGTAATTTAAACTTGATCTCTTATCATCACTGTAGTTATTTAAAATATCCTTTAGAGAATTACCTTCAATATTGATGGTATTTAAGTTAAGAAGAGGACTTAAATTATTCATTAATTCTAAAAGCCCACCGGCTTCTGCAAATTCTTTAACAGTATTTATTTGACTGGCCGGTTTTATTGAACAAATATATGGAGTCTTTCTGCTAATTTCATCAAATCTATTTAAATCAATATCGATTCCTATTTCTGCTGCAATAGCTTGAAGATGCATTATTGTATTTGTTGAACCACCGAATGCCATTAATACCTTAATAGCATTTATAAAAGCTTCTTTAGTTAATATCTTATCTGGGTAGAGTTCATTTTTAAGATTATCCATTATTACTGCTCCTGATCTATAAGCATATTCATATAATCCAGGAGAGCTTGAAGATAATGACATATTACCCGGTAAAGATAAACCTAAGACCTCAGACATTGCACACATAGTATTTGCTGTCCCCAAAAAAGGACATGCTCCAACATTAGGACAGGTATTTTTTAATAAGTCTTCATATTCTTCTTGTTTCAATTTGCCGTTTACATAATCAGGGTAATAAGATAAAACCTCAGATACTGTAACTTTTTTGCCTTTAAATGTTCCATGATCCATATATCCTCCAGTTAAAATTACAGATGGAATATTAATTCTGGCTGCTGCCATAAGCATACCAGGAACTATCTTATCACAAGAACCAAGCATCACCATGCCATCGAAACAGTTTACCTCAGCATTAGTTTCAATTTCGAATGCTAATAGATCCCGTCCCGGTAAAGTATATAAATCACCAAATTGATTTGATGACATTCCATCACAAAATCCTAAAACAGGAACTTCTACTCCCATTCCTCCCATATCAGAAATTCCTCTTTTAATACTTTCTACAAATTCTCTTAGATGATAGTGCCCTGGGTTCATCTCATTCCAGGAATTTATTATACCTATTAGAGGTTTTTTTGAATCTTCAAAACTAATATCCATCGGCATCATTAATGCTTGTCTATGGGCAATTGTTTCTTGCGGTAAATTTTTGCTTCTTATCAAAATCTTAACCCCCTATTTTTATCGAAGCTTTTATGAGGCCCTCCTCTTTTAAACCGTCGATGTTTTTTAAAACTTCTGCCAGGTTTTCAAATTCAAATTCATGGGTCACAAGTAATTCGGGTTTTAAATAGCCTCTTTGCATTAAACTAATTACATTTTCCCAAACACCTGCACTACCTAGACTACCAAATATAGAAAAACTTTTAGTGGCTATTCTACTTATATCTAAGTTACTAACGACCTTATCAGCTATTCCTACCAAAGATATTTGCCCTCCTGGTTTTACTAAATCAAACATGGTAGAAATCACTTTATTAGAACCTGAAGCTTCAATAGCGATATCAAAATAATTAAGCATCTCCTGTGTCACTTGATCAAAGGTAACAAATTTGTCAGCACCAAGTTTATGGCCCACTTCTTTTTTGAGCAGTCTTTTTTTGCTACCTACTAATACGATTTCTCCAGCACCGTAAACTCTACATATATTTACAGCCATTAAACCGATCGCTCCTGTTCCAAAAACAATAACTTTTTCACCACCGGCAAAATTAATAAAATTGATGCCTTTCAAAGCAACAGCAGTTGGTTCAACTAATGCTCCCTTTTTATAGTCGATCTCCTTTGGTAATTTGTACACTAAATTTCTGGGCAGCTGCATATATCTTGCAAATGAACCAGGTATATCTCCTATTCCGATCCGTTTAATATTTAAACAAGCATTGTATCGTCCATTTTTGCAATTACTGCAAACTCCACACCCCATATGTAACTCACCAGAAACTCTATCCCCTATATTGATATCTGTTACATCAGGACCAATTTCAACTATCTTACCTGACCACTCATGTCCAGCAACAATAGGATATGAGATCCTAGAAGTTTTTAAATAAGGCAGGGTACCTTTAAATAACTCTATATCAGTACCACAAATACCACTTCGATATACTTTGATTCTAATATGATCAGAAGGAAGTGGTTTTAATTCAATATTATCTAGTTCTATAAACAATTTATCTTTCATCACCATTGCTTCAACCTTCAAATTTTAACCCCCTTTGTTCAAAAGATTAATTTTCAATGTTTGTATATTATATAATTATCTATTCTCCTCTAAAGCTTTTTTAAAGACAGGTCCATAAACTTCTGAATCACGAATTACACAGCCGGTTTTACTTCCCCATTTCATGAGTTGTGAACATCTACTACAAGCAATACAACATTTGTTGGCTTCCATTTGTCCATTCTTTAATATATCATTAGCAAAATCTGGATAAGCTATAGCCTGTCTTCCAAAACCAGCAAATTTATGATTGTTATTAGTAATATTACCAGCAGCTGCCTGCATTCCAAACTGTTTTAATGAACTATATCCACTACCTACAACAGCTGTATTCGGTACAGTTTTCTGAATTTCAGCCGATAGATTAAACAATCTATCTACACCATATAAAGGATGTTCCGGCTGATCATAACTGCCTTCTACTTTATCTTTATACGGTCTAGTTATATGAGGATTATAGTAAGGTGTTCCTGCAGAAACATTAATTAACTTAACCCCAATTTCGCTTAATTCTTTTACTAATTTTTTTGGTTCTTCAAGATCAAAGGTTGAATTTTGGGCTGAATAACCCCAGGTGTTTTTAGAACTTATTGCATCAGAAACATTCATTCTAATACCCATTGTTAGGTTCGGTTCTTCCTGTTTAATCATTGCAAATATCTCTTTTAAAAGTCTAGTCCTGTTTTCATAAGATCCACCATAGATACCTTCACGTTCTTTAGCAGCCAATAATTCAGAAATAAGATATCTATGACAGGCTTTAATATCTATAGCATCGAATCCAACTGATTTTGCTAATTTTGCAGCTTCAACATATTTATCTCTCGTATTTTTTAAATAATCATCAGTTACTACTGGATAATTTTGATCTATATTAACAACCTTGTCCATTATCTCATCATGAACAACTATAATTGGTTTTCTGTCTCCATAAGGTTTACTGAATCGACCGGAGTGAGTTAACTGTAAGACCAAATATGGTTCTTTATTATTTTCTTTAACAGCATATTCCTTTGTTTTTTCTACCAGTTTTTTGAACTCATCTACAGTATTTTCATTAAAAATTAATTGATGTGGATTTGAGCGGCTTTCCTTAAATATACTAGAAGCTTCAAACCATATCATCCCAGCTCCTCCCGAACTAAAACGTTCATATCTTCTATAGGTTAATTCAGATGGTCCTCCATCATCTTTACTATCAAAACCTTCCATCGGTTGTATGGCGAGCCTATTAGGAACTTCAACTCCATTTATCGTTATTGGTTTTGCTAAAATATCTAGATCGTTAGAGAAATGAATATTTAAATTTAGTTCATTACATTCTTTTTTAATCTCTGCTAAGTTTTTATAATTATATTTGTATTCATTCACATTATTCACCTACCCACTATTTATTTCTCATTTAAGATCATTGACTAATAACCCTGGTTTTTAATATCACATATATTATATTATGTTATTCTATCCCTTTTTACTAAAATGAGCTTTATAGTAATCTGTAATATAAGGACCAAATAAAACAAAGGCAGTGATTACCAGTAATGTAAGACTTATTGGTCTAGTTACAAATGTTGACCAATCACCCCTGGATAATATCATAGCTCTTCTTAAATTCTTTTCAAATATCGGACCTAAAATCATTCCCAATACAAGTGGAGCTGGTGTAAAGCCAATTCTTCGCAAGATAAACCCAATAACTCCTGCTGCAATTAAAATGAATATATCAAAAGTAGAATCTCTCATTCCAAATGATCCAACTAAACAAAGCAGCATAATAATCGGAATTAAATACTCTCTTTTTAAGCTAATTAATTTTGCAAAGTATTTAGCCCCAACAAGTCCAATAATAACCATTAATATAACACCAATTGCCAAACTAATAAATATGGAAGAAACAAAGGGCATCTGCTCTTGAAATAGCATAGGTCCTGGGCGCAAACCATTAATTATTAATGCACCCATAAGTACTGCAGTCATAGGATCTCCAGGTATTCCCAATGTTAACATTGGTATTAACGCCCCACCAGTACTCGCATTATTTGCCGATTCTGGAGCTGCAATACCTCTTAAGCATCCTGAACCCATTTCACTTCCTCTAGAAGAAAATCTCTTTTCCTGTCCATAAGCTACAAGTGCAGCTATTGAACCCCCTGCAGCGGGAATTGCTCCTACAAAAACACCAAGAAGAGAACATCTAATATATGTAGGCCACAATTCAATAACTTCTTTAAAACTGGGTATTACATTTTTAATTTTTTGAGCCACTCTTTTAGTTGTTTCTATTTCCATTATTTGAATAAACATTTCTGTTAATCCATATACCCCAATCATAACTGGAATAATATTTACTCCTACATTTAATTCCGGCCTACCAAACAAAAACCTGGGAAATCCTGAAATAGTATCTATACCTACAACTCCTATCATTAAACCTAACACACCGGAAATTAAACCTTTTATTAAGTTGCCTGGTGATATCACCGCAATAATACTCAAGCCTAACAATGCTATCCCTACAAATTCCTGTGCACTAAAATCTAAAGCAAAACTAGCAATTAATGGTGCAAATAAAGCTAGTATAAATATACTTATCATTCCACCTATACCTGATGCTATTGTTGCCATACCGATAGCCTTACCAGCTTCTCCTTTCTTACACATTACATAACCATCTAATCCTGTAGCAATTGCAGATGGAGTCCCTGGAATATTTACTATTATTGCAGAAATGGAACCTCCATAGACTGCTCCTTCATATAATCCTAATAAAAAAGCAAAAGATATAATCATATCCATTCCAAAAGTAAAGGGAAGAAAAACAGCAATGGTCATTGTTGCAGTTAAACCAGGTAATGCCCCGAAGACTGTACCTACAAACACACCTGAGAATATAGACAAAAATATTATTGGATTAGTAAAAAAATGCAGCCCTGACATGTATAAATCTAAAGATAAAAAATTAATGAGAACTCACCACCTTTTATATTTTTAAAGTTACTAAATCAATAAACCCTCTGGAAAACGTATTCTAATGATAATATCAAATACAACATATAAAATTGCTGTAACTGATAATGCAAATATTATTAACTTATATAATTTCTCTTCATTAGATGACAGCACTTTTGTAATAACAAATATAAAAATAAAGGTGCTTGAAGCAAAACCTAACCAATTCATTAAAAAGGTATAGACAAATAACATAATTAATGAAATCCCCAAATATCTTTTTGTTTGTGAGGTGGCTTTCCCCCAAAAAGCTTTTTCTTTATCTTTGGATATTGATTCAGAATCATCTTCTTTTTTTGGGGTTTCTTCTTTTTTAACTTTAATTATAACCTGGATTAAATAAATAGTATTTAAAACAATTAACACCACTGATAATAAAGATGGATAAAATCCGGGATTTTGAGCTCTAGGAATATAAGGTCTTACTGGAAAGCTTTGGGAAACATAATAAATATATATGGATAAAGCATAAAGAGAGACAATTAACATGAAGTCTTTTGTTTTAATAATTTTTTTTAGTAATTTCAAAGTATCTACCCTCCAATTCAAATAGATGCGCTGTGAGCAAGATTTCATTTTAGCCCACAGCGCTCATATATTATTATGGGTCTATTATTAAGATGTTCTATTTAGTCAACTATTTCAATACCTAATTCTTCAACCATATACCTTATATCTTCTTCGGTACGATCTAAAAATGCTCTGAATTCCTCAGGACCATAATACTCTGGTGAAAATTGATTTGAAAGCATAAATTCTCTTAGGTCTTCATCCTGAGTAGCTGCTTTCATCGCTTCAGCTAAAATATCTATCTTTTCTTGAGAAACGCCTTTAGGGGCTACAATACCAGTATAATTACCGGTTACATATTCATAGCCTTTTTCAGTAAATGTTGGTACATCCGGATAATTATCATGAGGTTCAGCTGTGGCAATTGCTAATAATCTTAAATCTCCTGCCCTAACCTGTTCAACAACATCAGGTAAATTACTAAATGAGGCATCTACATGTTTTCCAAGTACAGCAGTTATAGTCTCTCCAGTACTATCATAAGGTACATGGGAAAGTTCAATATCAGCTGCTTTTTCAAATAATACAGTATTCATATGAACACTGGCACCAAAACCTGAATTTGATGTCATTATTTCACCAGGATTTTCTTTTGCATAACTAACAAACTCTTCAAGAGTTTCCCATTCGCTATCCTCATGAACTACTAATGCTGCAGGAATATTAAATATATGTGCTATTGCCTCTACATTACTCATATCTGGTGGACTTGGAGACATATATTTAGCGGTTATAGTGGACATAGAAGTAGTACCTATTGTATAACCATCAGGATCAGCTTTTTCTAATTCTTTCGATCCTATGACTCCTCCCCCTCCTGAAATGTTTTCTACTATTACTGATACTTCAAAATAATCTTCCAACCACTCAGCTAATGGTCGAATCATAACATCGGTAAAACCGCCTTCACCCCATGGAATAATTATTGTAAGATCGTCATCTGGAAAATGTCCTTCAGCTTGAATGCTTTCAGAAAAAGCAAAAACCATAGTGAAACATAATATCATCGCTGTGAATATCATAAATAAATTCTTTTTATTCATTATTATCCCCCTTAGTTTTTTATATAACCATAAAATAAGTTAAACAATTACAACACAACACTTTATTTAAACAATCACCTCCCTCAATTTTTTATATAACTATAAAACAAGTTAAACAATTACAACACAACACTGTTTTTTTAACAATCACCTCCCTATAGTGTTATTTTAAATATATACAAAAGCTATTATCTTTACCTGTTTTTTCTATCCTTTGTAAACTCTCTATACGTTGAATTATGATTACCGTCTTTGTTTTATAATGTGAAATAGTATTTTATTTTATTAAACACACTTACCTTTTTCAAGATAAAGTTCAAAACTCCTGCTTGTTTTTAAAATATTTTTAATTTTTTTATTACTTTTATATTGAAAAATTTAATCCACATTTTTATTAGATCATAATCACAAAAGAATAAGACGCTTCATAAAGATCCCCACATTAAAATCCGTTATCCACAGAAAAAACTAAACGGCTTAAGCCCTATATAATTTAGAGCTTTAGCCGCTTAGTTTATTGTTATTATTTTTTGACCAGTTCCACCCGCCGATTCTTGGCTCTGCCCCGTTCGGTCTCATTGCTTGCCTTGGGAGCCAGGGGTCCAACCCCAGCAGCTTCCAGGCGGCCTTCTTCGATGCCGTATTCGGAAACAAGATTATCCACCAGAGCCTGGGCCCTTTCCTCGGAGAGGTCCATATTATAAGCGAAATCCCCGGTGCTGTCGGTATGGCCTACAATGTAGATATCCAACCCGGGATTTTCTCTGAGCACCTCTGCTATTTTTTCTACCGTTTCCTCAGATTCCGCTTTTATTTCCGCACTGTCAGTATCAAAATATACTCCATAGATACTGACCTTACCTTTGCTCTCGATATCCTGTATAATACTTTCGCTGGAAATCAGGTCAGTTTCCATCTCCTTTTCTTCTACCACCGTCTGAAGTACCGTGGGGCGCTGCTGGCCCCAGTTTTCTCCCCGGCCAAAATCGGTTTCGGCTATATACAGGGAAACATAGACATCACCCTCAGCCCGCTCCAACCGGCCGGCGAGATAAAACTGTCTATTCGTATCGGCAGATACGCCGATACCCTTGATGCCGCAGCCCGTGCAGGCATCCCACTTGATATTGTACCTGTTATCGGCGAAGCCATGACCGAGATCTCTTTCCTGTCTGCGTAATATCTCAAACCCGGCTTCTTCCAGGGCCGTCTCGTAATTCCGATAAACCTCCAAGGCGCTGTGGCCGTCCGGGATGACATAGAAGTTTCTTGTTATTTCACCTTCTACTCTTGTATCTTCCTGGGGGAGATCTTCGTCGTCTACCTCCATTAATTCACCGAAAGGCAGGATATATTCTCCGTAATTATTTTCATCATAATACCTGATATAGGAACCTTTGACGCGGGAAATGACGGGGTGATCCCTGCTGCCGGGTACATCCTCTTTTT
>JBNJDR010000031.1:0-21437 GCA_051745085.1 Bacillota bacterium | reverse complement strand
GAGCCAGAACAAGATGAGATAGAGGATTCAGAACCTGAGTTAGAATCAGAGGAGACAGAGGAGCCGGAATCTAACCCAGAACCAGAGCCGGAAGAAGACTTGGAAAATGAAGAAGATTCTCTTGAAGAGGCTCCTGAACCAGAAAATGAACAAGTTGTTACAGTAGAAAAATCAGAGACTGAAGTAGAGCAAAATGAGAAGGATATTAATGCTGAAGAAGAAACAGAAGAAACAGAAGAAATTGAAGAAGTTGAGGAAATAGAAGAAGCTGAGGAAACTGTAAATCCGGAGCCTGAGGAAGATTCTACTCAAGCCGAATCTGATACTACTCAAACAGAAGAAGAAACTCCTCCTTCTCCTGGAGAATTAATTCAAACATCGCCTTTACCAGTATATCCTAAAGATCTGGTGGGGGATGCGCAAACAGGGACTGTTTTAATTGAGGCAAATATTTCGCCTGAAGGAGAGATAATTTCTGTTGAAGTCGAAGAGAGTTCAGGAATTGATAGTATGGATAGGAATGCCCTGTCGACAGTGGAAAGAGGTTGGTCATTTAGAACATATAATAGACCATATTTCATGACTATTGAAGTAACTTATAATGTTGATGAGCGAGGTAATCCTCTAATAGATGTACAACTATTGGATATTAGTTTTGAATAAATTTAGAAGAGAGAGGTGTGGTATTGCAATGTCAGAAAACTTAACTGGTCTGACTGTTTTAACTATTGTATTAGCTTTATTGCTTATAGTAACTCCAGTTATTGCGCAATCAGAGACAGAATTTAGTGAATCAGTTGATGAGCAAGGTAATTTGCGATTAGAAAATGAATATATTGCTATAGTAGTGAATCAATCTGATAACGCAAAAGGCCGATTTGCTGTAGAAACAACAGGAGGGGATCCTGCCCGAGAAGATGATACTAATAAGTCAATGATTTATGGACGTCCTCAGCCTTGGACTTCTTATACAACACTTCGTATTGATGGAGAAAATTATGTATTTGGAGGGGAAACCGAGCGGAGAGCGGGTGAAGGAGCAAATTACGGGGAGTTAGTCCAACGTCCTCAGGTGATAAATGATGCTATTGTTACAACTTATGAGATCAGCTCGCTTCAAGTTGAGCAGAGTTTACAATTAGTAAGGAGCTCTACTACGGGTCTTTCTGATACAACTAGAATCGAGTATAATATAACTAATATTGGTGAGGAACCTAAAGAATTAGGGCTGAGAGTCATGCTTGATACTATGTTAGGAGAAAATGATGGTGCCCCCTTTAGGGTTGAAGACAGAGCTATAACTACTGATACTCGTTTTGATCAAGAGGAACTACCTCCTTTTTATCAGTCATTCGATAGTTTAACAGATCCTCAAGTAACTTCCCAAGGTTCATTTAGTGGTCCTAATGTTGATACTCCAGATAGAGTTTATATGTCTGATTGGGGTAGCTTGGCAGACGACCCTTGGGACTTCAATTTCAACCCAGGTGAAGAATTTGTCCGCGAAGGAGAATTTGAAATTGACAGTGCGATTGCGTTATATTGGGATCCTGAGACCATTGAACCTAATGAAACTTTCTCATATACGACTGAATATGGCTTAGGTGGTATTACTATGGTACCAGGCTTATTGTCTTTGGGAGTTACATCTCCAGCTGAATTTGCATTTTCATCTACTGATGCTTCTTTTCCAGTAGTTGCTTATATTGAAAATACTGCGGGAGTTACTGCAGAAAATGTTACAGCAAGCTTAGAGTTGCCTTCACAACTAGATGCAGAAAATGTAACAAGAGAACTGGGTGATCTTTCCGCTGATGAAGTGACTCAGGTAAGTTGGTATGTTAGCTCAACATCAGAGGAATTGCCAGATAACTTAAACTTTAGCGTTACTGTTGATGCGGATAACACCGACTCTAACTTAGTTGAAAGAAGTTTGCGAGTCATTCCTCCTGCTCAAATTGAAGCAGAATTATTTACACCTGAAGATTTGGTACTAAGAGAAGGAGACTTATATCCGGTTCCGTATACTATCAGAGCAGTTGTTGAAAATACTGGTGGTTCTACTTTCTATGGTTTTGAAAGTGAAATGATTTTGCCTCCAGGTTTAGATTTCGCCAGTTATGAAAAGGCTTCAAAAAATGCAGGTATGATTCGTCCAGGTGAGAGTTTAACAATTGATTGGAAAGTTATACCTTTACAGGTAGAAGGAATTTTTCCATATGCTTTACAGATTAGAGGGCAGGAAGGTTATTCAAGAACATTAAGGGAAAGAATAAATATACCTGCTACTTCACCAACGGTTTACCTGGTAGCTAAAAGATCCTCAGAGGATTCTGATTATATTACTTTACAAATTAAAGGTAGTTATTTAAGTGACATAGAAAACATTGAATTTGGATTTAGCTATAATTCAGAACTGCTTAAGCCAATTTATCATACTAGAGGTACAGCTTTTGTTAGAGATGATAGATTAATGGCGTGGAGAGGTCCTGAAATAGAAAGTGATAATATATTTAGTTATTCTGAGGAACTACCGGCAGGAATAACAGAAGGCGGAATTGCCACAGTCGTATTTAGATTAAATGATCCAGATGTGGATGTTGAAGATTTAAACTTTGAGTTTGTTGATCTATTGGCGACAGATGGCAATGAGCAAGAAGTAGAATTGAGAATTGAAAAAATACGTCAATGGGAGGAATTTTAATAGTGAAAAGAATAATTCTAGCAGTTAGTATAAGTTTAGTAATGTTATTAACATTATCTCTAAATGTGGGAGCTGTAGAAATTGAAGATGTGCCAGAAGATCACTGGGCTTATGAGAGTGTTCAAACTCTGGTGGAAAGAGGATATATATCTCTATATGAAGATGATACTTTTGCTGGTTCCAATCGGGTTTCCCGGTACGAACTTGCTCATGTTATAGCAAATTTATTAGAAGATATCCATGTAGGAGAAACTGAAATTGAAGAAGAAGATGTTGATTTACTCAGACAACTTTCTTTAGAATTCAGAAATGAATTGGTAGATGTGGCTGAAGATATGGAGTTGTTTGAAGAAAGAGTGGCAGAGCTTGAAGAAGAATCTGTGGTTCAAGGTGAAGAAGTGGCCAGTATTTATGAATCTATGTCAGAAGTAGAGATGGAAGTTACTAACATTATAGATGAAATTGCGAGATTAAGCGCAATTGAAGACCAAGTTGATGGCATTGAAACAAGGGTTAATGAGCTTGATGATAAGTTTATTGATTTTGAGGAAACTGTAAGTAGTGTTGAAGAAGGCAGAACGGATGTTCCTGAAGATTTTGAAATGAATATAAATTCTAGATTAGATTCTGTTGACAGCCGTTTAACAAGTTTAGAAGAAAATCAAACTGCAAATGAAGAACAAATTCAAGAGTTGCGTCAGCAGAATAGCAATTATATGATGTATTTAGGTGTAGTTGCTTTAATAGCGTTAATTACAATTTAGTTACGAGGTTAAGTTTAAGAAGGGGGTTAGCAGGTGGTAAATATTAAAAAGAGGATTTTTAAACATATTAGCTGCTTGTTAATTGTCTTTATATTTCTTGGCCTGGGAATTGGACCAAGTTTAAGTATCTCTTATTATCAAGCAGAAGCAGGCAACATAAGTAATAATGATATTATTAAGGGAGCCGGTGTGGCAATTTCATTGCTGGTTTTAAGTCAAATATTTTTAAGTTCTAGAAATGACTCTGATTCTGTGAAAGATGACAGAATCAATTCTGATACAATAACTGAAACAGAGCAAGATAATAGAGATAATGATCAGTTAACTTTAAACTCTAGAAGTGATATAGAGTCAGAAATAAGGGATGAAGAAGTGGAAATGTTAGCTAGAATAATTAGCGGAGAGGCCAGGGGTGAGCCAATATTAGGACAGATAGCAGTGGGAGCAGTCGTTATTAATAGAGTCAAAAGTAATAGTTTTCCTGATTCAATAGAGGGGGTTATATTTCAGGAAGGACAGTTTATTGCAATAAAAGATGGTTACTATGACCTTACTCCCACACAGACCTCATATCAGGCAGCATTGAGGGCTATTGAGGGGGAAGACCCTAGCCAGGGGGCTTATTACTTTTTTAATCCAACAACGGCTAAGACTTTGTGGTGGCTTAATAGTAGAACTAAGACTGTTGAAATTGGAAATCATGTTTTTGCCAAATAATTTACTTTTTATCATGTGTAAAGACCCCAGCTTTAAGGCTGGGGCTTATTTTTTTAGCTTTCTATGATAATATCAATTTTTGCTACATTTTTAATCTTTTCAAATGGCCAGTTATCAGTCCGATTGACAGGAATAACACTAAAGCGAGATAAATTGGAAATAGATAGAATTTCCTTGTTTCCATGATGATCTTCAAATAAAAGGGTAGAATCTTTGTAACATGTAGTAGCTTGATTAATATAATATTTACTATGCATAACCTGTTTGCCTTTGCCATAGCGATTTTGGGTTTTGATTGAGGACAAATTTACTCGGGCAATTCTGTTATCTTTGCTGGTCATAAGCAAATCTGTTTTATCTTTAATCAAATTAGCAAAGAGGACATAATCTGATTTGTTTAATTTTATGCCGTTGTAACCTTTAGTATTTCGGCCTGTATTAGATATTTCGCTACTAGAAAACCTAATGAACTTACCAGTATGTGTACCCAGGAGCAGATCATCTTCTAAAGTTCCAGAGAAGGCTGAGATTATTTCATCATCATCCTCTAAATTTATCGCTTTAATTTTACTTACAGAACTAATATATTCACTGCCAGAAGTAGCTTTTACTTTGCCATTCTTAGTAGCAAGTATGATGCTTTCATCTTTTACTTTATCATTCAAAGGTATTATGTCTACTAGTTTTTTCTCCGGGGGTAAGCTGAAGTATTTATTAAGCGGCTCTCCAGTTGATAAACCATGATGTTCTGAAATATCGTGAGCTGCTAAGCTATGAACATCGCCATCATTAGTGAAGAATAGAATGTTATCAAAACTCATTAAATTGAATAATTTGATGATCCAGTCATTTTTAGCACTGCGTATATTGTCTCTGCTGTCGGTTTTCTTGATTAAGTTTTGAGCAGATAATGAAATAATTAATTCTTTTTCTTTAATTAAGTCAGATTTATCTATAGTTGCTTCGGCTTCATTAGCTATTATTTTAGTTTTTCTTTCATCATTATATTTATTTTTTATTTCCTTTAATTCTTTAATGATTAGTTGATTTAATTTAGTTTGGTCATTTAAAATATTTTTGTATTCTTGAATTCTAGCTTCGGTTTTAGTATATTTATCATTTAGTTCATTTTGCTGCATTCTAACCAGCCGTTGCAATTGCATCTCCATGATAGCTTTAGCTTGCTTTTCATTTATCTTTAACTTTTTAATTAATTGTTCAATAGCTTCTGTTTTTGTTTCTGATCCTCTGATAATTTTAATGACTTTTTCCAAAAACTCTAAAGCTATTTTTAATCCTTCCAATAATTCAAGTTCATTTTGATCATCGGATAATAAATTTTCAATTCTTGTTTTTACTACTTTTTTTCTGAATTCAATAAAATTTGTTATTATATCTTTTAAATTCATTACTAAGGGTTTATTATCCAAAAGTGCTAACATATTTACTCTAATATTAGTCAATAAAGAAGTATATTTATAAAGCCTATTCTTGATGATTTCTTCATCTGCACCATTTTTTATTTCAAGGACAATTCGGATTCCGTTTTGGTCAGATTCGTCTCTTACATTTGTAATGTTTTCAATTTTATCCTTTTCAATTTGATCGGTAATTTCCGAAATTAACTTAGTTTTATTAACTTGATAAGGAATTTCTGATATAATCAAAGCTTTTTGGCGGGAATTTTTTTCGACTTGGATCTTTCCTCTAACTTTTAGAGAACTTGAACCTGTGGCATATGCGTCTTTAATACTATCAGCACCGATTATTTCCCCGCCTGTAGGAAAATCTGGGCCTGGAATATAATTAATAAGTTTATCTATTTCTAAGTTGCTGTTTTTAATCAAGGCAACAGTAGCATCGATTACTTCCCCAAGATTATGGGGGGGTATATCGGTGCTCATCCCCACTGCAATTCCACTGGATCCATTAACTAATAATTGAGGGAATGCAGCTGGAAGAACTTTTGGTTCTTGTAAAGTATTATCGAAGTTATCTTTATATTGAACAGTGTTATTTTTTAAGTCTTTTAATAATTCATTGCTTATTTCACTTAACCTGGCTTCTGTATATCTCATGGCTGCGGCACTATCACCATCGATTGAACCATAGTTCCCATGGCCGTCAATAAGTGGATATCTTTGATTAAAAGGTTGTGCCAGGCGCACCATAGCATTATAGAGAGCATTATCACCATGTGGATGATATTTACCCAATACTTCTCCAATGATTCGGGCAGATTTTTTATGAGGTTTATTAGCTGTTAGGCCAAGCCCATAACTTCCAAATAAAATGCGACGATGGACTGGCTTTAAACCATCTCTAACATCAGGAAGCGCCCTCCCGATAATAACACTTAAAGAATAATTTAAATAAGATTGTTCCATTTTTTCTTCAATCGATACAGGTATAATTTCATCTGACATATTTTATTCTCCTTTATAAACTTTTAATTACAAAAGTTATTATATCCTATTTGTTAGTAAAATTGCAAGATTGGCCAAACTAATGTATTTTTGATATAATAAAACTCGAGTATAAACAGAAAGGAACGGTGTTGGTATGGCAAGTCAATTAAATGATTATTCAGCGCAAAATATAGAAGTACTAGAAGGCCTTGCAGCAGTAAGGAAAAGGCCGGGCATGTATATTGGTAGCACAGGAGTAAAGGGATTACATCATTTAGTTTGGGAAGTTGTAGATAATAGTATTGATGAATTTTTAGCGGGATTTGGAGATGAAATTGATATAGTCTTAAATCCTAATGGAAGCGTAACTGTTGAAGATAGAGGTAGAGGTATACCTATAGATAAGCATCATTCCAATGGTTTACCCGCATTAGAAATCATAATGACTACTTTGCATGCCGGTGGTAAATTTGATAATCAGAGCTATTCTTTCTCTGGAGGATTACATGGAGTAGGAGTTTCAGTGGTTAATGCCCTGTCAGAATGGCTGGAAATAAAAACATGCTGGAAAAATAAAGAGTACATACAGCGCTACGAGAGAGGTAAAAAGGCAAGCCCGATTAAAAAAATTGGCAAATGTAATATTACTGGAACTAGCATCACTTTTATGCCGGATTCAGAAATTTTTACTACTACAAATTTCAACTTTGATACATTAGCTCATAGACTCCAAGAATCAGCTTTTTTAAATAAAGGGTTAACTTTAAATTTGTGGGATAAACGCAACTCAACAGAAACTGAAAAAATAGAAACTAAAGAAGATAAGAAGGTTTCCTATTCTTATGACGGTGGTATTAAAGAATTTATAGAATACTTGAACCATCGGCACACGAATCTACATGATGAGATTGTGTATTTCGAAAAAGAAAAAAATCAATTTCAATATGAGATTGCTCTTCAATACAATCAAAATTATAACGAAAGAATTTATAGTTATGCCAATAATATTAAAACTGATGAAGGTGGTTATCATGTTACTGGCTTCAAGGCGGCATTAACCCGAGCTATTAATTCTTTTGCACAGAAGAATAATTTATTGAATAAAAATGATCCAACTTTAACTGGGAGCGATCTTAGAGAGGGCTTGACTGCAGTGGTAAGTGTTAGATTGGCAGAACCTCAATTTGAAGGCCAGACTAAAAACAAACTGGGTAATAGTAATATTAAAAGTAAAATAGAATCTTCTTATTATGATTTTTTAACTTTATATTTGAATCACAATCCCGAAGTAGGCAAAGCTATCGTTAACAAAGCTTTGGCGGCGATTAGAGCTCGGCAGGCTTCCAAAAAAGCAAGAGAATTGAGCAGAAAGAAAAATTCCATGGTAAATAAAAACCTGCCTGTAAAACTTGCTGACTGTTCCAGTAGAAAGCCAGAAGAAAGTGAAATATTTTTAGTTGAGGGAGATTCTGCTGGTGGGTCTGCCAAGCAGGGAAGAAACAGAGATTTTCAGGCTGTTCTTCCTTTAAAGGGTAAAATTCTAAATGTAGAACGCGCTAGAATTGATAAAGTTTTAAGTAATGACGAGATAATCTCAATTATTTCTGCATTAGGGACTGGTATAGGTGAAGATTTTGATTTGAGTAAATTAAGGTATCACAAAATAATTATAATGACAGATGCAGATATTGATGGGGCTCATATAGGTACTTTAATCCTCACTTTATTTTATAGGTATATGGAAGAAATAATAAAGAAAGATCATATTTACATGGCTCAACCTCCTCTTTATAGGGTGAAAATTGGTAGTAAATCTCGCTATTTATATACAGAAGAAGATTTATATAAATTTAAACAAAAAAATAAAGAGAAAAACTTTTCTTTACAGCAATATAAGGGATTAGGCGAAATGAATCCTGACCAACTCTGGAAAACGACTATGGATCCAGAAAATCGCAAGTTAATGAAAATAGAAATAGATGATGATCTAAAAGCTGATGATATTTTCACCCGCCTAATGGGTAACGATAGTTCTTTGCGTAAAGAGTTTATATTTGCCAATGCTGATAAAGCAAAAGATTTGGATATTTGACCCAATAGACGAATAATATAAGTTAAGCAAAAATAGGAGATTTAGGAGGTTTTAAATAAATGCTTAAAAAGAGAATTGTCTTGCTTTATGGAGGGCGTTCTGCTGAGCATGAGGTTTCGATAATGTCTGCTCGCTCAGTATATAAGAATTTGTCTTCAAGCAATTATGAAGTGATACCTCTCTTAATCAGTCGTGATGGTTATTGGGTTACAGAAAATATTTCGACACAAATAATAAAAGGAGAGAGGGAAAAACTTCAACCAGGTTATGGTAAAAAATATGCGAGTATCTTTGATAGTATGACTGAAAATTTTCCTAGAGAAGTTGATCTAGTTTTTCCTTTGCTTCATGGACCTTATGGTGAAGATGGCAGGATACAGGGTTTTTTTGATACTTTAGGGGTTAAATATATCGGTTCAGCTACGGGATCATCTGCGGTGGCAATAGATAAAATATATACAAAAGATATTCTGGCCAGGTATAATATTCCCCAAACTTCATATAGGGTTATCAATAAATGGGAATATAATAAAGATAACGATAAAACAACTAGATATGAAATATTAGAAGAAATTGAGTCTCAACTGGGATTTCCCATTTTTGTAAAGCCTGCTAATTTAGGTTCAAGTATTGGGATCAGCAAAGTAGAGAATGAGAAAGACTTCAAACCTGCTATAGATAAAGCTTTTAAATTTGATGATAGAGTTTTAATAGAAAAAGCAATTCAGGGTAGAGAAATTGAGTGTTCTGTCCTAGGTAATGCTGGTTCCGCCAGGGCATCGCTTCCAGGCGAGGTTGTTCCTGCTAATAAATTTTACGATTATGAAGCTAAGTACTTTTCTGGTCAAACTAAATTAATTACACCAGCCAGATTAGAGCAAGACATTGTAGAGCAGATTCAAGCTTTAGCAGTAAATATTTTTAATAAATTAAATTTAAGTGGTCTCGCTAGAGTAGATTTCTTTTTAGAAAGTGATCAGAATATATATCTTAATGAAGTAAATACTATGCCTGGTTTTACTGAAAAGAGTATGTATGCTAAAATGTGGCAGGCTAGTGGTTTTAACTATAAAAATTTAATCGAGCAAATAATAGATTTAGCCTTTTAAACCAATAATAATTTAGTAAATTAACTAATTCCCCTAAATTTAGGGGAATTTTTTTATTAAAATTTCCAAATTAAGCAGGAGTTTTATTCTCTACACAGAATAGAATAGTATGAGAGTGGTGTTTTGTGGGATAAAGTGGTAGATTTGGGGGTGAAGTAGCTATGTTTATGGGAGAATATATACATAGTATGGACAATAAAGGCCGGGTTACAATGCCGGCTAAATTTAGAGATGAACTTCAGGGAGAGTTTGTTGTTACCCGGGGACTCGATAACTGTCTTTTTCTTTATCCCTTAGATGAGTGGAAAGAACTTGAAAAGAAGTTGAAGGAACTGCCTATAACTCGTAAAAATGCCAGAAGTTTTGTGAGATTCTTCTTTTCAGGGGCTAATCAATCTGGTCTAGATAAACAGGGAAGAATTAATTTACCAAATAATTTAACAAAATATGCTGGTTTAAGTAAAGAAGTTGTTATTATTGGCCTGGCAAATAGAATAGAATTGTGGGCTAAAGAAAAATGGGATCTATTTATGGCAGAAGCTGAAGAATCCCATGAAGATATTGCGGCTACAATGGAGGATCTTGGCATATAAAATATTTATTTATTTTGAAGGGTGAAACAACATGAGTCGGCATAAACCAGTGCTTTTGGATGAATCAATTAAATATCTTAATATAAAACCAGATGGTGTATATATAGATGGAACTTTAGGTCGTGGGGGGCACGCGGTTGAGATAGTGAAAAAAATTTCAAAAGAAGGAATATTAATCGGTATTGACAAAGACCTGCAGGCGATAGAATTTTGCAGCAAAAAACTACCTGAAGAAAAGACGAAAATATTTCATGATAGTTTTACGGCAATACCAGAAATAATTAATACCTTAGGATTAGATGGTGTTGATGGGATAATTTTAGATTTGGGAGTTTCTTCACCTCAACTTGACGAACCGGAAAGAGGGTTCAGTTATCATGAAGAAGCAATACTAGATATGCGCATGGATGAATCTCAATCTTTAACTGCTTATAAAGTTGTTAATAATTATTCTGTGGATAAACTCAAGGATATCATTGAAAAATTTGGGGAAGAGAGATGGGCGAGTAGAATTGCAGAATTTATTGTTCAAGAGAGAAAAAAAGAACCAATTAAAACGACTTCTAATCTTGTCAATGTAATTAAGAAGGCAATCCCAGCTTCAGCTCGAAGAGGGGGAGGACATCCTGCTCGGAGGACATTCCAGGCGCTCAGAATTGAAACGAATAGTGAATTAGAAGAATTAGAAAAAATATTAGAACTTATTCCGGAAATTTTACTATCAGGTGGGCGGGCATGTATTATTTCTTTTCATTCTTTGGAAGATAGATTAGTTAAACATAGTTTTAGATATGCAGCCAAAGATTGCATTTGCCCTCCGGATCTACCAATTTGTCGATGTGAAAAGGAAAAGAAGATGAAAGTTATAACAAAAAGTCCGGTTTGGGCCAGCGACAAGGAGATAGAAGAAAATAGGCGTGCTCGGACAGCAAGATTAAGAGTAGCAGAGAAAATTTAAAATACTTTTAAAAGGGGGCGGGTTACATGACGAGCGATTATACTGGGAATATAGGGAAAAGTAGTTATTCTCGTAAAAAAGATTACCTCACAAGAAAACAGAAGAAGAAGTCCGCAGTTATAATTATGGGCATATTTTTGTTAATTATTTTCCCTGTAGCAATGATTATTAGTCAATCATTACGTATGGTAGATATTAATTATAAGCTTGAGTTATTGGAAAGTGATTTGACACAGCTTGAATCCGAAAACAAAGATATGGAATTGAATTTATCCAGTAAAAAATCTTTAGATAGGTTGGAACATATTGCTAGGAACGATTTGGGAATGGTGAATGCTAATAATATTACTAGATTAGTTCTACAGCCAGCGCCTCAAGAAAGTCAAATCAGTTATGCTAGTAACACTGATAATAACAGCTTTTTATCTTATATTTGGCAGGGTGTTCGGCATGTAAGAGCTGCAACCCTTGAGCAGGTGGATTAAATGGCAGATAAATATCATATAAATATAAAAGAACGTTCTAAAATATTTTTCTTTTTTCTTTTAATGATATTATTTATCCTAGCTAGTCGGTTGATTTGGATTCAATTTCTACAAAACGATTTTTATAAAGCGAGGGCTCTCGATCAGAGAGTTCGTAATTTTCAACTGGAAACTAACCGAGGATCAATATTTGATGTAAATGGCGAAGAGCTAGCAGTTAACGTTACAGCAAAGACTGTAGTGGCCTTACCTAAAGAGATTGAAAACCCCGCCAGGGTCGCAGATTCATTGGCGGGGATTTTATCTATTGAGAGGAATGAAATTGAAGCTCGCATAAAGAGAGATGTTTATTTAGTTTATTTAGAGCGAAAAGTCGATAAAGATATTTATGAAAGCATAAAGGCTTTAGATTTAGCTGGGGTTTCTTTTATTGAAGAAAAAGAGAGATTATATCCTCAAAATAATCTGGCCAGTCATGTACTTGGTTTCGCTGGGACTGATAATTATGGATTAGAAGGGATAGAGTTGGCCTTAGAATCAGAACTGAAGGGTGTTCCTGGAAGATCTGTGGTTGAAAAAGATGCTGTAGGCAGATCAATTCCTGATGGGATAAGAAATTATATTGCTCCCAATCAAGGAAATGATGTATATTTAACCATTGATGAAGTTACTCAATATTATGCTGAAAGAGAATTAAAGAAAGCTTATGAACGGCATCAAATTTCTGGCGGTTCAATTATAGTTATGAATCCTAACGATGGTAGTTTGCTAGCACTTGCAAACTATCCTGATTTTAATCCAAATAATTTTACTGAGTATAGCAGAAATAACTGGAGAAATAGAGCTGTTCAGGATAGTTTTGAACCTGGATCTATTTTTAAGATTTTTACGGCAGCATTAGCTTTAGAAAATGGATATTATGGTATGAATGATTATTTTAGTGATGTAGGCCATATTGAGGTGAGAAATGAGAAAATTAATAGTTGGAAGCGAGGAGGGCATGGGTGGCAGAACTATATAGAAATATTTGCGAATTCCAGTAACCCAGCTTTTGTACAAGTAGGTTTGTCTTTAGAAGAAGATGAATATTTACAGGGTGTTCGAGCTTATAACTTTGGTAATAGAACTGGAATTGAACTCCCAGGAGAAACTCCTGGGATATTGGTGCCTGGACAATACACGGAAATTGAACAGGCTACAATGTCATTTGGTCATGGTTTAACAGCTACACCTATTCAAATTGCATCTGCCGCAGCAGCTTCTGTGAATGGGGGCAATTTATTTCAACCAAGAATAATAGATAAAACTTATAATATTAATAAAGACGAATATGTAATAAATGAGCCAACTCGAATCAGACAAGTTATTTCAGCTGAAACCTCTGAGAAAATAAGGGAATTAATGATTCAGGCAGTGGCTACGGGGACAGGAAGTAGTGCTTCAATAGAAGAGTATCTAATAGGTGGTAAGACAGGTACTTCTCGACATTATGGTGATGAACAAAAATATGACACTTCTTTTGTAGGGGTGATTCCCGGAGATAATCCAGAATTATTAATTTATATAGTTTTATATGATTTAGAAGATGAAGATTACTATGCTAGTGAAAATGTTGTTCCAGTTTTTAAAGCTATAGCAGAAAACTTAATCAGACATCATGATATATCTCAAGCTGATCAACCATTTCCAGATATCAATATAGCGGAGAAAGATATTGTGATTGATAATTACTTAAATCGCAGTCCTGAAAATTTAGTATCTCGATTGAGAAATAGAGGATTAAATGTTAAACTATTAGGAGAAGGGCAAAAAATTGTAGCCCAGGTTCCAAAGCCGGAAACTAGAGTAAGTGAAAACTCTACCGTTAGATTATACCTGGATGATTATGATTATGATAATAAAAAAATAGTTGTGCCAGACCTAAGAGGTCTTACACCTTTTCAGGCAGAACAAAGAGCTTGGAGGTTTGGTTTTAAAACTAACGGTATAGTTTCTGGAAAAGTTAGCTCACAAAGTCCAGAACCTGGTAAAAGAGTAAGCTTATTTTCTACTATAAATATTAAATAAAATTAGATTATTTAGCTTGAATGGAGGAATTTTATTGCAGGCTTTAGAACTATTTAAAGAACTTGAATATAAAGATATAATAGGTTCGGTAGATCATGTAATAGATGATCTTGTGCAGGATTCTAGAAAAGCTGGTTCTAAGAAGTTGTTTGTAGCTAGAGAAGGATTTGTAACAGATGGACATAATTTTATTGAAGATGCCTACCAACGAGGAAGTAGAGTTTTTATAATAGAAAAGAAATTAGATGAATTTAGAGATGATTGTCTATATCTTCTAGTTGACAATTCTGCTCAAATAATTGGTAAAGCAGCTGCTAAGATATTTGATCATCCAGAAAATAACTTAAAAATAATTGGTATAACAGGTACCAACGGTAAAACTACCACTTCTTATCTTATAAAATGGTTATTAGAAAAATCTGGTTACAAGGCAGGTCTTATTGGCACAATATCAATTGATACAGGTCAGAAGATAATTTCCTCAACTCGTACTACTCCAGAAGCAAGTGATATATATCGCAGTTTAGCTTTAATGAGAGACAATGGCTGCCAATATGTGGTGATGGAAGTTTCTTCACACGCATTATCCTTACAGCGGACCGAAGGGCTTAATTTTTTATCTGCAATTTTTACTAATATTAGTAGAGATCATTTAGATTTTCATAATAATTTTACAGAATATTTACAAGCCAAATTAAAATTAGTTGATCAACTCAAAGATAACGGGAAAGTATATTATAACAAAGATGATAAACGGTTAAGGGATGCAATGCAAGACATTAATAAAAATAAGGTGAGTTATTCTATAGAAAGACCAGCTGATTACAAAGCTGATGATATTAAGCTATATCAGAATAAAATCACCTTTGATCTTCATCATCAATCTTATCAAATAAATATGTCAGGTCGGTTCAATGTATATAATTGTCTGTCTGCTTTATCTTGTTTGCTTGAATTAGGTTTTACTAATAAAAAATTAAAAGAAGCATTAAATACTTTTCCAGGGGTACCTGGTCGATTTGAGTATATACCTAATAAATCAGGCATAACAGTATTAGTGGATTATGCTCATTCACCAGCTGGAATGAAAAATGTCTTGAATTCGGTTAATGAAATTAAAGAATCTAAAGACGCAAAGGTAGTGGCCGTTTTTGGCTGTGGAGGAGATAGAGATAAAGTTAAAAGACCCGAAATGGGAATTATAGGATACGAAGGCGCAGATGAGATAATTTTAACCTCTGATAATCCCCGTTCCGAATCTCCAAGAAAAATAATTAAAGATATTGAAGAAGGTCTTAAAGCTGAATATAGAAATCCAACTTATAAGGTTTTTCTTGATCGAAGTTTAGCGATTGAGAAAGCAGTGAAATATGCCGAACCAGGAGATATTGTAGTGATATTTGGTAAGGGCCATGAAACTTATCAAGAATTTGCTGATAAAATCATACAATTTGATGATCGTGAAGTAGCTAGAACCGCACTTAGAAAGCGGGAGGAGGAAGAAGATGATCTCTTTAAAAGTTAAAGAAATGGTTAAAGCAGTTGATGGCAAGATTTTACAGGGTGATCCGGAGCAAAAATTTAGTAATCTTACTATTGATAGCAGAAGAGTAAAACCAGGTGATATATTTTTAGCTATAATTGGAGAGAACCATGATGGGCATAATTTCATTTCGGAAGCAGTCGATAATGGTGCAAAGGTTATTATTACTTCTAGAACAATAAAACCTTATTCCGGGACTGCTATCATTTTAGTTAGAGATACAACTAAAGCCTTGCAGGATTTAGCTCATTATATAAGAAATTCTTTAACAAATATACATGTAGTTGGTATTACAGGGAGTGCGGGCAAGACTACTACCAAAGATATGTTAGCTAGTATTTTAGAGAAAAACAAAAAGATCATTAAAAGTCCTGGTAACTATAATAATGACTATGGTCTTCCCCTAACTTTATTAGAATTGGATGGTGATGAGGAAGTTGCAATCTTAGAGATGGCTATGAGACATAAAGGTGATATAGCTAGATTGGCTGAGATAGCTGAACCGGATATTGGAATCATCACAAATATCGGAGCTGCTCATCTAGAAAATCTAAAAACTGTGGAAAATGTAGCGATGGCGAAAGAAGAACTACTTGAAGGATTAACATCTGAAGGCTTTGCTGCTTTGAATTATGATGACGAGTATATAAGGGATATGATTTCTAAATTTCCTGAGTTAGAGATCGATTTAATTAGTTTAGAAAATGAAAATGTTGATTTTTATGTCGATTCTATCGATGTAGTTAAGGAAGGCGAAGAAACAAAGTTTACTATTTATCACGAAGAAAGTTCTTATGAAGTAATTATGAATAGAGTAGGCCGCCATAACATTTATAACGCTCTTTCTGCTGTGGCTGTAGCCAAAAAATTAGGTATTAGTTGGGATGATATCAAATTAGGTCTGCAGGATATTCAAGTTACTGGCCTTCGCCAGGAAATTAGGAAAATGGATGGTATTAAAATTATCAATGATACATACAATGCTAATCCTTTATCTATGAAAGCTGGTATTGATTCCCTTAAGGCTATGGATAGTAACCGTAGAATAGCGGTATTAGGGGCTATGTTGGAGTTAGGGCCGATTGAAGATGCAGCTCATAAAGAAATAGGTAAATATCTGCATAGACAAAATATAGATGTTTTAGTAGCTGTAGGAGAGATAGGAGAAACCATTGCTCAAGGAGCCGCTATGGCTGGTATGCCTGAACAAAATATTTATATCTATCAGAATAATGAGGATGCTGCTTCTTTTTTAAATAAGGTTATGACTTCTGGAGATACAATTTTAGTAAAGGGCTCTAGGGCATTAGGCATGGAAGAAATCGTAGATTTATTATTAGAGTATGGAGGATAAATAATGGACTTTTTTTTAGTTTTTTTATTAACATTTTTTGTGACAGCATTTTTGATGCCTCTATTCATCCAATATTTTAAAAAATATCAACTTGGCCAACAGATTAGAGAAGAAGGGCCTGAGACGCATTATAATAAAGCAGGTATACCAACTATGGGTGGAATAATAATTATGTTAGTAGTTATCTTAGCAATATTTATTACTATTCCGTTTGGCTTTAAAAGGAATGTACTCCTGTTGATAATAATTACTAATGGGTTTCTTGGATTTTTAGATGATTACTTAAATATTAAAGTAGAGGACTCTTTGGGTCTTAAGGCTAAAACTAAATTTGGTGGCCAGGTATTAATAGGATCCATAGTAGGTTTATTTTTGTATTCTAGTAATATGACCTACTTATATATACCTTTTATTGAACTAAGTATAAATATGGGCCTCTTTATTTTACCTTTTGCATTATTTATTATACCTGGTGTAAGTAATGCAGTTAATTTAAGTGATGGTCTGGATGGTTTGGCTGCTGGTTTAACAACTATATCTACTCTTTTATATATACCGATTCTGTATTTTATTGGCAACAACGAATTAGCTTTGATTAGTTTAATAACAGCTGCCAGTTGTTTAGCTTTCTTATGGTTTAATATTAACCCGGCCAGAGTGTTTATGGGCGATACGGGCTCTTTATTTCTTGGAAGTTTATTGGCTGGGATTGCATTATTATCAGGAACCTCCTTATTTTTGATCCTTCTAGGCGGAATGTTTTTGGTAATTACTGTTTCTGTAATTATTCAAGTTAGCTATTTTAAATTAAGTGGAGGTAAAAGAATATTTAAAATGGCTCCTCTTCATCATCATTTTGAACTCTCCGGCTGGCCTGAAGTGAAGGTTACTGGGAGATTTGTTATTATTCAGCTTATTTTGGCATTATTGGCGGTAGGAGCAGCACTGCCTTATTGGTCAAATCTGTGATATATGAAAGGAAGTTTTTTTGTGACCAACAAAGATTATAAATCAAAATTATCTAATCAAAAAGTAGCTATTATCGGAGTAGGAGGAAAAACAGGTAAAGCTGTAATGAAATTTTTGTTGGAGAAAAAATCAGAGGTGGTATTATTTGACGATCGATCCTGGAATGAATTACCAGATATAATTAAGCTGAAAGATAAATTTTCATCAAAAACAATAAGATTGGCTGAGCAAAAGGAGGAAATAAAAGGGGTAGATTTGGTTGTAGTAAGTCCAGGAGTTCCTGAACATAATTTATTGATTAAAGAGGCTCAGAGTTTAGATATTCCAGTAATTAGTGAACTTGAGCTTGCTTTTAATTTTATAGAAGCTAATATAATAGCTATTACAGGAACAAATGGGAAAACTACTACAACTTCATTGGTAGGTCAATTATTATCAAATGGCTTACAAAATAAAGTAGTAGTTGCTGGAAACATAGGCAAACCTGTTATAGAAGTAATTGATCAAATTGGGAAATCTGATTATTTAGTTTTAGAAGTGAGCTCTTTCCAATTGGCCTTTACAAAATTATTTGCTCCAGATATTGCAGTTTTATTAAATGTATCACCAGATCATCTTGATTGGCATGATACAGCTAAAAATTATATCGCCGCAAAAGCCAAAATCTTTTTGAATCAAAAATATAATGATTTAGCAATTTTAAATTACGATGATAAAATAGTGAAAAGTTTAAATAAAGAAATCAAGGCAGAAATAATTGGAGTTAGTAAGAGTAATCAGTTTGCAGAGATATGTTATAATGAAAAGGGAATTTATATTAATGACGCAGATAATAAAAAACAAAAATTATTAGATACTGCGGATATTCCTTTAAAAGGTTATCATAATATATTGAATGTTTCCGTAGCGGTTCTGGTTGCTTTAAAATTAAAAGTATCGCATAAGGTTATAAGAGAAACCATTAAGAAGTATAGCCCTGAGCGGCATAGACTTGAGTTAATTAGTAAAAAAGATAAATATGAGATATATGATGATTCTAAAGCGACTAACCCTCATGCTGCTATTGCGGCTTTAAATTCTTTTGCCAGAGTGGATATACTTATAGCGGGAGGACAGGATAGAGATGCTAATTTTTCTGAATTAGCTTTAAATATAAAGCAGAAATGTAGACATGTAATATTAATTGGAGAAACTAGTTCAAATTTAGCCACTAAATTAACTAGATTGGGTTTTAATAGTTATACTCAAGTTGAAAGTATGAAAGCAGCTGTCTTTAAGACAAAAAAACTACTTGCGAAATATAGTTCATCGGTAGATTCAGATAAAAAAATTATCTTGTTATCTCCAGGAGCGCCTAGTTGGGATATGTATCCTAGCTATAAAGCCAGAGGAAAAGAATTTCAGAAGTTTATCCAGGAGTTTGTTTTAGAAACTGGGCAGGACGGTGAATAATTATGGAAGGTGATAATAAGTCTTTTGATTTCCCGATGCTAATCATTGTATTAATTTTAATTATGGTAGGACTAATTATGATTATGAGCGCCAGTTCAATTAGAGCTTATAATGTTCATGGTAAAGCTCATTATTTTTTTCAGAGACAATTACTTTTTAGTTTTGTAGGCCTTTTAGGTATGTATATTCTTTCGAGAGTTGATTACCATTATTATTATAAGCTATCAAAAATAATTCTTTTTGTTGGATTTTTTCTATTAGTTTTGGTGTTGTTTCCAGGGATCGGTCGATCAGCTGGTGGAGCCAGACGGTGGATTCCTTTAGGGTTTTTTGGCTTACAACCCTCAGAATTGGCTAAACTATCTATAATAATTTATATTTCAAGCTTTATTAGTAGAAAAAGAGAATCAATTAAGGACTTCAAACAGGGAATATTACCAGTACTAATTGTAGTGATTATTTTTTCAGTTTTGATAATTCAACAACCCGATATGGGAACTTCCGTAAACATTGTCGGGATAGCATTTTTGTTGCTTTTAATAGGTGGTATGAAATTTAAGCATTTTGTGTTTATTTCTACTTCAGGTTTTTTGGTTAGTCTTTATTATATTTACAGTGCAGCCTATCGATTAAATCGAGTGAAAACTTTTTTGGATCCCTGGAAAGATCCCAGAGGTTCTGGCTACCATATTATTCAATCATTGTTAGCACTTGGTTCGGGAGGGTTAACAGGGATTGGACCCGGTAATAGTCGACAGAAATTCTTATACTTGCCTGAGCCTGGTACTGATTTTATCTTTGCTATTTTAGGGGAAGAATTTGGCTTAATAGGTACATTGTTTGTTTTAATATTGTTTGGGTCTCTAGCGTATAGAGGAATATTAATAGCTTTAAATGCACCTGATTTGTTCGGTTCTCTCATGGCAATTGGTATCATTACTATGCTAGTTATTCAAGTAATAATTAATATTGGAGCAGTTACTTCTTTGCTTCCAGTAACTGGTATTACTCTACCGTTTATTAGTTATGGAGGAAGTTCGTTGCTTGTTAGTTTATTCGGAATAGGAATTATGTTAAATATTTCAAGGCAGAGTGAATAATTTTGCGGGGGAGAAGATTTTAATGAAATTAATACTCGCTGGAGGGGGAACTGGAGGACATATTTATCCAGCAATAGCTCTAGCAGATAAATGGCAAAAATCTGCTGGAGAAGTAATTTATATAGGGGGATATGGCAGTCAGGAAGAAAGGGTGGCTGAAGATAGAGGTATTCCTTTTTATAGTTTGCCGGTAAAACCATTACCCCGAAGACCTGGCTTGATTTTAATCAAATCGCTTTCTCTTAATACACTGGCTTTCTTTAAAGCAAGAGAGATAATTAAGAAAGAGGATCCAGATATAGTGGTTGGTACAGGGGGTTATTCATCTGGAGCAGTATTATTGGCTGCTAAAATATCTGGTTACCCAGCTATTATTCATGAACAAAATGCAATACCAGGATTAACTAATAAATTATTAGCCAGATTTGTAAACAAAGTGGCTTTGACTTATCCGAATTCCGCTCAATATATTTCATCTAGTTCAAAGAAGACCGTAATTACAGGGAATCCCATTAGACCTGAGATTTTAAAGATGTCTAGAGATAAGGCTAGAAAAGAACTGAATATCACAAAATCTGCTCGAGTAGTTATGGTAATGGGAGGAAGTCAAGGGGCACAATTTATTAATCAACTAATGGCTGAAATTTATTCTGAACTAATTAAGTATAAAGAAATGGTGGTAATTCATGTTACGGGTTATAAAAAAGAAAACAAACCACTGGAGGCTAAAGAAAAATTAAATAATCCTAGCAATCTGGTGGTTAAGCCATATATAGAAAATATTGAACTAGCTTTAGCAGCTGCTGATTTGGTAGTAAGTAGAGCTGGAGCAACAAGTTTAGCCGAAATAACTGGGAGAGGTTTACCTGCTATTTTAATTCCTTACCCTCATGCAGCTAATAATCATCAGATTGCTAATGCTGAATACCTAACCGAGGCAGGTGCCGCTAGTTTATTATTAGAAAAAGATTTAAATAGTGACCGATTATACAATGCAATAACTACTTTAATTAATGATCAAGAAAAATTAGAGGCAATGCGAACGGCTAGTAAAAGACTAGCCAGACCAAAAGCCGCAGATAATCTTTACAATCTGGCTGTAGAACTTGCTAGGTAATTAAG
>JBNJDR010000030.1:0-22240 GCA_051745085.1 Bacillota bacterium | reverse complement strand
CTTCGTAATGCTGTAGATAGAGAGCAGTTCGATAATTTTCATTTAACTTAGATAGCAGTCTATTCAGTAACCCTTCCTTTTCCCTGGCCAGGATAATCTCCTCCGGAAGATTATCATCTGCAAGAATATCTCTGGTCAATTTCTGCACTTCTATCCTGTCTTCCTTTCGATAATAATCTATAGAGAGATTACGGATTATCTTAAAAAGGTAGGAACTAAAACTGCCCTGGGGTGTATAGCTGTCCAGATTTAAATAAAATTTAGCAAAAGCCTCCTGAACAATATCTTCCGCTTTATAATAATCGCCTGTATATCTGACAGCAAATCTAACCGCTGCTTCTCGATAATTTAAGACCAGGCGATCAAAGGCCTCCATATTATTATTTTTTATTTCCCGGATAAGCTCTTCAGTTTCTTTCTGCAGTTTCTTCACCCCTTCAGCCAGACCTTAGTTTGGACTCTCTACTAATATAAACGTAAATAACTCAAAAAACTCACGGTTTTTATAAAATTAATTTAGTTTAGCTAATTGTTTAAGCACTTTGAGGAGCATAAACCGCACTCCCTTACTCTGATAAGCCGTTTCATTGAAATTGCCTATTACGAAACTATCTGTGAAAGGATGGTAAAACATAAATGCTCCAGTAGCCCCGACAACTCCCCAGGAGTTAAGCTTTGCCGGCATCAAAACAGGCACTGTCTTAATCTGCCAGATGCCATAACCGTAATCTATTCCCAGACCAAATTTAGACTTATCTGATTTCATTATTTCTAGAGTTGCTTGACTTACCAACTCATGCTGAACCAGGGCTCGCATAAACTTGAGTAGATCTTCCAGGGGGGCTACCACCCCTCCGCCTGCATAATCAATCTTAGCATAAGTCTCGTAATCTTCTAGCCTTATCCCCTCTTTAGAAAAGTGGGCCAGGGGGCAGCCGGGATCTTCTGCCGGCTGAGAAAAACCAAGCATATAGGAATGTTTCATCTTTAAAGGCTTAAAAATATACTGGCTCAAGGCCTGGTGGAAGGGAAGATCGGTAATATTTTCGATGATCAGACCGAGCAAATAATAATTGGTATCAGTATAATTAAAATCCTGTCCCGGCGGAAAAGTCGGTTCCAGGTTTGTCTTACCCCACTCGATGGCTTCCCGGGTCTCCATTTTAAACCCAGGTTCATTCATCATTTTGTCTAAGAGAGGCCAGAAGCAGTCCGGCAGCCCGGAGGTTTGCTTGAGTAAATGCTTAACTTGAATTTCCCGGCTGTGATCTTCTCCCTTATACAGATGGAGTCCATGGATAAGTTCGCCATCAAGATGGTCAGCTATGCTGTCCTGGAAATCCAGTTTCCCGTGCTCGACCAGCATCCCAACGAGAACGGCGGTAAAGATCTTGCCCACGCTGGCCATATAATTAGGCTGACAGATATCTGCAGAAAAATCTCCGGTGATACCTTCGGCCAGACCGAGGTGGATATCATGCCTATCTGAATGGACCAACAAATAGGCGTTTTTCACCCTGTCATCCTTGCTGACCTGCTTTTTGAACGCTCCCTCAATTTTTGCTAATACTTTTTCTTGTTTCATTTTACCTACTCCTCACTTTTTTAGTTATGTTAAAAATACCTCTTCGACTACCCCTATTAGTTCCTCGAACCTTCTTCTCTTTACCTGATAATATATCCTATTTTCTGAACTTTCGACCTCTATTAAACCTGCTGTCATCAATTTATTGATATGATACTTAATGGCCGGGTTGCTGCTATCCATGATCTCGGCTATCTCTGTAAGATACTTACTCCCCTCATTTATATGCAGAAGGACCTGCAGCCGTGTTTCATCTCCAAGTACTTTGAATAAACCGGCAAAGCGCATAAAGTTTTGTCCGCTGTGATCTAACTGCTCTATAAGTTCGGGATAACGGTAGCCGATGACCAGACCCACTCCCCCGGTAGCAAAGGCTGATCCTAATTCTAAAAAGTAACTAACCAGCACTTCCAGTGTTTCTACAGATGCCAGAAACTCCTTTCTGTTTTCAGGGGTAAGCCGCTCTAAATATCCCTGCCAGAAAGCCTGCTTTAGTTCAACCTTATTATCTGTAATATATTCCGCCAGAAAATTATCTGTTTTATCTGCCTGAGCCTGATAAAAATTATCATAGTAATAACTCAAAAAATCTATCAGCTCAGCCTTTACCTCCGCCGGTCTTTTAAATATTCTCATGATCTGCCATTTACCTTCCTCAGTTACAGCAAAATTTTCTTCTATCCAGCTGAAAATTTCCTGATCGGCTTTAATTTCCCGGATATCCTCCTGACTGAACTCCAGTTCCGAACCGGTGACGAGCAAATAATAAGTTAACTCCAGATCGGAAAGCTGCTTTATTTTCTCGATAAAATCTTCAATCGGTTCATCTTCGGCCAGGAGGGCCAGCCCGATTCCGAGACTGGCCTGAGAAAAATACCTGTTTATAACATCGAGATATCTCTGTTCTAAAGATGCATAGACATTTTTTATGAAACTTTTTATTTCCGGATTAAGTTCAAGTCGATTTTCTTCAGCTATTTCTTCTATCAATTCATTATTTCCTAACCGGGCCAGAGACATAATAAATTCTACAGCTCGGTCTTTTTCTAAGCTTACTTCTATGTTTTTACTCTCTTCAATATAGGTCATGATGTCCTCCCCTTTAAATACTTATTATATATCGATTATAATGAAAGTTTAATATTAAGATAAAAAAATATTTTAAACTAGGTTAAACGTTAATTTAATATAACTATATCCGATAAAAGTTCCTTTGTCAACTGATTTTATAAATTATATTTTAAATTTTAAAAACCCCCTCCAGCGGAGGGGGTTCACGTTTTATGCTTTATATTAAAGTAATTTTATACTTACTTATATAGCAACAACGTTAACAGCTTGTGGACCTCGGTCGCTTTCTTCTACTTCAAATTCTACGTCCTGGCCATCTTCCAGACTCTTAAAGCCTTCATCCTGGATAGCTGAAAAGTGTACAAAAACATCGTCGCCATCTTCTCTCTCAATAAAACCAAAACCTTTTTGGTCGTTAAACCATTTTACTGTACCTGTTTGAACCATTATAAATAATTCCTCCTAATTTTTCGATCGAGCCATGAAACTAGATTTGTTGCCCGACAGCAATAATAATAACACAGGCTCCAAAGAAAGTCAAATTATATACTTGACAATTCTGGTAGGATTAGATATAATTCTAACTGTTACGCAATGAGAATTATTTTCAAATAACTTTAGGAGGAATATTATGAAAAAACTTATAGGAATGTTCATGTTGGTTATGGTCGTTGCTCTATCTGCAGGCACTGCTTATGGAGCTGAGGAAGTTAATCTGTATACAAACCGGCACTATGATACAGATGAAGAAATATTAAACCGATTTACCGAGGAAACAGGAATCGAAGTTAACGTCCTCAAAGGTGATTCAGATCAATTGATCGAACGTCTGGCCAGAGAGGGAGAAAACTCACCAGCAGACCTATTAATAACTGCTGATGCAGGAAGATTACATAGAGCTAAAACTCGTGATCTTCTACAGGCAGTCGATACAGAAACTTTAAATAACAACGTCCCCGCCAACCTTAGGGACGAAGATAACTACTGGTTCGGCTTAACCAGGCGAGCCCGGGTAATAGTCTATGCTCAAGATAGAGTTGACCCCGAAGAATTATCAAGTTACGAAGACCTGACATCTGATAAGTGGGAAGGCAGAATTTTAGTGAGATCTTCAGAAAACATTTATAACCAGTCCCTCCTTGCCTCATTTATCGCCATCCACGGCGAAGAGTGGGCAGAAGACTGGGCTAACGGTATCGTGGAAAATATGGCCCGCAAACCTCAGGGTAACGATAGGGCCCAGGCTACCGCGGTTGCAGCCGGCGAAGGTGATATTGCGATAATGAATACCTACTATTTAGGGAAGATGATCAACTCCGATAATCCTAATGAAGTAGAAGTTGCTGAAAATGTAGGTATCTATTTTCCCGGTCAGGACAACGGTGGAACCCATATCAACGTGAGCGGAATCGGCCTTACTCGGTATGCTCCCAATCCTGATAACGCCATTAAGCTGATGGAATATTTAAGTTCTGAGTCAGCTCAGAAGTTTTTTGCCAGCGCTAATTATGAGTATCCTGTCAACCCGGAAGTAGCTCCCTCGGAACTATTAGAATCATGGGGCGCTTTCACTGAACAGGATATTAATTTAACCGAACTAGGGATCCATAATCAAACTGCTGTCCAGATATTTAATAGAGCAGGCTGGCAGTAGAGTATCATCAATACTTTAAACAGAGGCTGATATATATATGCAGATACTCAAAAAATTAAAATCAGGATCACCCGGCTGGTATTTGCTTACCACCGGGATAATCATCCTGCTTTTGCTTCCCAATTTAAATATAATCATCAACCTTTTTGGTGAAGCAAGCGAAAATTGGCAGCACGTAAAAGAATATCTGCTGGTCAATTACTTTCATAATTCGATCATATTACTTTTGGCTTCTGGATCGTTATCCGCTATTATTGGATCTCTCTCAGCCTGGTTAATTGCTGCCTATGATTTCCCCGGAAGGAAATTCTTAAGCTGGGGGCTAATTTTGCCCCTGGCCGTTCCTCCTTATATCGGTGCTTATGTCTATGAAGGCATCTTTAATTACACTGGACCTGTCCAGGTTCTGCTGCGCAATCGATTTGACGTAACGGTTTCCCAGAGTTATTTTGATTTCATGAATCTACGGGGAGCCATTTTTATTTATACGATATTTTTATTCCCTTACGTATATCTGCTCACGAAATCATTTTTGGCCAAACAGTCGGCGTCTCTTCTGGAAAGCTCAAGACTGTTAGGCAAATCAGATCGAACGATATTTCTTAAGATTATTTTACCCCTCTCCCGCGGTGCCATTGTAGCGGGAAGCAGTCTGGTCATGATGGAAGTCTTAAATGATTACGGAGTGGTAAAATATTTCGGAATCAGCACTTTCACTACCGCCATCTTTAAAAGCTGGTTCGGCATGGGCGATCTTGCTACAGCGGTCAGGCTTGCAGTTCTGGCTATGGGGGTAATTTTTGCAGTGCTTTTCCTGGAAAAGCTGCTGCGGGGAGGACGAAAATATAGTTATTCCACCGCCAATGTCAAAAAACTTGCCCGAAGAACCCTGACAGGATGGCATAAGGTTTGGGCCGTGTTCTTTACCTATACCGTATTTGGGCTTGGGTTTGTTCTTCCTGTCCTCCAGTTAAGTTACTGGAGCCTCTTAAGTAGAGGGGGAGATCTCCAGGAGGTTTTCCAGTTTGCTTACACGTCATTTTTAACGGCTGGTGGGGCCGCAGGCATCATCATCATTGCAGCTGTTATCGTGGCTGGTACAGCGCGCATGAGCTCAAATTTTATAAGTAACATCTTAGGTAGAATTACAATATTGGGGTATTCTATTCCTGGAGCAGTAGTAGCAGTGGGGATCCTGCTTTTTATGCTGCAGATAGACTGGATTTTTGCTTTCATGCAGGAATCAGCTGGCATAGAAATTAACCTCGTCCTCAGTAATACATTAATAATGCTGTTTTTCGCCTACTCCATTCGGTTTTTAGGAATCGCTTTTAACTCTGTCGAAAGCGGCTACGATAAAATCGGAGAAAATTATTTTGAAGCTGCCCGCACCTTAGGCAAAGGAGTTACGGCTTCCTTTTTTAAAGTAGATCTTCCCATGCTTAAACCAGCGTTATTATCCGGCTTTCTCCTGGTTTTTATCGAGGTAATGAAGGAACTCCCTTTAACTCTCATTCTCCGGCCCTTCAACTTCAATACTCTGGCCACCAAAGCTTTTGAATACGCTTCAGACGAAATGATCTATCGAGCAGCCGATCTATCTTTAGTCTTGATCTTATTTTCAACGATCGCGATCTATCTAATCACTCATCAGAAACGAGGTAGAAAAGATGCAGCTAAGAATAAATAACTTAACTTTCAGTTACAACAAGAAGGAAGAGGTCATCACCGATTTTAACCTCGCTGTCCAAAAAGGCGAAGTAGTGGCCCTGGTCGGTCCCAGCGGAAGCGGAAAAAGTACCGTCCTCCGGCTTACTGCTGGTTTGGAGATACCCCGGTCAGGCAGGATCGAAATCGCAGGTAAAACCATGGTCGACAAGAACATTTTTGTCCCTCCAGAAAAAAGAGAGGTCGGGATGGTATTTCAGGATTACGCCCTCTTCCCCCATTTAAATGTATATCAAAATATTTCTTTCGGAATCGACCATCTGCCCAAAAAACAGCGGCAGGCCAGAACTTCAGAGCTGCTGGAATTAATTAATCTAGCTGGATTTGAAAAGCGCTATCCCCATCAATTAAGTGGAGGCCAGCAGCAGCGAATTGCCCTGGCTAGAACTTTAGCGCCTGGTCCTAAGCTCTTACTCTTAGATGAACCTTTCAGCAATCTCGATACAGAGCTGCGAGATAAAATCCGCCTGGAATTAAATGAGATCATAAAAGAAGTGGGCATAACTACTATTTTGGTCTCCCACGATAAAGAAGATGCAGAATTCATGGCGGACAAAGAGATCATCATGAACCCTGCTGCTTAGGATAAATCATGAAAAACTTTGTTAATTTTATTACTTTCTTGAATGAATTTTGTTATAATTAAGATGGTTCTTTTAAATTAGGAAGAAGGGACGATCTTAACTATGCAGAGAAAATATAAGTGGCTGTCAGTTTTAAGCCTGGTTATCCTTATTTTAAGCTTCTCTCAAGGCGTACTGGCCGAAAACGAATTGAACCCGGTAGATCATCCGGGACTACCAGACGGTGTATACGCCCAGGTCCTGCCCCGAATGGAACTTCTTGCCGGGGTTCTAAGCCAAACTTCCTGGATAGAAAAACGAGGACCTCGAGGCAAGGGCAACCTTTACTTTCAGGAACTGCAGGCATTTTTCGCCGACTTCCAGGAACACGAAGCAGTCAAGATTGCTGAAAAGCTAACGAAACGGGGCTTCACCTACGATGCTCCCCCGGGCTTCATCTTAACTCTTGGCCCCTTACCGGAGCTGGCCCAGGAAAATCAGCTTAGCACGTACCTAATTGGCAGAGCAGAACCTCGCGGTCTCTGGGATTCTCTCGTAGGCTCCAGCGGAGAAGAAATCCTGGAGGAATTCCGCCTGGCCCTGCAAGACCTGGCCCAGGTGTCCAACTTCGCCAGTTTTTTCCAGAGTCACCAGCAGGAATTTTCCGGGTACCTGGCCGAAGTAATGACCGACTTCGATGCAGGTCGTAAAATTGAATGGCTTACTGACTTTTCTGGTATCTCCACAGAGAATGAATATTACACCATTCTTTCCCCGGCCATGTTTCCTGGCGGTGGTTATGGCCCGGCGGTAAAACATCCTGACGGAACCGCCAGTTTCTATCAGGTGATCCGGGCCCGCGGCACCAGTCAAAAGCAGCCGATTTTCCCAACTGGAACTGGATTTAAGCAATTAACCCTCCATGAATGGGGCCATTCTTTTACCAATCCAGTTGTGGAAGAGCATGCAGATTTCATCCAGGATCATTTAAGCGAACATTTTCAAAAAGTGAAAAAATCAATGCAAGCCCAGGCCTACAACTCAACCATGACCTTTTTTAAAGAACAGATTTTAAGGGGCGTCACCACCGCAGCTGCCGGCGAACTCTATGGTCCGGAAGTCTATCAAAGAGAACTGGAATCCCATCTGGATAAAGATTTCCACCTCACCGCAGAAACGGTAAAGATGATAGAAAAATATCAGGCCAACCGGACAGCCTATCGTAATTTCGCCGAGTACATGCCTGAGATTTTAGCTAGATATAAAGAGATGTTGTAAATTAGCTGCCGGCCCCAAAGCCAGCAGCCATCAGAGCGTAAATAAAGGTGGCAGATACCAGCTGTTTTATCTCCACCCTCTCTTCCAATCCATGGGCTCTGTCCATCCGGCCCGGGCCGAAATTAAGCGAGGGAATATCACCAAAATTACTTAATAAAGAAGCATCGGTCCATCCCCCCAGGGACGTGATCGGTGCTTTTTCTCCTAGAACCGTGGTTGTTATCTGAGCTAATTTTTCTACCAGCGGATCATCTAATTCTATTAAAGCCGGTTTGTGATCCATAGTGGCCATGTTGGTATCTATCCGCTCCACCTCTGCCTGGAAGTCCGGATCTCTCTTCTGCAATATCGTGATAACATCATCGATATCCTGGAAAACCTGTGCTAACGTCTCGTTAGGAGTCCATCTCCGATCGAGCTCTATCGTACAACTTCCGGCCACAGAGCTGGGTTGATCTCCCCCCTGGATCACCCCAAAATTTAAGACGGGGCTGCCCACCAGGGGATGAGTTCTTTCTTTAAAACGGGGAAAGAGGGTATTCTCAACTTCTTTGATGAAATCAGCCGCTTTAGAGATGGCATTGATCCCCTGCTCCGGACTGCCTCCATGAGCTGCTTTCCCCTGAATTATTATCCTAAGCCATTCCAGTCCTCTATGTCCGGCGGCAATGGTCAGATTAGTGGGTTCACCCACGATAGCACCATCTGCTTGAATCTCCTGCCTGATGATTTCTTCAGCACCTTCACTTTTCAGTTCCTCATTGATCACTCCGGTGAAAACCACTTCGCCCGCAAACTCGATTTTACCTCTCTGCAGGAGAGCCAAAGCTAACATCATGGCGGCCACAGGACCCTTCATGTCACAGCTGCCCCTGCCATAAATTTCTCCGTTTTTTATCTGAGGTTGGAAAGGGTTTTCCATAGCATAAGGTGGAACTGTATCGATATGCCCGTTCAACATCAAGGTTTTACCTGGTCTATCCCCCTTTACCCAGGCTATTACATTAGACCTTCCTTCCAGCACAGGCATAAGCTCTGCATCTATTCCTTCTGCACGAAACCAATTATATATGTAATCTGCTACTTCCTGTTCTCGATCAGGAATCTGATGGTGACTGGGGATAGCAATCAAATCCTGCGTGAGCTTGATCAATTCATCTTCTTTAAAATTTTCTTTTAACTTTGTGTATAGTTTTTCCATTCTAGCACCTTCCCTCATCTCTATATCAACTTTTAAATAAATAAGACAGAGCGGAGACAAACAGTCCGCCCTGTCTGAAGTAGCTTGAAAAATATTAAATTGGACCAAACTGAATCAAATGGGCGAAAGCCACCACTATCATACCTAATAAGGTAAGTATCCCGATAAGAGGCAGGATCCACTTAGCATATTTCTCCCAGCTGATATCCCCACCCAGAGCCAGAGCAGCCAGAAGTGGCCCTAGAGTAGGAGTAATCAGATTAGTAATACCATCACCTAACTGATAGGCCAGCACAGCAACCTGCCTGGTAGTGCCGACTAAATCCGCCAGCGGAGTCATGATCGGCATGGTCAGAGCAGCCTGCCCACTCCCGGAAGGTACCAGAATATTTAACAGACTCTGAAATAAAAACATACCCACGGCACTAAGCATTACCGGAATGCCTTCCAGGGTATTAGAAATACTGAAAAGAATTGTATCCACTATCTGCCCTTCAGTAAGAACCACCAAAATGCCTCGAGCCAGTCCAACAGCCAGAGCACCCATAGTTAATTCTTTAGCTCCGAGCACAAAGTTTTCAGCTATGCTATCCATATTTAAACGACCAACGATACCTCCAATGATACCCATACCTAAAAAGAGAGCCGCAAGTTCGTTAATATACCAGCCTAACTGGATAACCCCGTAGAAAAGTATTAGAAAGCCGACAACGATAACACCGATGACCATTTTATGGGTTAAGGTCAGTTCCTCTAGTTCATTTAAATCTATTTCCTTTTGTTCTCTATCCTGATCCAATTGATAAACGGGACTGATCTCCGGATCTGCCTTCACCTTCATAGCATAGCGATAAACATAAGCAACCGCGATACTGACGGTTATGATAAATAAGGGAATCCGCAGGGCCAGTCCGGAAAAGATCGGTACTTCTGCTATCTCCTGAGCGATCCCGATGGTAAAGGGGTTAGTGAAAGCAGCGGCAAATCCAGAACCGGCGCCGACCATAACTATGGCCACCCCGGTGATCGAATCGAAGCCCAGGGTCAAACAAAGCAGAACGATAGGAGGGATGAAAGGTAGAAATTCTTCATATAGGCCCATGCTGGCCGCAAATACAGCAAAAACTATCATCAGGGCCGGAATGAACAGCGCTTCTCTCCCCTGAACTTTTTTTGCCAGGGTTCCGATGGCACCGTCGATGGCTCCGGTGCCTTTAAGTATACTGAATGCACCTCCCACAATGAAAATAAAGAAAATTATGTGGGCTGCCTCGATCATCCCTAACTGCACAGCCTTGAGGGTGCCCAATACTCCAACCGGTGTCCTTTCTACCTGCTCGTAAGAACCGGGAACCACCATCTCCCGGCCCTCAATTACTTCCCGTTCGAAAGAACCCGGCTGAACGATATAAGTAGAAATTGCTCCAATTACGATGATAATAAAGATTAAAGCATACACATGTGGTACTTTTTTCATTTTTTACCGCCTCCTCGTGTTATGTTAATAACGACTACTCTCTAATTATCTTACCTGGACCACCTCCTTGATATTCCCCATTTTTCACGGTAAATCGTCCATTAACTATGACATGTTCTATTCCTGAGGGAGCCTTCAACGGTTCTTCATAAGTTGAATTATCAATTATATCTTCTCGCGAAAAAATCGTAAGATCAGCAGTATATCCTGGTTTGATTCTCCCTTTCTTGCTCAACCCCATCCGTTGAGCCGGCAGCAGCGTAATCTTAGCGATCGCCTCCTGTAAATCTAAAATCGACTCTTCCCGGACATATTTACCTAACAAACGGGGAAAAGTCCCGGTGGCCCGAGGGTGACCGCCCCCTTCACTGATAAGGGCATCACTGGCCACCATCAGTTCAGGTTGCTGTATGGCTGCTATCACTTCTTCCTCCTCCATCACAAACGCAGCTATCAACGTGTCCGGGGCGTTCTCTCTCAACTCGGTAAATATCTCTTCCGTACACCGCTGGCCCTGATACTTACCTGTAACCACCAGGAGAGAATCATAACTTTTATCCCAGCGCTCAAAACAACCCGGGGCAAATACCTCACTACCGATAAAAGTGCTGAAGGCAGCGTAAGGATAAACATCAGCACTGATATCTACACCAGCTTTTCTGGCTGCCGTTAACATCTCCAGACCGGCCTCCATCTGGCCGAAGGCGGCACAACTTCCTATATGAGAAATTTGAAAGGGCACCCCAGTTTCGCGAGCAGCTATTATCATCTCAGCAATTGCTTCCAGGGACCGGCTGGCATCGTAGCGATAATGAGCAGTTAATAACTTGCCAGGATAATTTTTAACCAAAAAATTCCCTAAATTAAAAACTTCTTCAGTACTTACTCCTGGAGTATACTCCAAACCGAGAGATATTCCGCACGCTCCGGCCCCTAAATTCTCATGTAAATAAGCTTCCAACTCTGGTATGTCCTTTTTCTGCAACTGCTCTCTTTCAGAATAGCCCAGTTGATCCCTTAAAAATCCATAACCAATGAAGCTTATCAAGTTAAGGGGCAGTTTGGCCTGCTCCAGTCGGTCAAAATAATCAACTATAGAATTACCACTTAAATTAATGCCGCAGTTACCAGCAACTGCAGTAGTTACACCCATCCTGGCTCCATATTCAAATGTCGTTAAGTCAACCTGATCGCCATCAACTTTGTTTTCATGGGTGTGAATATCGATGAAACCCGGGGAAACCTCCAGACCTTGAAGGTCAATGGTTTCTGCGGCTGCCAGCTCCTCCTCTGAAACAAGAACGATTCTATCTCCTTTAATCCCAATGTTACCCTGATAAATTCCATCGACAGGGTCAATGATCTGACCATTATGTAAGAGTAAATCCAGCATGATGCCTTCCACCCCCTTCAAAAAATTAAGTAATTCACATAACTTATTGCTATTATATAAAAATAATCATTGATTTTCAATGATATGCTAGCATTTATCCTGGTTTTTATATTTTATCAATTTAAGCTTAAGTTGATAAGTTGATTTTAAATCAAAAAAGCCGCCCCGTTGGGGGCGACTTCTTTCTACATATTTCGGGAGGTGTCTGACACCTGTCGAATTACATCTGTCGAACGACATCTGTCGAATGACATCTGTCGAATTAATATTTACCAGCAGAAGCTGCCTCTACCTTGGAAAAATCCAGTTCCAGCTTGAGCTTCGGTCCTTTCTTCCTGAAGTTCAAAAATTTCATTTTCGATTGATCTTAATTCTTCATCTGAAGCGTCTTCTCGAATCAGTTGGCGATATTCCTCGCGGAGCACTTCAATTTTAGCGTTTACTCTCATCTGTTCCCGCTGAACTTCTCTCAATTCGGTAAGCTCTTCTTCGCTTAAGTCAGAAAACCTATCAAAGTCGGAACCGATAAAACCTCTGCCCATCATGTTACCCATAACTCCACCGCGACCGATAAAATCAGAATCGGTATATGAACCAGCAAGCCAGTTTCTCATCATAAATATTTCTTCTCTCTGACTGTTACTGATACTAACTGCCAATTCTTCTACTTCTTGATGTTCAACTAAACCCTGGGCAAGAAGCTGCTGAGACATCATAACTGCTTCCATGTGGTGTAAAATCATATCTTCTAGAAAAGCCTGATCCATTTGAGATCCATTAAGATCGGTGTAATCACCCATCATCGGCTCATAATCATAATCACTTTCTCTATCAGGATACCAATTATCCAAATATGAGTTCATCTCTTCAATCTCTTCACTTTGCGTACTGATAATATCATCGGCAAAATCTCTCATCTCTTCGCTCTCAGTATTTTCCCTTAAAGTTCGAGCGGTTCTAACTGCTTCTTCGTGGTGAGGAATCATTTTTACTAGATAATCGTATTCACTCTCTACCGATGTATGCATAGCTCCGCCGAATCCCATCATACCTCCAAAACCAAAACCGCTAAAATCATCACCTGTTTGACTGCTGTCCTGAAAATTTCTTCGTCCCATATGACCTCGCTGGGCTAAAGTGCTGGTACCGACAAGCCCAACAACCAACATTATTGCTAAACTAATTACTGCTAATTTTTTCATTTTTAATTTCCTCCTTTAATTCTTCTAAAAGCTAATTTTACTTTCCTATAATTTTATTATAGAGTAGAAATATGAAGTAAATATGAATTTATTGATTTCCTTTTAAAGTTGACATGATTTCTTCAAACTCATCCCGGGTGATTTCGCCTTGAGCTAATCTTTCTCGAGCAATGTTCTCCGCTTTCCTATCGTTCCTGGAACTTCGACTTTCTAGAATATTTCTGTCTTTATCATTATCTTTAGTTATAACTTCTTTTAATAACCAGGCGACTCCCAGAATAACAACAACCCAGATTAAGATTATAAAAATACTGCCCCCACCATGATGACCCATGAATCCATTGAAAAATCTAGAACTTCCTGGATGAGCTAAAATAGTATCTAACATGTTTAACCTCCTCTAAAGCTTATAATACTGAGGTTTCTTCTCAGCTTTAAATATAGTATATAAGTTAATTGTTAAGAGAATATGAATTTTTGTAGTTATTTTATATATCAATATACCCTTACCCCCTATCGGGAGTACATGATTAGTATAAGTAATCTGAGTAGATTTGTCAAGTTTGCATTTATTTTTAATGATAGTAAGAGTAGGAGGAATAAAATATGAAGGAGAATTATAGAAAAGCCTTACATTTAGAATATTTCACCCTGGGGTATACGATTATAGAAGCTACGGTGTCAATAATAGCCGGAGTTATGGCTGGAAGTGTAGCTCTGTTCAGTTTTGGCCTTGACAGCATCGCCGAGTCCCTCTCGGGAATGGTGCTGATATGGCGCTTAAGAAAACAGGATTCGATCACTACTGCGGAGGAAGAATTTAAAGTTGAACGAAGAGCGGAGAAGTTAGTTGGTCTATCTTTTCTGCTGCTGGCAGGTTATATATTATATGAAACCATCGATATGATCTTAAGCAGACAGATCCCCGATCCTTCCCTCCCGGGGATAATTATTGCCGTGGCAGCCTTGATCATCATGCCCTTATTAGCTTACAAAAAATATCAGTGGGGGGAGAAGCTAAACCTGAGGTCATTGAAAGCCGATGCCAAAGAAACTCTGGTCTGTTCTTCTCTCTCTTTTGCCCTCTTGCTGGGCTTGATTGCTAACTATTTTTTCGGTTTCTGGCAGTTAGATCCCCTGGTGAGCCTTCTTATAGTTGTCTTTTTGGTGCGGGAAGGCTGGGAGCTACTATATGCTTAACGAAGTACGTATCAATTCCTGGGCCTGCTGCATGGCATCCGGTAACATTTCCGCCTTAGACCCTCCGCCCTGAGCAAGATGGTGATGACCTCCTCCACCGCCCTGGAGCATGGGCATGATCTGCTGGAGTATCTGATTCATATTAAGGGAGGAGATATTTTCGGAACTGGCCAGAGTAAGGCGGACGGTTCCTGCTTCGCGCTGACCAAGTATTGCTATAATGTTTTCTCCTGCAGTTAACTCGAGAGCAAGTTCTTTAAGTTCAACTGAAGTTTCAGGCGGCAGTTCTGTTTTTATCAGATTATACCCATTCAATTTAACCGCAGAATTGAGTAAAGATTTTGCTTTTAGAACCCTGAATCGTGCCTGCACCTGGGACAACCGCTCATCCTGTTCTGTCAGTTCTGCCTGCAGACGAGTTACCTCATCAATTATATTCTGATTGTTGGCAGAAAGTTTTTTCCGCAGATCGGCCAGAACCTCATTTTTATAGCGATAATCTTCTCTAGCCCGACGGCCGCATAGAAAGCTCAGCCTGGATCCACCTTTATATTTTTCATTTCCGATGATAGAAATAATGCCAAGCTGTCCGGTCTGCTGGAGATGAGTGCCGCCGCATGGCGTAAGATCCAGGCCTTCTATCTTAATCAACCTGACATCTTCGTTAACCGAAGGTACTTTCCTTAAATCCCGTTCCTCTAACTTCTCTTCATCAGGATATTCGATACCAATTTCTCGATTCTGATAAATAACCTCGTTAACCCTGGCTTCCACCTCATTCAGCTGCTCTTCCCTTAATTCTTTATCTAGATCAATGGTCAGATTCTCTTCGCCGAGATGAAAGCCTATTGTAGCTGCTTTATTCAAGTTCCAAAGTACAGCAGAAAGCAAATGCTGACCGGTATGCTGCTGCATGTGATCAAAGCGGCGCTCCCAGTTCAGCTGACAGGTGAGATTAGTCTGCTCTTCGGGCAAAGTTTCCACCACGTGATAAACTTCTCCCTCCTGACTGAAAACATGCTGAACCCGGCTGGAGCCTATGTATCCCCTATCAGCTGGCTGGCCGCCGCCTTCAGGATAAAAAGCCGTCTGATTTAAAACCAAATAATATAAGTCATCTCTCTCTTGATAAGATTTAATATCGGCCGAGAATTCCTGTTGAAACGCATTGTCGTAATATAATTTTTTTGTCACTACTGCTGCCTCCTCTTTTTCTGATTAAATTAACTAATCCGCCTATTTCTCTGCCGCTATCGCTTGCTTTAAAGCCAGCTTGAATTTTTCATCTTCCGTTACAGAACGCTTCCTCTGGTTAGGATGACGCCGCCCGGCCCGGCGGAGTTTAGCATAATGGTGACGTTTAGCTAACAGATCATCTATATTATCCTGAGTAAAGCGAGAGCCACTATTGTTAAGCACAACCGCTCCCCTGCCAAGAACCAGGGCAGCCAGACCGTAATCCTGGGTGATCACGATATCACCCTCACCTGTAGCATTTGCTATCTTCATATCCACTGCCTGAGCTGTCACATCTACCTTTTTAACTTCCCCGTAATCAACCTCAACTCGATGAGAATAATTGGTGAAAATCACAAGGGAACAGTTATGCTGACGGGCAACTTCCACAGTGATGTCTATCACCGGACAACCATCGCCATCAACCAAAATCCTTGGCCTCTTCATTGCAGGTTAACCTCCTATCAACTTGCTTATATGTCCTTATTATATCTATAAAATAGATATCACACAACCAGCTCCCGGTAAACATGAAGAAAGCCCGGCTGTTAACCGGGCTGATGCTCAGCTGCTTTATTAAATATCCAATTCTTGACTGGCCAGATTATTTCGGTCTACTCCCTCAAAATCCTGTTCATTAACGTATTCGATCAACCTTGTAAAATCTTCCTGGGACCAGTTGTGATCTGCCCCGACTCCTTCTAAAGAGATAACAAGCCATTCGTTTTCTCCAACCTGGCCTATCTTTTCTTTCGCTTCAGCTAAAGTAAGTTCTTCTATATCCAGAGTCTGCAAATTATATATCTGCTCGTCAGCAAAAGGTAGTTCGTTTACTGCTTCCTCTTCTTTCCTAATTAGATTAGCCTGATAGTGTTTCGAAATATCATTAATTATATCCTGATCTACCTCACCGTGAGGTGCAGCGAATTGACTTACTTCAGGAACAATCTCTTCTAAATATCGTTTGGAGCTAGTAAGTTCTGTAGAGATGGTATCTGGATCAGCTTCGGTGAGATCCCGGTAAGAAACGCCGTGCGATCCGATACCCCAGCCGGCCTTATATAACGCTTCAATATCCTCAGGGGTTAATCCCTCTTCTTCGCCTATAGTTGAGGTAGCAATGAAGACGTCGGCCGTATAATTATATTCTGTCAGGACGGGATGAGCATTTTCTATTACAGATTCATCAGCGTTATAGAAACTGAACGTAAGCATAGCTCCTGGATTTTCTTCGGTTATACCACCGGTTGAAGCCAGGACGAGACCAACGGCCAAGATGACAACGCCGAACCTGCCAACGAGATACACGCTCGATAATCCACCCGGTAGATACATAATATTCCTCCTCTCATGCCTCTTCGAATTCTTTTAATGGCCTTTTTCCCAAATAGTAAGCTCATTATTTTTTATCAGCTCATTATAACCGGCTTTAAGAAATAGGTAATTATTGATAAACATGGTCACCCAATAAAAGGGAAGTCCCTTTAAGGCTGGTACCACTCTTTTATATTTAACTGCTCCAAACATTATAATTATAAGGGTGAAGAGAAAATCAAATATTAGAAAATAGAATACGGTATCATAAACGATGTAACCAGTGTCACCTCTGATGGTCATGATAATTAATGAAAAAAGCAAAAACAACCAGAGAAAATTGGACGCTAGATGGCCGGTTATCAGTGCCAATAGTTTCTTATTATGCTTAAGCAATCCCCCTTTATACATTTTTAAGCACTGGAAAAAACCTCTATACCAGCGGCTAACCTGGTTCTTGTACGTCTCCCAATTATCGGGATCTTTTGGATAACTAACGGCACTACTGACCAGTTTAGTCCGATATCCGGAAATCTGAGCAGAAAATGTTAAAGCTAAATCTTCCGCCACCGAATGTTCGGGCACATTCGTTTTCCGAAGCAATTCAGTTTTGAAAATTGAAAAGCAGCCTGAGACAACAAACATCGTTCCCCAGTAATTCTGGGTAGATTTAAAGAAACTGATCCCGAAAAGATACTGAATCAGGCGAGCAGTCTCCCAGATAGAATTGAGTTTCTGGGGGATAATGAAACCGCATGCAGAAAAGGTGTCATCATCATACATCGCTGGAACAATATTCTCGATGGCCTGTTCATCTAAGACTGTATCGGCATCAAGCATCACCACCAGTTCAGTATCAACAAACTGCAAACCGTAGTTTTGAGCTTTAGCCTTCATTCCTGTCTGTTCAGGGGTTTCCACGACCGTTACCTCTCCGTAAGCAGATGCTAATTGCCCCGTATTATCTTCGGAACTATCGTTTACTACTATGATTTTTTTTACAGGATATGTCTGAGCTAATACACCTTCAATCGTACTTCCGATCCAGCGTTCTTCATTATAAGCGGGGATCAGCACCGAAACAGTAGGCTGGTAATCATCCGGAACTTTATCTTCTATTCTGAAACCCAGGATAAATGCTAGTTTTTTCAAAATATTTTTCCAGTTAAAATTTTCTAACACCCGCCCACCTCCTTTTTTTATGTTTAAACTAAAAAACCGGCCAGAAATTCTGGCCGGTTACGCCACTGGCTCCCCCCGACATAGGCGTCCATATAATAGTCGGGCTTCTTCGCCCCATTTTCTATTTATATGTCTTTTTCTATATAAATAATAACAGTTATCACTGAATTTAACTGTTAAGCTAATTACATATTGCGACATAAAGCGGGAGGTGTCAGACACCTCCCGAAAATTTAAAGCTTAAAGTGGGCTGTGATCTCTTCAAGATGAACTGCCATTGCTGCTAAGTCTTCAGAAACCTCCACTACCTCCTGCGTCGATGAGCTCTGTTCTTTACTGGCCGCGAAGACTTCTTCTGTATTTGCAGAAGACTCTCGACTTACCTCAGAAACTTCTGTCACAGCCTGACTAACCTTATGGCTGTTTTCAGTCATCTTACTCGTACTATTAACAACTTCAGCTATAAGTTCGGTCAGATTAACAACTGCATCATCTATTTCGGCAAAAGTCTTCTCGGTAGTTTTAATCGCCGAGGCACTTTCTTTAACCGCTCCTTCTGACTGTTTCATCATATCGGTAGTACTGCTCACTTTATTCTGGATCTGCTTGATCAAGTCATTTATTTCGGTGGTCGCCGAAGATGATTCTTCCGCTAATTCCCGAATTTCTTCGGCCACAACGCTGGAACCTCGGCCGGCTTCGCCTGCTCGCTTGGCTTCCTCGCCCATCGTATCAGTTTTCTCACTAACGGCCTCGACCTGACCGCAGTCCATTATTTCAGAACAGTTAACCTCTTTTATGGGGAACCTTTCCGTTAAATCTCCTAAAGCTAAGTTAGCAAATAGATCCTGAAAAGACTTTAATGGTTTGAATTGTTTGGTAACAAGGACAAATACGATTACGGCCGCCAATAAAGTTCCGATAATAGCGATTAAGGTCATGTTCCTGGTAACCACCGCCGCCTGAGAAACGATAGCCTGTCTATCCTGAGCAACTTTGATGTATCCGGTAACTCTTCCCTGATAATCCTGGAAGGGCTCGATTAATAACCTTTCACTTCCATTTTCAGAAAGCATAAATGCTCTTTCACCATCTCTAACCTGGGCCAGAGCGGATTCATCTACCTCCCAGTTATCAGTAGTGGTCTGACCCAGCCGGCCCTCCTCTACCGCGTCCCAGGCTACACCAGCCTTATCCTCGAATATGTAGGTGAAATATTCTCCCCCAATCTCCTGCTTCAGTTCATAGACAAACTCCTGCCCAAAACTGGAACCATATTCTACTGTGCCCACATGCTCCCGTTCATAGGAAACCGGGGCAACGACTCTAAAGCCAAATCCACCTCTGCCTTCTTCAAGTCCCATGACCAGCTTATGATTTTGATTAGCCCGATTAACGGTGTGGCGGAAATCTCTCAAGCTATCTCCGAACTTTTCTGGCTTATGAAGCCGCAAAATGATGTTGAATCTGGCTCGTGGAACTGGAACTGAGCCACTTCATCCGATAACTCTTCGTAGACAGGGAGAAGCCGGGCCTGCAGTTCTTCTCTATTCCGTTCAGCGAATAGGCACTGTATTTCTGGATTTTTCAAGATACTTAAAACGCTCATCCGGGCTGCGTTAAGCTGTTCATCTATCTTCTCTGCATAAAATCTCCCACAGCATAAAGGGATTTTTCTTCTTCGCCTGTAACAATATTATCTAACTGCCTGACTGAGTAGAAGGTAAGAACAGCCGCCAATACCAGGACCACAGCGATAACCGCCAGCATTATTTTACCTTTTATCGAAAGACGCTTCAACTTCATTCTTAATCTTCCCTTAATTTCTCTCAAAAAATAATAAAATATATCGATCTTTAAATAATTAATTTAAACATTAATATTACTGATCTTTTCGACCTTGGCCGCTGATAACAGCCTATCAAACTCCAGAATGGTTATATCCATGATCACCAGATCGGGTTGATGTTCCTCATAGGCCTGGATCGCTTCCCTGTCGTTGCCTGCTTCGCCCACAACTTTATAGTCGCTGCCTTCCAGGAATTTTGAGCCTTATCCTCATGAAGACCGCATCGTCAACTACGAGCACTGTTTTTGCCATATGTCTATTTTCCTCCTATCTTATATGCTAACTTACTAACTTAAATACTAAACTTATCAGTCTAGCCTGCAATTTTCTGGGCCATTTCGGCCTGCTCTTCTGAGGCCCATACGATCTCTTCTGTAGAAGCGCTCTGTTCTTCGCTGGAACCCATTCATTCTTCAGCGGTACTGGATTATTCCTGGCTGACAGCTGCTATTTCACTTATGGAAACGCTGACGTTTCCGCTCCTACTTTATATCGGCATAAAGTCTCATTTCTTAAGAAGCAATTTTAACTCTAAGCATTAATTAAATCTCTCATTATCTCACATGCTGGCTCATACTACTATTTAACTCTACAAATAAAAAAATAATAATAAGCATAAATATATACTAAAAAAAGTATATCCCTCCACAAAATAAGATGGGAAGAGCAGTTTTAAAACTGCTCTTCCCAAAATAATATCCTAAATTATTTAATTTATATCTTTTGCTTAATCATTAGGGCCTTTATCATTGGAATCGCCCTGGTTCTCACCTTTATCTTTCATATTTTCATCTCCATTATTGGGGCCGGCGTTCTCTGGCGCTTGTTCAGCTTTTTTCTCTTCTACAAATTCCTGCATCTCTGCAGAAGTGACTTCGCCTTTTTCTCTGGCAAATACAGCCAGTTCCTGGGCCATCATTCTAATGTCTTCTCTCTCAGTATCTTCCAAATCTGCATATTCAGCTAACTCATGGGCCATATCTGCTACCATCTGGCCGTGAGGCTCTTCTTCATCAAATGAATTTGCTGCCTCATCCAGATCTTCTCCTCTAAGACCCCGATTTTGCACTCTAACTACACTATTTATCCCTTCAAAGAATTTATCCTCATCTATTTCCTCGTCAGCATATGCAGCTATCAAACTCATAATCGTGTCCATGGCAAGTTCATCTTCGCCTTCATATGAATCTAGAAGAGCATTTACCGCATCAACGTAATTCCCCATATCTTGTTCTATTAAATAACTTTCTACTTCATCTATCTCTTCTTCAGTTTGAGCGTCCAGAGCAAAACTAAAAGTAAATACCAGAGCAACAGCTACCATTAAAGAAACAACGGAATTCCATTTAAGCTGCTTAGATTTTAAGTTAAACTTCATCTTTCTCATCTCCTTTCTTTATTTCGTAACTTCATTATCTCACAGTTAAAGGAGAAATAATGTGTGATATCACACTAAACCCGAATTTAAATAAATTTGCTTATCTTTGACTTTAATCAACCCCTCATCCTGCATTTCACCCAGGTGCCTGGTTATAGTTGCCCTGGTCGTACCAACGATATCGGCCAGATCCTGATGTGTGAAGATTTGCTCTATCCTAATTTGGCCGTCCTCTTTAACCCCAAACTTTTCCCCCAGGTGGTGTAAGGCATTCTTTAACCGCGCTTCAATATTTTTAAAGGTCAAATCCTGAATTTCCTGATTAGCCTGCTGCAGCCGTAAAGATAAGGCCCCAATGGTTTTTAAAGCCACTTCCGGAGATACTTCTAACAACTTCTTATATTTGTTCCTTTCCATTGCCAGCAGTTCGCCCTCTCTTAACGCCTGGACAGAATTAGAATATGTTCCTTTTTTAAATAAAGCAGTAAAACCAAAAAACTCTCCCCGGCTTAATAAATTAAGAGTCTTATCTCTGCCCTGCTCATTTGTCTTAAAAACTTTAAAGTAACCTGACAGGATTAAGTAAACCACTTCAGCCTGCTCACCCTCTAGAAATATCTGCTCATTTTTATTGCATTTTTTTATTCGACTGTATTCTTTGATCTTTTTCAATTCAGACTTAGACATGTTCTCCAGAATAAAAAACTCATTTAAATTATGCATAAATCATTCACCTCACTAATAATAGATCAACAATCAGAGATCAGCAGTTAGTCTTTTAACTGAACTATTTTTTGATAAACCTTCTCTGCATCTTGAGCCATGTTATCAATAGAATATTTTTCGGCCATATCTCTAGCATTCTGAGCGGCCGCCTCCAGGGTGGACTCATCTGATAAGATCTCTTCGACCTTTCCAGCCCATTTTCC
>JBNJDR010000029.1:0-22283 GCA_051745085.1 Bacillota bacterium | reverse complement strand
TACCTATCTACTAGGAGGTTGAGATTATGGGCAATAAAATTTTTAGAATTTTTTCAAGTTTAGTAGGATTATTCTTAATAATTATAGCACTACTTATTATCAGCATTACCCTCTTCACTGATTTCATTCCGGAACACTCCTTGATCTATGTCCTTGATATTCCTGATGTAACTGTAATTTTAGGGAGCATATTCGTTTCTCTTATTTTTCTCTTAGTTCCAGGATTTATTTTAATTAGTTTTAACAAAATTATTAATCTATTAGAAAAGAATTTAGAAGAAACTAAATATGATTAGAGGTGATCAAGATTATTAAAAAAAATAATAAATTGACCAAAAAAGATAAAAAAGAGATCGCCCAGGCAAGAGCAGAGGAATTAAGAAAGAGAATTGAAACTTATTTAGAAGTATTGCCCACTATAGAAAAGGGCAGAGAATTAGAAACACAGATTAAAGAACGACAAAAATTAATAATGAATAAATTCAAAGCCACCCGAAGAGAGTGGAATAACTGGCACTGGCAGATGAAAAACAGAATATCCAGTATTAAACGCTTAAAGGACTTTATTGATTTATCCGATAACGAAATAAAAGAAATTCACAGAGTAGAAAAGCGATTTCGCTGGTCTATTTCGCCTTATTTTCTCAGCCTCGTCGACCCTGATAATAAAAATTGTCCTATCAGAAAACAGGCCATCCCTTCAAAATTAGAACTCATCGATGCAGAAGGAAAATTAGACCCCATGCAGGAAGAATTGACTAACCCGGCCGGCTCGATCACAAGACGATATCCCGATAGGTTGATCATTAAAATGACCAATATCTGCGCTATGTTTTGCCGTCACTGTCAGAGGCGAAGAGCGATCGGCCAGGAAGATCACCATTTTTCTGAAGAAATTATAGATGAAAGCATTGAATATATAAAAGTCAATCCTGAAATTAGAGACGTCTTAATAACAGGCGGAGACCCTCTCACAATGGGTAATAAACAGCTAGAAAATTATTTAAAAAAACTGCGGGATATTGATCACGTTGAAATAATTAGAATAGGTTCCAGAACACCTATATCTTTACCCCAAAGAATAACTCAAGATTTATGTGAAATGCTGGCAAAATATCATCCGCTCTATATTAATATCCAGGTGAATCATCCAAAAGAAATGACCCAAGAAGTTTTCTCAGCAGCAGATAAGCTAAATAAAGCTGGAATACCTCTAGGAAACCAGGCAGTATTATTAAAAGATATAAATGATGACCCTCACGTAATGAAGGCTTTAAACCACGAACTATTAAAAGCGAGAATTAAGCCCTACTACATTTTCCATGCAAAAAAAGTCACTGGGACCAGCCACTTTCAAACGTCAGTGGATGCAGGTATCGAAATCATGGAAAATTTAAGAGGTTTCACTTCTGGAATGGCTATTCCTCAATTTATTGTAAACGCTCCAGGCGGATTGGGTAAAACCCCTGTTACACCTGAGTATATTATCTCCAGGGGCAAAGATTTTATCAAACTCCGAACCTGGGAAGGAAAAATTATAGATTATCAAAAAAATAGTTAAATATAAAATCCCGGAACACATGATAATAAAGTGATCCCGGGATTATTTTTTATCTAATTTTTAGGACGCTGCTTATATTTCGTATGAAGCAGATGGTGAGCCTCTCCACTTAAAGGTTCTCCGAGAAAATCATTATATAATTTCATTATTTTAGGGTTTTCATGGGACTTGCGAATTGTTTTTGTTTCATCAACATTCGCTAAACCTTTAGCCCTTGCATCTTTTTTGCCCTCAGAAACAGGCAGAGGTTGACCTCCGCCGCCTACACAGCCATGAGGACATGCCATTATTTCTATGAAGTCATAATTTGCTTTGCCGCTCTTTATTTCATCCAATAAATCTGCTGCATGAGCAAGGCCATTGGCGATGGCTACATTTATTTTTTTATCTCCAATTTCTAACTCTGCTTTATCTATCCCCCTAAAATCAAGATTTAAACGTTCTAACTCTTCTCCGGTCAGTTTTTCTTTAACTGTTCTAATCGCTGCTTCGGTAACTCCCCCGGTAGTTCCAAAAATCGTGCCAGCCCCTGTAGAAGAGCCCAGCAGCTCATCATAATCATCTTTAGGAAGATCTTGGAACCTCAAGCCCAATTCTCTAATCATTCTAGCCAGCTCTCTTGTGGTTAAAACAGCATCTGTATCTTTATAACCGCTAGACATCATCTCTGGTCTTTCTTTTTCAAATTTCTTAGCGGTACAGGGCATTATTGAAACAGTATAAATTTTATCTGCATCAATATTTTCCTCCTGGGCGTAATAAGTTTTAGCCAGGGTAGAAAACATCTGTTGGGGCGATTTAGCCGTCGATAAGTTGGGAAGTAAATCCGGATAATTATGCTCGGCAAACTTTACCCACCCGGGGCAACAGGAGGTTATATGAGGCAGATTTTTATCGCCTTCTAATCTACGTAAAAATTCATTACCTTCTTCCATGATAGTTAAATCGGCAGTAAACTCCGTTGAGAAAACACCATCAAAGCCTAAATGGCGCAAAGCAGAAACTAATTGCCCGGTGACAACTGTCCCAGGAGGAAAACCAAATTCCTCCCCAATAGTAGCCTGAATGGAAGGAGCTGTTTGAACCACCACATGTTTATCTTCGTCTTCTAAGGCTTCCCAAACTTCCCGGATTTCACTTTTCTCTGTTATCGCTCCAACCGGACAAACTGTAGCACACTGCCCGCAGTTAGCACAATTTATTTCACTTTGAGGCAGATCAAATGCTGTAGTAACAATTGAATCAAAACCTCGATTACTAAACTGCAGAGCAGATACTCCCTGGACTTCTTCGCACTCACGAACACAGCGGCCGCAGAGAATACATTTATTGGGTTCTCTCCGCAAAGCTGGGCCTAAATCATCAATTGGAATATCTCTTTTTTCTCCTTCTATTTCATCTACATCATGACTACCAATACCCATGCTGTATACCAAATCCTGTAATTCACAGGTTCCATTCCGATCGCAGCCCAGGCAGTCATTGGGATGATTAGCTAAAAGCAGTTTTACATTTCTTCTTCTTGCCTGTCTGGCCCGCATACTTCTAGTGCTTATTTTCATTCCCTCAGATACAGGGGCCACACAGGAAGCTAACAATCTTTCATTCTTAAGATCTTCTACGACACATATCCGACAGGAGCCATGCAGCTCCAGGTCGGGATGATAACATAATTTTGGTACATCAATATCTACTTCTTGAGCTGCGTCCAAAATGGTCATCCCTTCCTCTACTTCCACCGGAGTCTGATCTATCGTTAATTTTATTTTACTCACGTATATTCGCCTCCATAATAAATCTTTATTTTCTTAACCTGCAGTAATAGCGTCTTTTGGGCACTTGGTCGCACAAACACCACAGGATATACAACTATTTTCATCGATGGTATAAACTTCTTTAGGCTTTCCGCTTATGGCATCAACTGGACAAGCTTTCAAACAAATCCCGCATCCTATACATTCCTCTGCTAATATCGTGTAAGCAGACTTCAATTCAACGCAGGCCCCAGCAGGACATTTTTGCTCATAAATATGAGCTTTATATTCATTTTCAAAATACTCTAAAGTACTCAAAACAGGATTGGGAGCAGACTGGCCCAAACCACAGAGAGATGTATCTCTAATATGCTCAGCTAACTCCCGCAAAAGCTTGATATCTCCCTCGTTCCCATTACCTTCAGTTATCCTATTAAGGATCTCTAACATTCTCTTTGTCCCTTCACGACATGGTGTACATTTACCGCAGGATTCACTCTGGGTGAAGTTTAAGAAGAAACGAGCCACATCAACCATACAGGTGCTGTCATCCATTACTACCATCCCACCTGAACCCATCATAGCTCCAACTTCGAGGAGGGAATCGTAATCTATAGGTAAGTCTAGATGTTTTTCCGGAATACAGCCGCCAGATGGTCCTCCCGTTTGAATAGCTTTAAACTTTCTGCCGCCCTGCAGGCCTCCACCTATTTCGTAAATAACTTCTCTTAAAGTCGTCCCCATAGGTACTTCTACTAAACCTGTATTATTAATCTTCCCGGTTAAAGCAAATACTTTTGTACCTGGGCTGCCTTCAGTACCTAAAGCAGAAAAGTCTTCTGGCCCTTCCAGAATAATATAAGGGATATTTGCAAAAGTTTCAACATTATTTATATTGGTAGGTTTGCCCCATAATCCTCTAACTGCAGGATATGGTGGCCTGGGTTGAGGCATGCCTCTTTTGCCTTCTATCGAGGCCATAAGGGCCGTTTCTTCACCACAAACAAAAGCACCTGCCCCTTCTTTGATGTTTAACTTAAAATTAAAACCAGAACCAAATATATCGTCACCTAATAATCCATATCCTTCTGCATCTTTAATAGCTTTTCTTAATCTAGTAATCGCTAAAGGATATTCGGCACGGACATAGACATAACCCTCATCTGCTCCGATAGCATATCCGGCTATTACCATCCCCTCTATAATTTTGTGAGGGTCCCCTTCTAAAATACTCCGATCCATAAAAGCCCCTGGATCTCCTTCATCGGCATTACATATTACGTATTTCTTCTCGCCAGGTGAGGCAGCTGCAAAAGACCATTTTAACCCAGTGGGAAAACCGCCTCCGCCCCGACCACGAAGTCCAGATTCTTTAACTTTATTGACGACTTCCTCCTGACTCAATTCAGTTAAAGCAATACCCATCGCCTCAAATCCTCCTGCAGCTATATACTCATCAATATTTTCTGGATCGATCCGGCCACAATTTTTCAAAGCAATTCTTTTCTGTTTTTTATAGAAATCTATATCACTGTAACCTGGTACTTTTTCTTTATCTTCATCTACATATAATAGTCTTTCAACTATTCTTCCTTTAAGAAGATGTTCTTCAACAATTTCCTCTACATCTTCATTTTTCAGTTCTGAATAAAAGACTCCTTCTGGATAAACTATTAAAATTGGCCCCCGCTCACAGAAACCGTGGCAGCCGGTTTCTACTACCCTTACCTCATCTTCTAATTGATTTTCATAAAGTAAATCTATTAATTCATCTTTTATTTCTTTAGCTCCGGATGATACGCAGCCAGTCCCGGTACAAACTAGAACGTGAGAACGATAAATATTGTTCTGACTCAATGATAAAACCTCCTAATTATTGTTATGGCGTGCTATTACATGTTCTTTATCTATTCGATTATTCACAATATGTTGTACAACTATTTTCCTGGCTATCTCTGGAGTTAAGTTTCCGTAAGTTATTCTTTCTTCTTCAGGTCGAGCAATATCGAATATTGGCTCCTGTTCACACATGCCGATACAACCTGTCTGCACTATCTGAACATCTAATTCTCTTTTTCTAACTTCATCCGTTACAGCTTTCAATATGTCCCTGGCTCCGGCAGCTATACCACAGGTGCCCATCCCTATTATAATTTTTGCTTCAGCATTACCGCTTCTTGCTGTCATATCTTTTTCTAACTTTTGCCTTAAATCTCTTAATTCCTGCAAAGATTTCATCTATTTTCACCCCTAATTTTATTGAAATTACTTCTTATATCAGCTTCAAGGTATTCAAGTACTTCTAAGTTATTAATCGGAATAGGACTTAATTCATCTTTGACCCTGGGAGTAAAAAATCTATAGCATTTTTTATGGCAGCTATAAATAAAATATAACTCCGGCTCTGGATTAAGCATTATCAAACTTATTATCGATTCGGGGATATCACCTATAGGCACTCTATCTATGTGGTTATACTTGAAGCAAACAGATAAAGTGGTACCAATATTAATCCGAGAAATTAAATTAAAATTACCTCCTGTCCGTTCTACATTCTGTTTGATGAAAGGCAGTCCTAGTCCAACCTTTTTACCGCCCTTGCTTGTATAAAATGGATCTACAGCTGCTTTAATTTTATTCTCATCCATACCCCGGCCGTTATCTACCATGGTTAGAGTAAGATAATCAAGTTGAGGCTGTTCATTCAGTTTGATTACCAAACGATCAGCGCCGGCTGCAAATGAATTATCAGCTAAATCCAAAATATGCAGAGATAAGTCTTTCATTTTCTAATTATACTGCTGGATAACTTCTCGAGTTGTCTCGGAAGTTAAGCGCCCATGAGTATTATCATTAACCATAATTACTGGAGCTAGACCACAAGCCCCAATACATGCTACTGTCTCTAAAGTAAATTTAAGATCTTCTGTTGTTTCCCCGCTTTTTACTCCCAACTCCGCTTCCAGAGTGTTTAGAACCTCGCTGGCCCCTCTGACGTGACAAGCAGTTCCTGTACAAACTCGAATGATATTTTCACCTCTTGGTTCTAAATGAAACTGAGTATAAAATGTTACTACCCCATATATCTGGCTTAAAGATAAACCAAGCTTTAAAGCAACCTCTTTTAAAACATCTTCGGGTAAATAGCCGTATTCTTCTTGAGCTTTTTGCAAAACTGGAATTAAACTCTTTTCTTCAGCGGGATAATCACTCAATATAGAATATACTGGCTGCAGATATTTATCTATCCTTTGATTTTGTTCATTACAATTACATGGCATCTTAAAATAACCCCCTATTGATTGATTTTATATATTTTTTAAGGCCTGAATGATATCAGCGCCGGTAAAGCTTTCTGGTAAATTTATTTCTTGAACACTTTTCAAATCCTTAATATGATGAGTATCGGTGCTTTTAATCAGGCTCATCTCCTGATCGATATTATATTTTTCTAATGATTTCATTTCGTTGCTGCCTGTTATTTCTAATAATTTAATCCTGCTATCTATTGGAACAAACCCTAATGTTTTTAATATTCCCTGACTACGAGTTACATGAGCAGGAATAACGATTCCACCCTTTTGTATAACCATCTCTTCTAGCTCCTGCAGAGATAGATCAACTGCTGCCGGCAGGTAATATGCAATTTCGTCTACAAATTCATCTTCATGGTTAACTATTATCTGATAGCCGATTTTTTCTGGATTATAACCCTGTTTATTAAGGTTGTGGTTGATTATTTCACTGATTTTGAGTACTTCTTCTACTTCCGACAAAAATATAAGAAGATGTATATCTTCTTTGGTGGTCACTTCCAGACCTGGCAACAAAGTTACATTATATTTTTCTGCTTGGCTCTGGGCTGCTTCTAAGTTAGCGGCTGAATTATGATCTGTAATTCCTATAATCTCAATGTCTAACCTGGCCGCAGCTGCCATAATATTTCCCGGTGTCATCATCAATCCAGCACATGGCGATAAAACTGTATGATTATGGATCGATATGCTGACCACTGGCATTATCTTTCATACTCTCTAAAGCTAATTTGACTCCCAAAGCAAAAGCAGACTCTTCGGAACTTAAAAGCAATACTTCTTTTTCCTTTGCTTTTGTAATCGTATTCTGGTCTATGGCCTGGCCTTCAACGATTATAACTGCTGCTACTTCCGTCAATTCTGCTACAGCTACAACATTGAGATGACCCTGCACAGTTAACCAAACATCACCCTTTTGAGCTCTTGCAATCACATTACTAAGTAGATCTCCCACATAAACTCCCTCGGCTTTTCCTGCTAAATCACCTGCTAGAACTTTTAAGTCAAACTTATCAGCTATCCTAATTAGATCTAACTGTTTTTGGATTATTTTATTCAGTTTGATCCTCCTCCTTAATATTCCGGCCCATTGCGGGAGGTAGAGCACTCACCAGTTCAGACATTCTCCCCGCTAAACTCTCAATCTCCTGCCTGAGCATGAAAATACAATCCGTCCTTTCTGCATAATCATCAACTATATCTTCAGCAAGTGTTTCGCAATCAGGTGCCCCACAGGCTGCACAATCTAATCCCGGCAGTAATTCCTTCTCTTCTTCTAATGCCTGCCACCTTGCTAAAGCTGATTGAAATGTTCCCGCTTTATTTTCATCTGGCATCACTTCAGGTTGTTTGAAAGTATTTATCAAATATTTTTTAGATGCTAAGTCAGAATAATTTTTTCCTGAAGTATTATCGTTATCTTTTATATAATTCTCTAAGTTAATCATTCCTTGAAACGGATTCACTATATTTAAAACCCCGCCTAAACAGCCTCCTGGACAAGCAGTTAATTCAAGATAATCAACATCTGAAAAGTTATTTCTTGATATTTCGGCTAAAACTGGTTCAATTCTTTGCAGACCATCTATATTGATGATATTTTTTTGAGGTAAATTATTCAGACAGCTTTCTCCCCCAGTTTTACCCCAGGCTAGAGCCGTCATAACTGGAAGCGAATCTTCTATCTCATCCAGTTCACTTTGAATTTGAAGTTTATCGACAGTATCACTGGCTTCTCTGAGAGAGTTAATAATATCAGAAACACTAATAGCTCCTGTCAAATAACTTGATTTTTTACCGGGAGGATAATAAACGGCAGTATGTTTAGCTGGACAGGGGGTAATAAAGTAAAGTTTAATATCATCCTCAGCATAGTTTTCACTTAACTTCTCCTTGATTAAACTTGCTGCTATTTCTAGAGGGCTATCATATTTAATCACCAAGTCTAACAGTTCAGGATATAAAAGTCGAATATACCTTAAAACAACAGGACAGGCTGATGAAATTAACGGATCAGTAGTATTTTCTTTATTCTCTAAAAGATGAGATACATATGTAGAATATACTACAGCCCCCACCGAAACATTAATGACTCCAGCAAAGCCCATATTTAATAATTTATGCTTTAAAATATTGGGAGTAATTTCAGGGGGGATTTGAGCATAAAAACTGGGAGGGATTAAGGCGATATTATAATTTTCATCCAAAGCCTCCTGGGGTTTAGTCGTTTTTGTTTGCTTTGCATGATATTCACAATTTCTTATACAGGCAGCACAATCTATACAATACTCTTCCTTTATCCAGGCTCTTCCCTGATGAACTCTAATAGCTTTAGTAGGACAATTTTTCACACAATTGGTACATCCTTCACAATCTTCTTCGACAAGGTATACAGAATAAGTGTTTTTCATATAATTACCTCACTTTAAATATCTAACTTAGCCTTGATAAAAGAACCTTCTTCTTTGCTGCTTTTTATAACCAACTTATCAGCGAACTTATTAACATTACATAGACCCATTCCAGCCCCAAAACCTAATTCTCTTATTGATTCACCTGCAGTAGAAAAACCCGGGGTTAAAGCAAGTTCAACATCCTCAATACCAGGGCCTCTATCATCTGCAATAATAATTAAGCTATTAGGATTTATTTTAGATAATATCTCTCCGCCTTCAGAATGAATTATCATATTCATCTCAAGTTCATAAGTAATAATTGCGGCTCTTCTAATAAATTGAGCCTCTAAATCCAACTGGGTTAAAATAGTCTTTAGATTACTTGAAACTTCACCACCCCGCTGAAAATCTCCTTTTTCGACATTAGCTTTAACCAATAAATTATCCATGATATATTCCCGGTTGATAGATATTTTCTGGTTTAATACCTGCCTGGTAAAGCAGTCCGCAGCAGTGGAACATTGAGTAATCACTTTTGAGCAGCATAATATTTTTTTCTACCGCCAGCCTAACTGTTTCTTGAGGAGGGGTTTTGCCGCGAACAAAGATAATTAATTCAATATCTGTCATTTCTGCAGTTCTAATAACCTGAGGGTTAGTAAGTCCAGTTAATAATAGAGTTTTTTCTTGAGAATAAGCTAAAACGTCGCTCATTAAATCAGCTCCACATGCTGATTTAACTTTTTTATCAGCAAAAGAATCATCAGGGATAAATATATCATCTGCTGCTAAAATTTCTTTTATCTCTTTAATATGCATAATGTCACCTCTAAATTTCTTTGAGAAATAAATAACAAACGCACTATTGTTATTATAGCATAATTTAAAAATAATAAAAGGGGGATAATCCCCCCTTTTTAAATTATATTACTTTTTCTCCAGAAATATAAACCGACATGACCTCAGTTGATATATCAAGGGGATTACCGGCATAAACTACCAAATCTGCATCCTTCCCGGTCTCTAAACTACCTACCTTATCATCAATACCTAAAATTTCTGCAGGATTTATAGTAACCGACTTATAAGCTTCTTCTTTACTTAAACCAGCCTTTACAGCTAAGGCAGCATATACCATCAAATTATTAACTGGAATCACAGGGTGATCACTCATTAGAGCAACCTTCACTCCGGCTTCGGCTAATACCGCTGCAGTTTTAAAGTCTCTATCCTTAACTTCAACTTTAGATCTTGTGGTCAAACTTGGACCAATGATCGCGCTTACACCTGCTTCTGCAATTCGATCTGCAATTTTATGGCCTTCTGTACAATGTTCTATGGTAATATCAATAGAAAATTCCTCTGCAATTCTAAGGGCGGTCATTATATCGTCAGCTCGATGAGCATGTGTTTTTAAAGGAATCTGTCTCTTCAAAACCTTCAGCAGGCTTTCGAATTTAATATCTCGCTGAAATGGTTCATCTTCATCGCCGTTCTCTTTTTTATTAATGTAATCTTCTGTTTCCATTAAAGCTTTTCTTAGTTCAGAAGCGACTGCCATCCTGGTACTTGGAGATTTTTGCTGTTCCCCATATACTCTTTTGGGATTTTCGCCAAATGCAGCCTTGATTCCAACTGGATTTTTTAAAATCATATCATCAACTACATCCCCAACCGTTTTCATAGCCAGACATTCTCCCCCGATTACATTAGCACTTCCGGGAGCAACCATAACCGAGGTTATTCCACTTTCTCTGGCATCTTTCAAGCCTAAATCAGCAGGGTTAATTGCATCTATAGCTCTCAGTTCCGGGGTCACTGGGGAAGTCATTTCATTATAATCCCGACCTTCCCATCCTATCCCTTCTTCACCGATACCTAGATGCGTATGAGCATCAATTAAACCAGGCATAACAGTAACATTCTTGTATTCTTCTATCTCACAACCTTCAGGAATATTGATGTCCTGGCCAATTTCAACTATCTTGCCGTCCTTAATTAGAATTATACCATCCTGGATCGTTCCCGCTTGAGAAACTGTTTCAATTTTTGGTGCTTTGATAGCTAACAAATTAATTATCCCCTTTCGGATTTTCTTTATTATTTAATGTAAAAGCAGATTTGATGCGACCCACTTCATTGTCTTTATGATTTTTTACTACCGGATTGATGTATTTACTCAGCTCATTTATTTGTTTATCTGTTAAATCGATAAATCTCTCTAATAAATTCATTATTACCGGAGGAATCGCTCTTTTATTTCCATCACTTACTTTAATGGTAATACCCGGTCCACCTATAATACCTAAAGAAAAGACCCCTTCAGCTCCGGTTTTTGCTACAATAGCATCTCCGATTACAGCCATTAAATCAGTATTAAATCTCCCTGTACCTCCGACTGCATCAGGATTATCAATCATGGCATCTCGAATCTTTGCTACAGCAGGCTGTAAATAAGCAGGTAGATAACCTGGATTTGCCAGGCGAGCATAAGCTTGAGCCATATTAACTATTGGCAGACCATAGACCACTACTCCACATCCATCTTCCCCAGTAACTATTTTATCTTTTGGAATCGAAGTCATCAAAGAAATATAACTCATAAGTGACTGCTGCAGGGGATGGGTTAATTCGAAATAATTTTCGATACTCCAATTATTATACCGACATAACGCCAGTAATCCAGCATGTTTACCGGAACAATTATTATAAAGAGGGCTGAGCTCTTGATCGCTTTGAATAAGCTTTGCTTTGGCCTGCTTATTATAAGGATAGTGGAGTCCACATTTTAAATCATCTGCGGATAGGCCAATCTTATCTAAGATGCTCTTAACCAAAGAAATATGTTTATCCTCCCCACTATGCGAAGCTACTATGAGAGCTAACTCTCTCTTTGTAAATTGATAATATTCAGCCGCGCCATCTGCTACAATAGGAATTGCTTGAATAGGTTTTGCTGCCGATCTCCAATAAGTTTTTTCAAAAGGGTCACCAGACGAGTAAAGTAAATTTCCTTCTGGATCAACAACAGCAATCGCTCCAAAATGCCTGCTTTCTATTAACTCACCTCTGAATACATCTACTAATTTCTCATACAAATCAATTCTCCTCCTATTTCATTTTATTTCAAAGAAAAGAGCCCTTTATAAATAAAGGGCTCTTTATATAAATGTATGTAAATTAAAAGTCTATAAGACCCAGACTTATCTCAATTGCTTTGTCGACCTCTTCAATAATATCTGGGTCCAGACTTGTAATTTTTCTTTCTAATCTTTTTTTATCCAGGGTTCTGATTTGTTCTAATAATATTACGGAGTCTTTGTCCAGTGCACTCTGTTCTGCTCCTATTTCAACATGTGTCGGTAATTTCGCTTTCCTAATTCTAGAGGTGATCGCAGAAACTATGACGGTTGGGCTATATCTATTACCGATATCATTTTGAATAATCAGAACCGGTCTTGTGCCCCCCTGTTCTGAACCAACAACAGGGTTTAAATTAGCATAAAATACATCCCCACGTAAGACCTCCATAATTATTCACACTCCGCCAGACTATCCTCATAAAACGAGATAGATTTACAAAGATTCAGCAGACCTTCATCCGCCATTTCTTCGTTTAAATCACTCATTTCAAGATAACCTGTTTTTAATTTTTCTTTTATCTCTTCTCTCTTTTTATAACAAATGTAAAACTTTACTGATTTTTGAAAGAAATCACTATGAGTATTAATTTTTTTGCACGGCATTTCAGCTCTTATACTATTGATAAGATTGGTCGTCATTCGACATTCATTATTTTTATCGCCCGGCATTTCTTCCACCTCCTACATAGTCTCACACATTTCAAGTATATAACAGCTTTAGCTTACTGTCAATACATCAGAGCACATAGAACAATTTATTTCTCCAATACCTTATAAAATGTTCCCTTTGTTTTACTAGAATTAATGAAATCCTGATATATTTCATGTTCAGCTAAGGTAGACTCATCACCGAATAAATATATTTTCTGGTTAGCTCTAGTTAAACTTATATATAATGCCTCCATATTTCTCAATTTACCTATATAATTATTATCATTACTTCTTACCAAAGATAATATTACTATATCTTTTTCGATCCCTTGAAAATAATAAGGTGATCCAATATCCAGGTTATCTCCAATGAATTTTTGTTTTAACAAAAGTATTTGTTCTGGATAAAAGCTTATGATTCCAATATTAGTCTTATCATAACCAATGTCTTTATGCATCTCCACAAATTCTTTAATTAATTCTGCTTCAAAGACATTATAATATGAGGGCAAATTATTATATCTTTTTTCTTCCATAAATTCGCTGCTTGTATCGATAAAATTGAATTTATTGGATGAATTTATGGCAGTGATCAAAGCAGGATCACCAGCCAACTTATCTACTGAATGCTTTTCATTTTCAACTTGATCAGTTTTAGTTACGATTTTGCCATGCGACCATAATTTATGCGAAACAAAACTCGCAATATCTTCGGTATAGCGATATTGATTTCTTAATAAACTTTTAAATAAAGGATCTGTTTTATTAAATAATCTAGTAAAAAAACTGGTCTGATAATCACTATTCCTTAACTTAACAATATCTTCTTTGTCTGACTCTAAACCAACTAAATCCCCAATCATAATAATTCTTTTGGCATTAATAAGCGGAAATATAAGTTCAGCCTCATTAAAAAGTGCACTATCTTCCACAAGGGCTAGATCCATTTCAAAATTTTTAATTTGATAATCTCTATTATCTTGGGGATTATAAAGAATGACGTCTGCATTTTTTAACTTATCTTCAGCAAAAAGTTCATTCTGCTCAAAAGAGTTAGTTCTAAAAACATTATACCCAGCTTTTATCTGGTCAAGTACATTTCTAACCTTATTTAAAGTATGATCTTGTTTTGAGACTACCAGAATCCTTTGAGAATTGGATAATTCCTGAATTAACAACTCTAAAGTTATTTTTGTTTTACCGCTTCCTGCTGGACCAGCTATCAAATAGTAATCTCTAGCATTTCTAGCCTGCTTTATTGTCTCTTTTGCTTCCTGAGATAAGTCGTAATGAAATTCTTCAATGTTTTGTTCATTAGCTAATTGGCAGGGCTCCTTTTTATTCAAAAATATAAGGTCTCTTAATCTTTTTGCTGAACCGTTTAAATCCTCTAATCTATCAATTGATTCCAACAAGAACTCATAATATTTCTTATCATAACTTTTATTAATAGAAACAATTACTTTTGATAATTTTTCAGGCAGCGGAATATCAGTTAAAATGGTGACAGAATAAGGAGTAATTTCATATATCTGGCCTTCACAAGAAATGTCCGAATCAATATAGGTGGCTCCAATTGCTACTGAATCCATAACTTCTAGGCTATTAATAGGTAAGCGTCTCCCGGGTATTTTAGAATATAAAGTTACGATGAAACGACCAGGTGTGATTTCCTCTTCTATTCTTGCTTTTAAGTTATTAATGGTTAAACCAAGCTTTTCTCTTTCTTGTAACGATATATTATTTTTACAATACAAATATTTTTGTTCAAGCAGATTCTTTTCAGCTTTAACTTTATGCCGAATTTCTTCAATGAATCTAATCAAGTCTTCAGATAATAATTCATCTTCCTCTTCAGTCCATACCTTAACTTGAGAACCACCTATTTTATTATTATTCATAGTTTTAACTACTCTTTGAGCGATCCGATCAGCCACTTCTACCTCTGCTCGTTTTGAGTTAATATTAATTTTACCTATCTCATCACTATTAACTCCACATTCATTTATAAATGCACCGACTATATCTCCAGGACCGATCTTTTTATCATAATCTGCTATAACTATCTTTATCATGAAAATACCTCCAGAAATAACTACTTTGCCATATTGTCTATCAGATCTTTTCTGGTCACTATTCCTACTAATTTATCACCTTCAAGTACTGGTAGTCTATTCACTTCTTCTCTACTCATCAGATCAGCAATTTCTTCTACCGAGGTATCAGGAGATATTGTTTCCACTTCTTTTGTCATCAACTGTTCTACTTTAACGGCGACATATTTTTTAAATTCTTCCTGAAATTTTTTATAACTCTCTAAATATATGATTCCACCGATCAAATTAATATAATCAGGGAAATGTAGCTTTTTATTTTTAATAATCAAATCCTTCTCGGTAACTATCCCAATTAAATTGCCTTCTTCTATAACAGGCAGACCGCTTATATCATTTTTACTCATTATTTCTGCAGCTTCTTCTACGCTTGTATCAGGTCCTACCGTAATTACCTCTTTAGTCATTATATCTTGAGCTGTTTTCATCTTATCAGCCTCCTTCTTTTTTTAAAGACTTAATTGCAGCACCAATATAGTTGCTAATATTTCCTGCTTTTACCGAAAAATTAGTTATCTCTTCACTGGCAAGATCACCTGACCTACCATGCAGAAAAGGAGACAGGACCGCTGCTTGCTCAGAATCTAAACCTTGAGCCATTAGTCCAGCTATTACTCCCGCCAGAACATCTCCACTCCCAGCTGTAGCCATTCCGTCATTACCTGTAGGATTAATGAATATTTCTCCTCCTTTAAGACCAATCAGGCTGTCAGCCCCTTTCAATATCAAAGGTTTTTGAGTTTTGGCCACAAATTTACTGATGAAGTCCAATCTGTTTTTTAAAATCTCAGAAATATCTTCTTTGTACAGCCTGGCCATTTCCCCTGGATGAGGTGTTAGAACAATTTGATTTTGATAATTTTTAATGAGATTAAGAGATTGCAAAGCATTGATTCCATCAGCATCTAAAACAATCGGAATATCAAGATTTAGCATCAATTTTTCTATAAGCTTCACCTGTTCCTCAGCACATCCAAGACCAGGCCCAAGCACTAAAACATCATACTCCTGAGCTAAAGTGATTAATTTATCTGCAGCTTCTAATGAAATTTTGCCATCTCTGGCAGGCAGAGAAGCAGAAATAATTTCTTTTGAACCTCCTGCTATTATAGGTTCTAATTCTTCCGGAACAGCTAGTTTGACTATTCCTGCCCCGGTGTTAAGAGCAGCTTCGCCTGTCAGCAAAGGTGCCCCGCTCATTCCAGATGAACCACCTACTACTAAAACTTTACCAAAACTTCCTTTGTGACCCATAGGAGAACGCTGAGGCAGTAAGGCAGCAGCTTCTTTCTCTGTTAACATAAAGTATTTTGGCTTCAGTTTACTATATGCTCTGCCCGGCAGACCAATATCAGCTAAATATATCTGGCCGCAATAATCTCTACCTGGATAAAGAGCTTGCTGCAGCTTTAAATTAGCAAAAACGACTGTTTTATCTGCTTTAACAATATTTTCTTTGTTTTCTAAAGAGAGTCCGGAAGGTAGATCGACCGCCAAAACAGGTGAAGCAGCAGAATTTAATGCTTCAATCACTTCAACAGCTCTGCCTCTAACTGGGCCTGTCAATCCGGTCCCGAAAATAGCATCTATAAGCAGGTCAGCCTCTTCAAACATATCAAGTAAGTCTTCTTGTCTAAAATCATCAACTAACTTTATATTCAAGTCATTCAGATGACAGGCATTATAATTATCAGCAGTGATACCCTTGAATTTATCTGATGACTTTAAAAGTAATACTTGAATTTTTTTATAACCCCACTTATGCAAATAACGAGCAGCAACCAAGCCGTCTCCGCCATTATTTCCGCTACCAACCACGATGATAATCCTGGCTTCTTTTGTATCGGGCAATAAATCTATCGCATTTTCAGCAACCATTCTACCAGCAGCTTCCATCAACAAGATATTAGGGTAACCTAGATCCACTGCCTTCTTATCAACTGCTGCCATCTCACTATCTCTCAGGACGAGCATCTCTTCCACCTCCCTCAGCAATAATAGATGCAATAGCGTACTCTCTTTCATGGGAAAAACTAAGATGCCAGTTAATTACTCCAAGTTTATTTGCTGCTGCCTTAGTTTTACCTAATAAAGTAAGTACCGGCCAGGGTTCACTCCTGACCGATATTTCCTGCCAGTCAAGCCAGGTAAGTTCACTGCATAAAATTTTATAAACAGCCTCTTTTGCAGCAAATCTAACGGCATAAGACTCATTTGGCTGAGAACTATTATCACAATACTTTATTTCTTCCGGGGTGAATACCCTTTTCTTGAATTTAATTGGGTAATTATTTAAGACCGAATTTATCCTTTTTACCTTAACTATATCAATACCATGCCCAATGATCATTTAGATAACCACCTTTATTCTACAGTAACACTTTTAGCTAAATTTCTGGGTTTATCAATGTTTTTGTCCAGTTCTAAGGCAGTATAATAGGCAATTAATTGCAGAGGAATTGCTGCTAAGACCGACCGCCAGGGTTCGCTCACATCAGGAATAACAAAATATTCAGCAGCCCCTGCTTCCTTATATTTTACATCAGAAGAGGTTATTAAATTTACATTCCCGCCTCGCGCTAATACTTCTTCAATGTTAGCTAACGTCTTAACGGCCATTTCTTTGCGAGTTGTAATTGCAAAAACAGGCACCCCATCTTCAATTAAAGCTAATGAGCCATGCTTTAACTCGCCAGCAGGATGGGCTTCAGCATGTATATAGGAAATTTCTTTTAATTTTAAAGCCCCTTCTAATGCTAAAGCATAATCGATATTTCTCCCAATAAAGAAAACACTTTTATAGTTTTTAATTGAGCCGGCTATCTTTTGAGCAGTCTGCTTAAATTTTTCGATTGATTTTTCTAATTTTATTGGTATTTCCTTAAGACTTTTAGATAATATTTTAAAATCTTCCTGAAAAATCATACCTTGTTTAACTGCCAGCTTTAAAGCCAGAAGATAAAACGCTATTAACATCGCAGAATAAGCTTTAGTAGAAGCTACCGAAATTTCTGGACCTGCAGATAAATATAAATTAGCATCAGATTCTCTGGCCACACTACTACCAACTACATTAGTTAATGCTAATACTTTGGACCCGGATTTTTTAGCCAATCTTAAGGCTGCCAGGGTATCAGCGGTCTCTCCTGACTGGCTGACTACGATAACTAAAGTTTTTTCATCCAGGAAATTTCTTTTATATCTTAATTCACTAGCTACTTCTACCTGAACAGGTAGCCCCGCAAATTCCTCTAACAGAAATCTTCCTATCAAACCAGAGTGATAAGCTGTTCCACAGGCTGTAATTAAGATTTTATTATAGTTAAATACCAGAAGATCATCTAGTTCCGGTAGGTCAATATCATCCGCCCTGAATCTATCTTTCATGATTCTTCGAGCCACATCGGCCTGTTCATGAATTTCCTTAAGCATGAAATGGTCATATCCTTTTTTATCGACCATATCTGCTCCCCAGTTAGCCGAAAAAGAGTCTCGTTGTACTTTATTATTATTTAAATCAAAAAACTCTATTTTATAAGGATCGACTCTTGCAATATCTCCATCCTCGAATATATAAAATTCATCGGTATCAGCTAGTAAGGCAGGTATATCCGAAGCCAGATAATTTTCATTCTCTCCTTTGCCTGCAATTAAAGGGCTGTCCTTTTTCAAAGCATAGATTGCTTCCCTTTCCTTTTTGGTTATTACAGCGATAGCATAAGAACCTTCTAGCTTTTGATCTAGCTTCGCTAAAGCTTCAATCATGTCGTCTTCATACAATTCTTCCAGTAAATGAACTATTACTTCACTATCTGTTTCGGAACTAAACTTATGTCCTCTCTCAATTAACATTGATTTCAACTCTTTATAATTCTCAATAATTCCATTATGAACTATTGAAAGTTCATCTGCACAGTCGGAATGGGGATGAGAATTTAAATCTGATGGTTGTCCATGAGTAGCCCAGCGAGTATGGCCGATACCAGTATGAGAAAAAAGTCCTTTTTGATTATCTAATATTTTTTCTAGCTCTGATAATGAGCCCTTCGATTTTTCAGAATGAATATTTTTACCATTTGTAACAGCAATACCAGCTGAATCATAACCTCTATACTCTAATTTTTTTAGTCCGTTCAATAAAAATGTATCTGCACTTTTCCTTCCTACATATCCAACGATTCCACACATTTATATTCCTCCGTTCATTAATTGCAAAAATATTACTCAAATTAATCTCTTTGTCCCCCCAGTTACCTGAAGGTTTTAAAGATTAAATAAGGAGTTGAGTATAACCCCCTGGAGCATCCGCCGAAAGCTTCGATAACTCCTGACCTCGTCATCCTGTTAGCACAGGACCAGGCGCTTTTAATCATGCCAGTTCTTCTCTTATAATCTGAGCAATTTTCTTCTGCCAATATTCCAATTTGCTAACATCTTTTCCTTCTAACATAAGTCTCATTACCGGTTCAGTTCCTGAAGCTCGTATAAATACTCTCCCAGGATTTACTTCAGACTTTGCTTTTTTAATCACCTCCTTAATATTTTGATTGGTTTCCCAATTTTTATCTTTGACTTTTACATTATACAATAACTGCGGCCAACTTTTAAATTCTTTAGTTAATTCATTTAAGCTTTTATTACTTGCAGCAATTATATCAATCATTTGCACTGCCGTTAAAATACCATCTCCACTTGTATTATAATCTAAAAATATAATATGACCAGACTTCTCACCACCTAAGTTAAGATTTTCTGCTTTCATTTTTTCTAAAACAAATCTATCTCCATTTGCCACTTTTATTACCTCAATATCATAATCCTGGAGGGATTCATCCAGACCGAGATTACTATATTCAGTGGCTACTATTGTGTTGGCATTTAAGTTGTTTTTTTCCGCCATTGCTTTAGCAGATAAGAACATTATTTTATCTCCATCAACTTCCTGGCCTTTATTGTCAACCAGGATGCTCCTATCAGCATCCCCATCTAAAGCTATCCCTATATCAGCTTTTTCTGCAATAACCTTTTCAGCTAATCTGCTAGTATCTGTAGAGCCGCAATTTACGTTTATTAATTCTCCTTTTCCATCATTATTGATCACAGTTAGTTTTTTAGGAGCAAGTCTTTTTAAAATTTCTGGTCCGATTTTATATCCAGCTCCCTGCCCACAATCTAAAACTATCTTTAAGTCCACCCAATTATTCCGGGACGCCGAGGTGACATTATTAATATAGTTTTCTATAAGATCTTCATTTTTAATGCGCTGGCCTATATTAGCATGAGTGGGTCTGCTCGCGTTTAATTCAAGTTTATCTTCAATTTGTAATTCTAACTCGGGGGATAACTTACATCCATCCGCGGAAAATATTTTAATCCCGTTATCTTCGATCGGGTTATGAGAAGCTGAAATCATAATACCACCAATAACAGGTTGTTCCTTGGTTGAATAAGAAACCACCGGCGTAGGCACAATTCCCAGGTCAATTATATTAATCCCTGTAGAAGTTACTCCTGCTATCACCGCTGCCGAAAGCATATCTCCCGAAATTCTGGTATCCCTACCTAAAATTATTTGCTTTTGAGCTCTTTGACGATCATTATTCTTCAGTACTTCTGCAGAAGTACGACCAATTTTAAATGCCAATTCTGGAGTAAGTTCTATATTAGCAATCCCTCGAACTCCGTCTGTTCCAAATAATCCATCCAAACTCTATCATCTCCTCTTCCCAGTAACAATTTCTTTTACCAATTATTTCAACACTACTATAACTATTCAGTATTATACCGGTTATTCCTTCTTTTAAAACTCTCCATAAATAGAATGCTGACAAAAATCACATTTACCATTGCTCAATTGAGTTTTAGTTATCCCCCCTCTTTCAATAACTTTATTATTGCAATTTGGACAATAAGTTATTTTATATCTGGGGTCTAGTATGTTTCCTATATATACATAATCTAACTTTTCAGAAGCTATTTGATATGCTTCAGTTAAAATGCTTATATCGGTTGCCGGGCGCTTAAATTTATAAGCAGGGTGATATCGAGATAAATGTAAAGGAATTGAACTATTTAAAGCAGCCACAAAATCTACTAAATCTCTAATTTCATTTAAGTTATCATTTTCATCAGTAATTACCAAATTAGTAAGTTCTAAATGTTTCTCATTTTCTACTATGCTTTTAATCGTTTCCTGAACAGGCTTTAGACTTCCTCCACAATTTTTTTGATAAAACTCATTATTTGCAGCTTTTAGGTCAATATTAAATGCATCTATATAAGGAAGGATATTTTTAAAAGGGCCTGGGTTGATATAACCATTTGATACTACTACCACTTTTATATCATTTTCTTTTAAAATAGGAGCAGTATCTAAAATATAATTATACCATATTAGAGGTTCAGAGTAAGTAAAGGCTAAAAATTTCTGGTCGTTACTTTTCAAAACATGCAAGATATCTTCTGGGTTATAATACTTTGTCGGTAGTTTATCCTGGCTTAACTGCCAGTTTTGACAAAAGCCACAACTAAAGTTGCACCCCCAGGTACCAATAGACAGAATGGAACTTCCTGGATGAAAATGGTATAACGGCTTTTTTTCAATCGGATCCGTAGATAAAGAAGTAACCTGGCCGTAATTAAGACTTTCAATTTCTCCGTCTTTATTCTGTTTCGTCCGACACAACCCTATTTCCTCAGGTTCAAGTTTACAAAAGTGAGGACAAATATTACAGGTAATTGTTTCTTCAGTATTATTTTTCATATCTATTACTCCTTATATCGAATTACTTTAAACCGATAAATATCCGCCTTGCCTTCGTAAATATCACCTAAATTAATAGATCCTTTAGCAGCCACGATTTCTAACTGCTTCTCTACAGTATTAACCCCTTCCAGGTCTGGTAATAAAACAGCTCTCTTCTGGCCTTGTTCTACAATAACTCCATATTTATGAGGATCTAACTTATCAATCTCTTCAATTTGTTCTGGTTCTAAAAGAATATCAACTGATATTTTTATTTGAGATAACTCCTCTTCTTTTAAAGCAGGAAACCTGGGATCTCTAAAAGCAGCACTGAGCGTATTTTTAATGATCTCTTGATACACGTTTTCTTGCACTGGGTTGATAGTGCCGATACATCCTCTCAAACTTGAGTCCTGTTTACTTTTTAGAGACACAAAGGCACCTGCCTTTATTCTTTCCCCTTTTGGATATGAAAGTTCTACCCTATCCTTTTTAAAATATTCTTCTAATGTTCTTCTAGCTAATTTAACAGGGTTGAAATCTAACTCAAACTTGTTATCGTCATTATTATTATATACCATAATATCACTCCCAGTGTAATTAAT
>JBNJDR010000028.1:0-22547 GCA_051745085.1 Bacillota bacterium | reverse complement strand
ATATTCCTGTAATATTTTCCGAGAAGGCATCGGTTCTAAAGAAAACCTTCTTACTGGTGATGTATTTATCTCCAAAACAATTTCATTCTTAACCACCTCTGTAAGTATTGCAGAAATTTCTTCTGCAAATTCATGATAAAATCCAGTGCCCGTATATCTTCTCGGAAAATCAAAATGAGCAAGTACATCGAACTCACCATACCTTACCATCTCTAAAAGACTATCATAATATCTTGACATAATTTCACGAGCCGAATAATTTAACATCAATTCCTCAGTGCCGATTAATCCACCTGATATCGTATGAACAGCAGCCATAATAACATCAAAATCTTTATTTTTTAAAACTGATAATTTTTCTTGATACAGATGAGCTTCTGAAAATTCTATCCCCTTTAACAATTTTAATTCACTGGAACTTTTTAATAATTTTTTTTGTTCCCTGTCAATAGCAGCAGCATAATCTGGGTAAGAAAAATAATCATAATGAGGATCATCTGGATTATAATCAGCATGCTCAGTTAAACAAATCCCTTTCAAACCCAGTTCTTCTGCCCTTACTATATAATCAACTAATTTAGCTTCTGAATCTATAGAAAAATTTGTATGAACATGCATATCTATTAAACCTTCAAAATTAGACATAAAAAATATCAGACCTCCTGTTGAATTATTGATTCTTATTCTATTCCCTGCTAAGTATAACTAATCTGGCATTTCAGCAAAAACTTTCCGCAAAGTTTTCGATAACCATATAACTAGAAATCCAAACACCATTAATTCTGAGATAGGATAGGCAAACCAGAGGGTGTCTAGCCCATACAACCTCCCCAGTATATACATAATTGGTAAAAGCAAAATTATCTGCCGAGAAAAAGAAATAATAAGACTGGGAATACCTTTACCTATTGCCTGAAAAGTTGTAGAACCAACTATTGCTGGCCCTATAATAGGAAATGCCAAACTTAATCTTTTTAAAGCCGTCACGCCTATCTCAAGGAGTTCGGGGTCGTCGTTAAACATTAGGATTAACTGCCTGGAAAACAACTGAAAAATAAGAAAGCCGGCAGTAGTAAAAGAAAAGGCAATTAAAACACCATATTTTATAGTTTTAATCATCCGGTCAGGATTATTATGCCCATAATTATAGCCTACAATAGGCATATAACCTTGATTCAAACCAAAGACCGGCATGAAAACAAATGACTGAAGCCTAAAATAAATTCCCACAACAGCAATTGCAACAGAGTTATAACTACCTACAATTCTATTAACTCCAAAAATCATAAAACTTGCTAAAAACTGCATTACCATAGCGGGAAGGCCCACCTTATAAATATCTTTTACTATTCCAAAATCAAATTTAAATTTATCAAAGTTAATTTTCACCTGATTATGACCTTTAAATAGGATATGGGCAATAAAAAGACCTCCAATGAACCTTGAAAAGACAGTAGCATAAGCAGCTCCGGCAATACCAAGTTCGGGAAATACCCAAATGCCAAATATTAGAAAGGGATCTAAAATAATATTAATAATAGCTCCAATAATCAAGGTCAGCATCGGCGTGAAAGTATTGCCTTCTCCGCGCAAAATATCACTTGCAATCATAGGAAAGAACATAGCCAGAGACCCAATTAAAATTATTCTGATATACTGCTGACCAAGTTCTATTAGTTCTGGATCTTCCGCTACAAAGCTAAATATTTTATCAGATAAAAAGAAACCCACAAGTCCTATTAAAATCCCATAGAATACCGTAATTAAAATTACGTGTTCAGCTGCTGTACTAGCAGCTTCTTCGCTTTTTTCTCCTAATTTACGCGAGATTAAAGAACTTGTCCCGACACCTGTTCCTACAGCAATTGCAATCAAAATTAACTGGATTGGAAAGGCTAGAGATATAGCAGCTAAAGCTTCTCTACTCACCCGACCTATATAAATACTATCTATGACATTGTACATCGACTGTACCGACATCCCTATGATTGAAGGAATTGACAGTTTAAGCAATAAGGGAACAATATCTTCAGTTCCCAGGCGCTCTGATTTTTTAGTTAAAGCCACACTTCTCACTCCTTAGCCGGCAAACTTGTTTCATAAGTTATAGACCATAATATCTACCTTTTTATCCTTGTATGTAGTAGTCTCAATAATTTCCCAGCCCAATTTCAAGTAAAAACCTGTTGCCTGCCGGGTAAAAAGATAATATTTATCATAGCTTAAATTTTTCGCTTCTTCATTAATTCTCTGAACTAATTTAGTAGCAATCCCCTGCGCTCTTTCTTCTGGAGGCACATAAACATCAGCTAACCAGGGAGTTAATTCTGCTTTAGTCTCCATATCACATTCAACCAATGAAGCTGTCCCTATTGGTTTGTTTTCTCTTACAGCCACAAAGGTCATCGGCAGTTCATCTTTGTTTAATCTGCGCCGCAATTCTTTAACCCAATCAGCCGGATTGGAATCATCATGTTTCACCCCCCACTGATTATATAACCACATACTAATCTCAGGCAAAAAATCCTGCACTTCAACCAAATATTTTATCTCCAAATTATCCACCTCCATAAATTTGTCTTTTTATATAATTCTTGACTTCACGCAATAAGCCTGCCTAGTTTTAAATTTTTTCAAGAAAAAATCTTTTAAAATAAGATACCACCCCGAAATAATAAGGGGTGGTATCTACAACAAATTTATGAAAACTTAATCGCACTTAACTAATCAAGTAATCCCTCATTTTCTAGAAAGTCGGCTGCTACTTCATCAGGAGCTTCCCCATCAACATCAACTTGAGCATTTAAGCTTTGTATGGTCTCATCATCCAGGCTATCTACTAATGGCTGGAGTATTTCTTCAATCTCCGGATACTGGTCTAAAGTTTCTTCTCTAATAACAGGAGCTGCATTATAAACAGGATGATAATTCTTATCATCTTTTAAGTTAACTAGATCAAATCCATCTATTCGTCCATCGGTGGCAAACCCCATCGCTACAGCCACATCACCATCCCTTAAAGCGCCGTAGGTGATACCGCTCTCCATCGTCTGAACGCCATCAAATTCAAAACCATAATGTTCCGTTAAGCCTGGATAGCCATCTTCGCGAACAGAATATTCATGATTTGTTGCAAATAACCACTGCCCTGGCTCGGGAGCTTCAAGCCCTTCATTGATCGCTTCTGCCAGATCACTTAAGCTCGCTATACCCAGATTTTCTGCATCGTCTTCTCTCATCATAATTGTATAAGTGTTATTCATAGGAGCGTAGTCAAGCCAAATCAAATTATTCTGTTCAGAATCTTCCTCTTTTACTACCTGGTAAGCTTCTTCTGAATCAGTGATTGGGTCTTCAAAACCAAGATGAGTTATTAAAGCTGTCCCGGTATATTCCCAAGCAAGATCTACTTCTCCTTCTAACTGAGCCTCTCTCAGTATAATAGTCCCGCCCAGATTAGTCTCATCCACAGTGGAAATACCATTTGCTTCAAGTAATTGTAAAGTCAACTGTCCAAGGATTATCTGCTCGGTAAATTCTTTAGAACCAACTACCACAGGGTCTTGAGCAGTAGCTTGAAGAGTCCAGCCAAAAGTTACAGCTAAAAGTAATATACCTACTAAAAAATAACCTAACTTTCCTTGAAGATTAGTCATGAGCTAACTACCTCCTTATAAATTTTAGATACAGCAATTTTATTATTAAAGCAAACCGATTAAAGGCTGGAAAATCTTTTCGATTTCTGGATATTCTTCTAAAGTTTCCTACCTGAGCCTGCCGCATTATAATTGTACCGCCTAGATTAGTTTCATCTACAAAACCCTCCTATTAATTGATATTATCACCAATTTATTAAACGTATTTTGAGTTGACCGATCCAAAAATCCAACAATATCGCTAATAAAGCACTTAAGCCAGCACCGGTAACTATTATCATATTACGTCTAATAGAAAGACCAGTTACGATCAAATCTCCCAAACCTCCAGCCCCAATAAAAGTAGCCAGAGCTGCAGTACCAACATTGATTACAATCGCAGTTCTTATGCCGGTGACAATTATCGGTGCCGCTAAGGGAAGTTCTATTCTTTTCAAAATTCTCCAATTAGTCATCCCCATACCTCGAGCTGATTCTATTACATTATCACTTATACTTGTAATTCCAGCAAATGTATTTCGCAAAATAGGCAGAATAGAATATAACCAAATAGCAAAAACAGCAGTATTAAATCCTAACCCCAGGATAGTATAAAATAAGGCTAAGATAGCCAAACTGGGAACCGTCTGACCCACGTTAACTACATTTTCAAATACTTTTCCGATGTAGTAAAACCGAGGGCGAGACAATAAAATCCCACCTGGAATACCGACCAATAAGGCCCCTCCCATGGAAACCCCAACAATTACAATATGCTGCCTCAGAGCACGGAAAATATTTTCTGTTGAAAGCATCCTTTCAACCATCGTATCGGTTGGATTCTCTAATACATAATATATTAAAATCCCACCCAGGGCAAAAATTATCGCTGTAACTAATGCAAATTTAAGGTTTTCATTTTTCATCATTCATCACTCAGTTCCTGAAGCAGATCTTGTAAAGTAATGATATCCCTAAAATAACCCTTCTTTTCATCAATAACAGGCGCATAAGCTTCACCACTTTCTAGCATCACTGATAAAGTATCATTTAAGGTGGCATCTGCTGTTACTGTATCATGAATCTCCTCTGCCAATTCACTAGCTGTCTCACCTTTCTTTTCATCTAAACATTTTTGATCAACGCGACCTAATAAACATCCATTTTTATCTAAAACCATTAAAGCTCCAACTTCACTTTCTTTTAATTTTACTTCTATATTGTTTCTTTCCATATCTCCCGGCACACTCAATCTATCTATTTCGTCTTCGATTATCTCCTTTACCTTAATCAAATGCAGCCTTTTAATTGATCTATTCCGTCCAACCAATTTGGCCACAAAATCATCTGCTGGTGAATCCAGTAGTTCCTGAGGTGTAGCATGTTGAACAAGTCTTCCATCTTTTAAAACAGCAATTTTATCTCCCATCTTGATGGCCTCATTAATATCATGAGTAACGAATATAATCGTCTTATCCATGTTATTAAGGATCCTCAAAAATTCATTTTGCAGTCTAGCCCGAGTAATTGGGTCAACAGCGGCAAAGGGTTCATCCATCAACATAAGAGGTGGATCTGCCGCTAAAGCTCTTGCCACTCCCACACGCTGCCGCTGACCCCCAGATAATGCTGCAGGTAATCTTCCTTTATAGATATCCGGGTCTAATCCTACCATTTTTAATAATTCATCTACCCTTTTATCAATTTTCTCTTCTGACCAGCCAAGTTCTCGCGGTACTGTAGCAATATTTTCCTTTATGTTCATGTGAGGAAAAAGCCCTATCTGCTGAATCACGTAACCGATTCCTCTGCGCAAATCAATTTCATCCATCTCTGAAGTTTTCTGACCATTAATGTAAACTTCACCGCCATCAGGCTCATAGAGACGATTTATCATCTTCATCGTAGTAGTCTTTCCACAACCAGAAGGTCCAACCAGTACACACACTTCACCTTCACTCACTTCTAAAGTTAATTTATCAACTGCCGGACCTTTTAACCCAGGAAAATGTTTGGTCAATTTATCTATTTTTATCATCTAGTTTCCCCCTTATCAGCACAGGCATCAACTAATATTTTATAGTTCTTACTTTTTCTACCCAACCTAACAATAAATCAAAAGCCACTGCAATAATCGAAATAAAAATCGCCCCTGTGATTATCATCGGTGGAGCGGTTCGAGAAATGCCATTAAAAATCAACTCTCCCAGCCCACCAGCTCCAACATATGCAGCAATAGCACCTATTCCTACTATCATGACGGTAGCAGTTCTTACGCCCGCCATAATCACAGGAAAAGCAAGAGGTAATTTAATTTTAAACAAAATTCTATAATTTTTCATACCCATCCCTTTAGCTGATTCTATAATCGGGTCTGGTATTTCCTGAATACCAGAGTAAGTATTCCGAACAATAGGTAAAAGAGAATAAACAATTAGAGTCACTACCCCGGTTTGAAAACCAATACCAAAAAAAGGTAATAAAAGCCCCAACATCGCAATGCTGGGAATCGTCATCAAAATTTGACATACGGTTAAAATCGGAGGAGCAAGCTTAGTAAAATAACTTATGAAAACTCCTAAAATTACCCCAATTATTATAGCAATACCGATTGAAACTGCAATTAACCAGAGATGTTCTAGAAATAAAACCCCAATTGTATCTGCTCTATTAATCATATATTTTAAAACTTCCATCTCTCTCCTCCTCTCCCACAGGATAAATATCACTTAATATTTTATTTACCAGGGAATAAAAAATCTTCCAAAATCGCTGTTCTCTTGGAAGTATAATTTGATTCGAGTAATTCGAAGTTATACATTATTTTCGCAGATAACTACAATTACAGTATATTATTTTATTCAAACCTAACTAAACAATAACACGTAAAACCATTATAGCAAATTTTGGAGAAAAAATAAAACAATAATTCGAACCATTTCCTCCTATCAAGCTTGTTCATTTCTATACTACTCTGATAATTTGCTCTGGACCTCTTTTATCATAGAATAATCAAGCCCATAATTTAAATAGAACTTTAGAGATATTAAAAGACTTATTATCCCTCCAAAAGCTAACACCATTCCCAGCAAAAATAAATTAAAATCAGATTGAACAGCCAGACTGGCATTAAAATTAATAACATCTAAAAATATACCCAATAATAAAATAGCTATGGATTGAGAAGTTTTATAAGCAAAAGTTAAACAACCATAATAAACCCCCTCTAGTCTTACCCCGGTCCTTAACTCTTCCACATCTATAACATCTGCTACCATTGAAGCAGGTAAAGTGAGAAGACCACCGGTACCAAAACCAGCCATTAGAGCGTATGGTAATAAGAACGCATAATTATCTATAATAATATCTCGAAATAATACAGCAGCTAAAAGAATTAAACCTCCAATTATCGAAATACTCAAGCCAAGTATCGCTGCCGGCTTCTTATCCATCATATTAGAAAGTTTTACCCAAATCGGTTGGGTTAAAATACTCGTTATAAATTGGGCTCCTATTATAACAGCTATCTCAGTATTGTTCATTTTAAAAGTGAAAGTGAATACATGCAGGCCAATTGCAATAAAAAGAGCTACAGCTAAATTAGTGAAAAGATAGCCTAATAAAACAGCCCGATAATTATGATTTTTAATTGCCGTTAAAAAGTCATCAATTACCCCTTTTATCGCCCGCCGTATGGCTAATTTCAAAGATAGTTTATCTTCTTTATCAAGCTGATATAAAAAGGGTATATATTTTTTTGTACTAAAAAAACTTATCAGACCAAAAATAATCATCATAATTGAAGAAGCAATCCCAATGTTACGGTAAGCACCCGGGTTCAATTGCCCGATTGGATACTCAGGAGTAGGATGAAAAAATAAATATAATCCTAGAGAACTAGCTAAAAATATCCCTAAAAGAAAAAATATCGTTCTTATTGCCTGGATACCAGTTCTCTCATTATAATCACAGGACAATTCCGCCCCTAAGGCAATATAGGGTGTCCCAAAAACAGTAAGAAAAGTCTTGACAAGTATGATTGTAAGCAATAACCAGGCAAATTTAATAACCAGTGGATAAGCAGGATTTATACTCCAGAGATAATAATTAATCAATGCGGAAAACAAAGTTCCAATAAGTAGGTAAGCATGTCTTCTTCCCAATCTCTTAAATCTAGATCTATCAGATATATACCCCATAATTGGGTCAGTAAAACCATCCCAGATAATACTAATACTAACCGCAACTCCCACCAAAGAACCCGGCAAATTTAAAATAACCGTAGCATAAAAAACTATATAGGTATTTATAGCTTGAAAAATAATTCCACTACCTAAGTTTCCTGTACCATAGCCAAGCTTATCTACTAAAGGGATATTTTTTAAGCGTTTTAATTTCATGATATCTTAACTCTGCTCCAATAATTTTTTGATTTTATTTATTTTATCAATATCTTTATCATTATTTTTATCTCGTCTATAACTATCCTTAGATGACTGCATATATACTTTTAAATAATCTTCCAGTTCCAATAATTTATATTTAACCTTTTCATCTTCCACAATTCTTACTTCTTCCGGATTTATACCAGCGAAAGGAACTAAATCATCTATCGCCGCAAAAGCAATTTTAAACTTGCCATTACTAAATGCATGTTCCGCATGATCTGTCAATTCATAGCCCATGGATTCAATGATAACTTGAAACTCCTCCCAATTCCAATGAATAAATCTTTCTGGAATTAAAATATCAATATCATCAGGGTTACAATCCAAACCGATCACAATTTCAAGGCCTAAAGAACCGTATAATAAGGGTATAATTTTTAATAAAGAATTTAATTTTTTAGCAATTCTTAAAAACTCTTGATAAGATTTACTCATACCCCTTTCCTCCCTTTTGTTTTCTCATGTTAATAAACTTCTCTATTCATTAATTTTCACCTTGTTTTTCTTCAAAAAAAAATAAACCTGCCTCACTATAAATTCGAGGCAGGTCTTCCTTACAAACTTATCTTATTCATGATTAAATCATGGTGCATCTGGAGCATCTTCTGGATCATGTTGGCTCATTATAAATATTGCTGTGGTAGGACAGGCCGTCATACAGGCTCCGTCACCGATACAATCTTCCGGTCTCACCACTTTAGCAGCACCCTCAACGATTTCAAGAACATTCGGTCCCAATTTTTTGCACAGGTCGACACAATTACGACATGCCATACAGCGAAGAGTATTGATTTCAGGAACATTTCCCTTGACAAATTTCCGTCCGAAGGCTTCAGCCACCTCAACTTCTTGTTTCTCTGGCATAAATTTTCCTCCTTCTGCAAAAATATTTGTCAATCTCCAACTCTTACTATTTTATTATTCTAGTAACCCAACCAAAATCCTGCAGGAAAAAAGGAAGAAAATCATCTTTAGATCAATGCTTTTTCCTCCTGATTATCACTTTGCTGGTCAGCTATTTCATTCTTATTCCACAATTTCGAGGCCACTTCAGCCCAGGCATCAGCAGCATCTGCACACTTAGCGCAGAGATTATGAACATCTTCAGGACTTGCTAAATCGGTAGATTTAGCACCAGCTGTTTCAACCATTTCAGCTAGCTTACCTTTATTATCAAGAAGAGGGCAGGGCCTTAATAAATTTTCATTAAAAGGCTGTCTTTTATAATACTGCATAAAAAGTGGTGATTGATAGGATTCAAGCAATGACTTCTCATAAATATTACTATCAGAATAATGAATGAAGGCACATGGTTCAACATCGCCATTAGCATTAATATGAATATATCTATCTCCCCCGGCTATGCAGCCATCTACATATTCACCATCATTCCAGAAATCTATTGTAAAAAGTGGCTTGTTTTTTCGATATTCTCTAAGCTGTTTATACATATACTTCCTTTGTCCAGCAGAAATCATCAAATCTGGGGAAGCATTTACTCCGACCGGCATATAGGTGAAAAACCAGGCAAATTTAGCTCCCAGTTCAATAATTTTATCGATAAAATCTTCACTCATTAGGGTTTCGGTATTTTTGCTTGTAGTACAGCAGGAGACACCGAAGGGCAAATTCCTTTCTTGTAATAATTCCATAGCTGAAATAACTGATCTATAGGTTCCTTCTCCTCGGCGGGAATCAGTTTCTTCTTCAAAACCTTCTATGCTAATAGCCGGCACGAAGTTCTTTACCTTTTTCATTCTTTCTGCAAATTTTTCATCTATTAAAGTACCATTGGTAAAAGCTAAAAAAACTGAATCATCATGCTTGGCCGCCAGCTTCATTATGTCATCTTTTCGCATCAATGGTTCTCCCCCCGAAAAGATAAACATATAAGTGCCAAGTTCTTTCGCCTCTTTGATGGTTTCATCAAGTTTGTTATAACTCATAGACAAGTTTCGGCCATAATCAGCCGCCCAACATCCATCACAATTTAAATTGCAGGCTGTAGTTGGATCTAAGATTATTGCCCAGGGAACATTGCATTCATATTTTGCTTCATATTCTTTTTGAATTTTACACCCTTTGACGGTTGCGTTAACGATAAAATTCTTAAACAACTTTTTTCTAACTTCGTCATCAATATCAGTATATAGACTTTTGACATATTTATGCCAATTACTATCTTCATCATGGACCACTTCTTCGATCAATTGAATAGGACCGACAAAATAATCGGCTCTATCCAGCGCCTTAGCCCACTCTATCACCTTAGGGATATTCTTATCCGGATCCTTATCCAGATAGTCTATAACTTTATTGAGCCCAAATAATTTTAGTTCCTCCAGAAATTTATTTGTCATTTTATCCCTCCTTTAAATGTAGTATGCAAAAGCATAAGAGAGAAGAGATCAGAGGAGGATGATTGTAATGGAAAAAGATAAAGCGATTATAGCTTTGATTGCTGCCAGTGATTTCCAAAAGTAATTTTTTCAGGTTAGAAGCCAGCGCTTCTTTTGTGATTAATGAATCAGCCATTAAATCACTCCCTTTATAACTTAACGTCAGCTAAATTTCTAAGTTAATAGTAGCAGAAACCAATAATACAGTCAAATAACAAAACCTCCTCCATAAGGATCTCTCTCATCAACCACAAGATTATTGAAACCAGTTATAAACGCCCGTCCAGTAATTTCAGGTAAAATAGCTTGATAATCCCCGCAAGAAATCGTATCTGTGTATACTCCTGTAAATATCGAACCAATGATACTTTTAGAGGTGATTTTTTGACCTGGTTGTAAGGTCCCATTACTCTGCATCAGGGCCATCTTTGCACTCGTCCCTGTCCCACAGGGAGAGCGATCAAATTGACCATCCCCAAAAACCACCAGATTGATATAACTACAATCTGCTTGTAAGTCTTTTTTATAAAATTCAACCAGATCAACTTTATTGATATGGGATAATTCAGGATGTACAACTTTTAGTTCCTCGTTTAATTTACTTCTCAGTTCAAGACCAATTTTTCTAAAATAAGCAATGTTTTCTTTATTTAAAGAAACTTCTAAAGGTTCGACATTAACCAGGCCAAAAAAACTCCCTCCAAAAGCAACATCTACATCTATTAATAAACCTGAATCTAATTCAATAGTATAACTTTTAGGGATCGCAAATGAAGGTACATTTTTAACGGTAACCTCTTTACAGCCGCCTTCTTCTAATTTAACTGAAAGTTTAACTAAACCTGCAGGCGCTTCAAGGGTAAGCTCAATGAAATCTTCTGAAGTGGAAATAATACCTGTTTCAATCACGGCCACAGCCGAACCAATTATACCATGGCCGCACATGTTTAAATATCCACCCCCATCCATAAATATCACGCCCAGGTCAGCCTCAGAATGGGTGGGATCCAGCAGAATCGCTCCAAACATATCCTTGTGCCCCCTTGGCTCATATAAGACAGTTTTTCTTAGCCAATCATATTTCCGCTCAAGATATGCTTTCTTGTCAGCTAAAGAATCACCTGGAATTTTCCCAATATTACCTGTAATTATTCGCGTAGGTTCCCCCATAGTATGTGTATCCACAACTTGAATACTTTTTTTAATTATCATCTGCTCGCTCCTCTCTTCTATGCTGCTTATTATCTCTCTTCTCTAATAGCATATAACTTCCTGCATAAATTAAATTTAAAAATCCTGCATCTTTTAGATGCAGGAAGTATTTTATTAATATATTTTTACTGGGTTATGATCTTACTGGCTCAAAACATCTGCATAATAATCCTGTTTTATCCTTCTTTCGTAACTAATATCAGGATTCAAGCTTTTCACAAAAGCTTCTATCCAGGTACTATACAGATCGTGCATTAATTTTAAATCTACTCCAGCAGTTAACCAAAATTCCTGATGTAGTTTAGCATCATGCTCCCAAATTATTTCTTGATCCTCTTGCTTCGCCTGGGACAATCTATCGCACGGCATTCTCTCCAGCAAAGTTTTTACTAGTGAAGCTTCTCGGGACTGGGCAGCAATAATAGCGCTTTCCAGCCAGGGATGAATCTGACTGTTTCCCACCAGTTCCTCTAACGGCTTGTCCTGTTTTGGAGTACCGTATTTTTCTCGCAGAGGTTGAACAATATCCTTAACTTCTCTACCGTATTCCTGGGTAAACTTATCTAGCAAATTTTGTTCTCTTCTTTCAATAATATTAATTTGATTATACAACCATTTATGAATAGGCCCTAAAAACATACTCATTATATTATTCTCCTTTCGAAATAAATCATACTATCATTATCAATATAATAAATCAGAGCCATATCCTATAATATAAATCACATATCTCTCAGCATTCCTATGAATATTTTAGCTATATCTGGATCAAACTGCGTACCAGCATATTTTTCGATCTCTTGCAAAGCTTCAGAAAGTGTTTTAGCTGGCTGATACGACCTGTCATTTATCATGACATCAAAAGCATCAACTATAGCAATTATCCGAGATAAGTAAGGTATATTATCACCAGCCAACCCTCCAGGATAACCTGTTCCGTCCCACCTTTCATGATGACATAAAATCTCCCTTGCTATATGCGCAAACTCCTCGGTAGCAGAAGCAATCCTAAAGCCTCTCTCTGGATGTTCTTTAATTACCTGCCATTCCTCCGGGGATAGTTTTCCTGGTTTATTCAAAATATACTCAGGCACAGATGTCTTACCGATATCATGTAAAGTAGCCAGCAGACTAAGCTGATTTAATTCCGTTTCAGAAAGATCAAGCTTCTTCCCTAAATCTTGAGCTAACCTGGTCATCCTACCGGCATGTTCCTCAGTTTCATCGCTTTTAGCTCCCAGAGTATTCAATAAACTGATAACAATCCTATTTTTTGTACTTCTACTTTCTAACAGCTTATTTTGATACATATTATTATCAGCCCTTTTAAAAACCTCATCCAGGTCTTCTGCAGAACTGGTTTTAGTAGCAACCCCCATGCCCAGGGACACAGGAAAATCCCTCTGAAGAGTTTGCTCACACCGGGTTTTAATCCGTTCATATATATTTAAAGCGGCTTTTTCATTGGTCTTAGGCAAGAGCAAAACGAATTCATCTCCGCCGATCCTGGCCAAAATATCTTCCTCTCGGACTGATTGCTGAAGTATTTTAGCAGATTTTATCAACATTCTATCGCCCTGGTCATGACCATAACTGTCATTGATAATCTTTAAACCGTTCAAGTCTGTCATGATAATACTGATAGGAAGTTGTCTCTCTACATCTATCCTCTTTAGTTCTTCTTCAAAAAACCTCCGATTATATGTGCCAGTTAACTCATCATGATAGCTTTTATAAACAATTTTATTTTTATATTTTACCTGTTCAAGGGCGGTAGCCATGTGAGCGATTAAAAGTTCTGCTAACTCTAAGTCCTGCTGATTGAAAGCATCCTTTTTCGTCGCCACTGCTTGAAATACTCCTCTGTCTTTAATAGGCAAACTTAAAGCCGACTTAAATTCGCTGCTTACCGGGCGAGCGTCAGAATCTTTACTTAAATCATTCACTATAAAACTCTGTCTGCTCCGATAAGTTTTACCGGCTAAACCTTCCGTCATCGGCACTGACATATAGGTCTGCACGGAAGCAGCTTCAGAACTTATCTCTGTTACTATCTTATCATTTTCAACCAGGCTGATATCACAAATATTAAAGTCCAGGATATTCTCTGCAGCCTCAATAGTAATTTCTAAAATTTTATCTTCTTCGTCACATTCACTCAAAAGCAAAGCGGTCTCATGCAGTTTCTGCACGATATTCTTTTGATTTATGATTTCTTGTTCAGCTGCTTTTCTTTCACTAATATCCAATACATATGCAACTTCGTACTCTTTCGCATCGTATTTGAGATAATGACTGGTAACCTGAACGGGAATAATATAATCCTGCTTAGTTCTATAGCGAGATTCAGTAGAAATGAAGCCCTGACTTTTAATCATATCCCAGGTTTCATTTAGATCTTTAGAAGCTAAATTAAGGTCAATCTCTGAGATTTTTCTGCCTACTAATTCTGTTTTAGTATAATCTAACTTTTTACAAATGGCTTCGTTTACATACTCTATTTCACCCGAGGGTAAGGTCCAAAGCACCCCTACAGCTGATTTATCAACAGAAAACTGGGTCAACTCTAATCTCTCTTCTCTTTTTTTCCGTTCGGTTATATCAGTCCGTAAAGAAAGAATACCAGGTTCTCCATCACCTAGATCTATCCTGGTTTCAATTAGATTAAAATATATTTTCTCACCGTCAGAATCATACTCTTCAATCTCTAATTTATTAACCCCGCCAGCTAAAATCTTAGCAATATTTCGTCTGGCCCTCTTATTTTTCCCACGTTTAACGATGGTATTAAATATATTACTACCTTCGAGTTCTTCTCGGCTTAAAGCTTTCATTTCAGCAAAAGCTGGATTAACTTCAATGATATTACCTTCTTTGTCTAGAACCATAATTCCTACCGGCGATAAATCAAAAATGGCCCGGTATCGCTTCTCACTTTCTTCTAAAGCCATCTCGGTCTGTTTCAACTCGGAAACGTCAATATGTGTCCCAACTATATTATCGGTAGGATTTCCATTTTCATCGTAAATATAGCTGCCCCGAGCAAGGATCCAGGCCCAACCTCCATCTTCCCGCTGCATCCTATATGTATTTTCATACATCCCGATTTTATCACTGATAAGATAATTTTGGAAAGTTGTTACGGCAGCCTTTTTATCTTCAGGATGAATCAAATCTATCCAGGCCTGTTTTAAATCAAGATCCTCCGCAAACTTTCCTTTTTTATCTTTGCCTAACATCGAAAAATACTCGGGTGAACACCAGAGAATATCTTTATTTTTGTTATATTCCCAGGCCCCCGTATTTGAAACTTTAATAAATGTTTTAAACCTTTCTGCTTCTTCCCTTAATTTTTGTTCCATATTTTTGCTCTCAGTTATATTCCTGATGATGGCCAGAGCTTCTTCATCAGACAAAGCCAGCAGCCTGCTCTCGTAATGATGAACTTTATCATCAACTTTTAGTTGAAATTCAAAAGTAATGTAATCATTCCCAGCAAAAACTTCCGTTAAAATATTTCTTGCTTCGGTAACTTTTTCTTCCGGCAGTATCTCAGTAAAAGAGGTATGCAAAAACTCCTCAGGAGCTAGTACTAATTTCTCAGGTTCATCTACGACATAATCAGTAATAATACCCTCTCTATCTATGATAAATAAAGGATCCGGAATAGCTTCCAGTAAAGATTGATACCTCTCTTTATTTCTTTTAAGACTTTCTTCGGCTTCCCTGCTCTCTGTCACGTCCTGAAAAACTACAAAAGAACCTGCATATTCATTTTCCTGCCACCGTGGTTTGGCATTAACCTTTATTAACCTTTTTCTGCCACCAGGTCTAACTATAGAAAGCTCATAAGTACTTCTTTTCCCCGCCTTCCTTTTCTCCACCTCAGCTAAAACTTTAGTTAAAGACTCATTTGTTAAAAACTCTCTTAAATTACGCCCCTTCATATCTCCCTTATCTACTCCAAAAACCCGGGAGGTAGCAGAATTAGCGTAAAGAAAATTCTCTTCGGCATCTACAATTACGATGCCTTCATCTACATTTTCAACTAAATCCCGATACTGACGCCGACTCTGTTCATATTTAGCTTTAGCCGTATTTTCAGACGTTACATCTCGAGCAGAACAGACAACATATTCAACCTCTTCAAATTCATCTAATTTTGGTGTTTTAGTAATGGAGAGTAAGCGCCTATCTTTAGCAGAATTCAAATACCATTCCTCAACTTTTACCTGTTCTTTTTGCTGAAAAACCTGGCGGCTGCTGGCAATACTTTTCTGTAAATCAAATTTGTTCTCAATAAATTCGCTTACTTTTTTCCCTTTAATAATATTTTTATTAGAGCCCATAAAATCTGCAAAAGCCTGGTTAACACTGCCGTAGGTTTCAGGATCTTTTAAATACCAGACTAATATATCGATATTATCCAGCAAAAGCTGCTGTTCAGCTACTACTCTTTCCCTCCCCGATTTTCCTTTAGGCATGATCAAACCCTCCTATCTATACCATTCAATAAATATATATTTCTCCATACTTAAAGCTTGTCCTGCTCCTTATAGCCATTTATATCCAAAAATAATACTTAAAAAAGCAGCTTACCTAATAGGGGCCGTTTAATTTTTACTGCCTGATGAGGACAAAGTTCCTGACAACAAAAACATCTAATACAACCAGAAAGATCAATTTCTGCTTTTTCCTTAATCTCAATAACCTGAGCCGGACAATTCTGAGCACATATGCCGCAGGCAACACAATTATCTAAAATCACAGGTTTGGGTCTAAGTAATCCCTCTACTAATTTTTTGATCGGTTCGGGTAGATTCATATTAATAAGGCCACTAGTTCTATCAACTTTCGGTGTCTTTACATCTTGAAAATTAGCTTTCAACCAGTCTGGAATCAAGTTTTTATCAAAATCAACATCTATATTCCTGGCTTGAAAAGCTTCAGGCCATGGGTCACTGCGGTATTTATCTTTTCTAAGTAAATAGGATACAATAGTGTCTAAATACACTGCATCTTGACTGACCAGAACCGCCTGAAAATTTCGAGCTTCTCCACCAGAAGGCCCCTCGCCTTCCATGCCTGTAATTCCATCCATTATAGTGAGATCAGGTTCACAGGCAAAATGTAAGTCCAGTAACAGCTGACAAAAGTCACTGATTTTAGGCAGCTTAAAATGATATTCAGCTTTACTCAATCCTGGGATTAAACCAAAAAGGTTTTTAACTGCCCCTGTATAAAGGGTTAACCCATGGGTTTTAAGCTTAGGCAAATTTATAATTACATCGCTTTCTTTTACATAGCTGCATAACTGAAAGGACTTGGCTCGTTGACCTTCTGGATAATCGAAATGATACCGGTCTGTATTATAATTGAGGTCAAACTCACCTGCCTCAGCAGGTTCGATATATCCACTCTTTCCATATGCATACTTTAAAGCGGTAGATGTAAAAGGCCCTCCCGGACTGTCAGCCAAAAAAGGCTCTCCCCCATACTTTTTTACCGTTCTTGCTACAGCGATTACAAAAACAGGATGGGTGGTCACTGCAGTTTCCGGATCTTTTCCCATCAATAAGTTAACCTTCAATAAAACTCGTTTATTCTTTAGTTTATCCGCGAAATTATTCTTTTCAAAAATATCCTCAATTATCTCTATTATCTTCTCTAATTCATACTCTTCCTGCTGATAAAATCCTATCTCGGCCATTATTATCCCTCCAATTTTTCTTTCTTCGCAGCTTAAAGACACCTATAAAGAAAACCCCCCTCTTCTTCAAACTGATCAGGGGGCTTACTTAAATATTTATTGACAAATAATTGTGGGCAGATTAATCACTTTACTATCAAAACTGAGGTGGACGCATGTCTCACTACTTTTTCTGTAGTACTTCCAAGCAAAAATCTTCTTATTGCATTTCGCCCCATATCTGCCACCACGATCAGATCATAATGCTCTGCTTCAGCCACCTGGCATATAACTTCTGCGGGGTTACCTTTTTTCACCATTTTATTAACCCGCAAAGATTCATTATTAAAAATATTTACACAGGAGTTAACAACTTCTTCACCGGCCTCTTGCATATTTTTCTGTTTGGCCACAACTTTTTCGGCATCAGACTGAGAATATAACTCTGGCGTTACGTAACCCTCCACTACCGTAAGAACAGTCACTTCAGCGCCTAACTTTTCAGCCAGGTCGTTAGTTTCAGCAACGGCTTTACTGCAGCTTTCAGACCCATCAACAGCAAGAAGTATTTTTTTCATCATACTCATCTCCTCAATTTAATAATCACTACTATTAAAACAATAATTCAACATACATAAGAGAATTCCTTTAATAAACAGAAAAATATAATTTTCAAATTATTCGGAGCGCTCGTGCAGGACTTTTTCTTTACAGATAGAATATACATAAATAAGAGTATATTGTCGACAATTTATTAAGTCAATATACTTATTTTCATAATTAACTACATAGAAAGGGAGTTGAGAACATGTATGGAATCTGGTCTATTATTCCACCAGTCGTAGCAATCGGACTGGCGATCTACACCCGCAAAGTATTAATTTCGCTGTTCATTAGTATCTGGGTGGGCGGTTTAATCTACGTCGGCGGAAATCCTTTCGCCGCTATAGAAATCACCTTCACCTGGATGAAAGACGTCATGGTAGACCCCTGGAACGCACGTTTTATCGTCCTGACCGCACTATTAGGATCCGGCGCGGCCTTCATGTTTAAAATAGGAGGTTCTTACGCCATCACTCGCTCGCTGGAAAAACACCTTAATCACAGACGTAAATCGCAGACGTTTGCCTGGGTACTAGGTATAATAGTATTTTTTAACGACTACGTCAACTCTGTTATTGCTGGTAACGCTTCTAGAGACATAAATGCTAAATATAACGTTTCTAGAGAAAAATTAGCTTATATTATTGATGCTACTGCAGCACCTATGGCCACAATTGGGCCAGTTTCTGATTGGATCGGTTTTCAGGTTTCCTTAATAGCGGCCGCTTTCGCTTCTATCGCCCTGGTAGAAAGCCAGGCCTATTTCGCCTTTTTGAGATCAATCCCCTGGAACTTTTATAGTATTTTATCTTTAATAGCAGTACCTATGATAATATGGGGAAAAGATTTCGGACCTATGGCCAAAGCAGAACTAAGAGCTATGAAAACCGGTAAATTGATCGCTGATGGAGCTGTGCCTCTCTCGGCTATCGAAGATGATCTGGGAGAACCTGTTAATCCTGAGAAAGCCAACGTCTGGTATTTCATCGTTCCTTTGATCACCCTGGTTGGAGTAGGAATCTGGTCACTATGGTACACCGGCGGAGGAGCTACTGGCAAACCAGTTATGGATGCCCTGGCTGATACCGACGTTTCAGTTGCTTTAACCTGGGCCGCTTTTGCTATGACCCTGGTTGGCGTTTTCTTTGGTTTCAAACAGGGTATGGATTTCTCTGATATTGAAGATACGATGCTCACTGGTTTTAAGACGATGTTACCTGCTTTAGTAATAATCGTCCTGGCCTGGTCCATCGGAACTGTCACTGACGAATTAGGTACAGCAGATTACGTTGTTGGCCTCACCGAAGGCTGGATTACTGCTGGAATGCTTCCGTTCCTCGTGTTTGGTATCTGCATGTTTATATCCTTCTCTACTGGTACTTCCTGGGGTACAATGGCTATCATGACCCCCATAGCAATTCCATTAGGATATGAAATCGGAGGAATAACTTTAGTTTACATCGCTATCGGTGCTGTATTCTCCGGAGCAATATTTGGTGACCATTGTTCGCCAATCTCCGATACCACCGTTATGGCTTCAATATTTTCAGGCTCCGATCATATCGATCACGTAAAAACTCAGATACCTTACGCTTTGATCCCAGCCGGAATAGCTGGTGTGCTTTATCTCTTAAGTTCTCAGATACAAGCTAGCTATATCCTGCTTGCAATAGGTATCATAGCCCAATACTTCATCTTCAAATTCGTCGGCAGTTATTATCAAAACAATAACTTCACAGCAGAAGAAATTGAAGCCTTAAACAACAAAGAAATCCATGATTTTGAACAAGTAGAACTATAAAATAAATTGGTCAATTTACAGGTAGGGCCCAGCTTATCGGGTCCTACTTTTTACTTTGTCTAAATTTAAAAATGCTTAAAACTGCTATAATCATTAGAAGTATTATCCCAATTATTTCTGCGTAAGATATAGCATCTACCTGATTTATTCTTCCCCCGGCTTCGGCATAATCAGCCGGTATTCCTGGTTGACCATCGGTATTATTAAATTTATCGGTGTAATAAAGTAAGGCTTCCCAGGTTTTGAAATTACCATTCTCTCCAGAAATAATGAGATCATCTAACTGATCCAGAGCAATAGGATTACCCATCTCATCTCTCGGTTTAAGATCAAGCCAGGGTATATATTCCTCAACTAAACTGATCCGGGATAATACGTAAGAATCTGTGGCCAGGAAATATAGTTTATCTGGATCGATATCCTGATAATCTTGACTATCTCTGGTTTGATATCCAGGTCCAGTATATAGACTTGCTGAAACTACTGCTCTGGTCGTCAAAAGAGGAAGCTCAATTATCGGCAGCGTAAACAATATCGTATTCTCAGGATTATAGCTATATTTCACCCCCGAAAACTGAATAAAATGAGTTGGCCCTTCCACCTGGGGAATAAAGGCAGCTATCTCCAGCAGGGTTAAAACTTCATCACCAGTAAGATAAAAACCAGCTATAGGATACCCATACTCATCATTAGGACCACTTCCTAAAGAAGCAGGCTTAATTAGATCATATACTGAGAGAACCCCTCCTCTACTCCCCGACTGGATTCCTCCTCTAATTTGACCTGACCCTATAAAAGCAATATCCACCTCTGTATCCACTATATCACTAACGGTCAGGCGGATTGCATCAACAATTAAATTACCCATTGGGGTTTCTTGCCCGGATGGTGCTGATAGCAGAGGGAAAGCGCAGCGGGCAATAGGTGCAGCAATATCCTGAAACCGACCGCCTGTTTTTGTAGCGATAATTTGATTTAACTGCTGTCGATAGGATTCTACCTGTTCAGCGACAGCTTGATCAGGGCTTATCTTCTGATCCAGTTTCAATAAATTGTAATCAACTAAAGTTAATTTATCTTCAGCTGAATCAAAACTTAAATCCATTACCCCTAAGTATTCAAGATATGCACCTGTCTGTACTATATATGTATCTTCTACCTTTATCGGAGAACTAATAACATCATGCGAGTGTCCGCCCACAATCAAATCTAAACCCTCTACTTCCTGAGCTAACTCTTCATCCTCCTTAAGACCAGAATGGCTAATCGCCACAATTATATCTGCTCCCTTCTCATGTAAACTTGCGATTCTAGTTTGAGCGGTCGCTACAGGGTCAAGCAGTTCAAGTTCTCCGGTATCAGGAGCAAAAGAAAAAGCTTCTCTCCCTAGCAAACCAAATAAACCAACTTTAACATTATCCATTTCTATGATTCTTTCTTTATCATGATAATCTGAAAAAGAACTGGTTTGGGGAGAAGCAAGATTACTGCTGAGAAAGCTGGTAATATCCAGAGCTTCAGGATAACCAGCCCCCTCCAGATATTCAATCAATTCGTCCACGCCATAATCAAATTCATGATTTCCAGGTACAACTGCATCGTAACCCATTTCCTGGAGAAGATTTAGTTCAATGCTCTGGCCTTCAGCCATCAACCAGCTAAACGGCGTTCCTCCTATAAAGTCCCCGGCATTGAAAATCAAAACCGGTTCTTCCCGTTCTTTCTTGATTTGATTTATAGCCCCAGCTAACCTTGCCATACCACCATAACTTTGATCTCCATCTGGCTCGCCATAATCTAAATAAGGCGAGTGGGGAACAAGTTCAGAATGTTCATCATTGGTATGGAGTATTGTGAAATCAACTTTTGCAGCGTGAAGAGACGATCCTACCATAGTAAATATTCCTATAGCTAATAGTATTATTATTAACCTCGCTTTAATGGTTAACCACCTTCTTTCTTTTTATAACTTAACTAAATTTAATAAATCATCTTAACCCATCAATAAAAAAAGATGGCCCCAGGGCCATCTCCTGCACCAAAAGCTAAGAAATTAAAAGGTTAGTTCATATAAATTATTTGCTGCCGAAATTATCCCAAAAAGCTGTTTTCAAAAGCCCGATTGCTGCACCGATAGTTATACCTACGGCAATATTACCTCCAAAAAAAAGACTGACCAGCAGTCCAATACCAGAACCAATTACTATACCTATGCCAACGTAAGGCCAATTTTTACTCCTGGGCATTTAAACCCTCCTCTGCAATTTCTTTAGCACCAACTAATGTTATTATACCATTAAAACTCATTAATTTCAGCACTGGTAGGAAGAGAAGGTATAGCTCCAACCTTTCCGATAAAACCAGCAGAAACATCGATCCGGGCCAGAGCAGCAGCCACATTTGCCGGGGCTCCTCCTGCAGCCTTACTAAATTTAGTCACTTCCTTTAACTTACAATCTTTTTCTTCAGGTAGAAAAATCGATTAATAGTTCTCCCATTGTAATTATTGTTGGCATAAGCCCCCCTCCATCATCACCACTAATTAATTGATAAACAATGATTTAATATAGCCCTGTCTATCACAAAAGATCAATTAATTATTAAAAATACATGTTAATAAAAAATATCAAAATTGTCAAGCAACTATAATAATATATGCCATTTGGCTTATAAAGAAATTGAAGGCATTGTTAAATGAGAACTATTTACATTTGGGCTCCATATGTTATAATACCTGATGTGGGATTAAACCGCGGCAAA
>JBNJDR010000027.1:0-23580 GCA_051745085.1 Bacillota bacterium | reverse complement strand
CGCCCGTTCGTAAACTCACGAACGAGGATTCCTTAAAGGAACTTACGAGGTTGTCTGCTGATTAAATGCCAGTCCATTTCTGGTAGGCAAGTGCGACACAGACTTTAGGTTGTGCCATCAACCCTCCTGAGATAGGCATATAGCCACTCAGGCACTTGTACTTTTGCCATACAAGCAGATAGTTTTTTGCATATTTCCTGCAATACAGATTATATTCTATTCTAATCACAGATTAGTTACTTGCACAGCAAGTTAGACTATAACCCAGTTACAGTTTTTAGCGAGTACCTTGAACATTTTACGTACTAAAGGGTTAGTTAGTACAACTCCCTATATTCACTTGTACTACTAACTATATTATATCATTAAGAAAACAAACGTTCAATAAATATAAAGATTTTAACTATAAACCAGCCGATTCATCTCCGCCCATTAATATGAGCGAGGCTTTCTCGGCTAAATTATGTAATTTGACTATCTCTGACCTAACTAGTATAATATAATGAGAAACTAAAATATATGAGGTGATATATAATGAGATTTGATGATTATACTAGACGCTCTCAGGAACTTATAGCCCTAGCTCAGGAGATAGCTCAGGAAAACCGCAATCAGGAAATATATCCAGCCCATCTGCTCGAGGCTATGCTCCAGGAAGATGAAGGCGTTGTCCAACCCATCCTGGAACAACTGGGTCTGAATCTGGACCAGTTGAGTAAAGACTGCCAGCAGATTATTAACGGTCTGCCTGAAGTTTACAGTTCAACCGGGGAGCAGGTATATCTATCTGGAGCCATGAACAAAGTGCTGCAGCAGGCGAAGAAGGAAGCAAAAAAATTAAATGACGACTACATTTCTACCGAGCACCTTCTGCTGGGGATCCTGGCCGGGGGCAGTAAAACGGCGGATCTTCTTCGGGATAAAGAGATCGACCGCCAGAAGATCCTGGACGTGATCGATGAGATCCGGCAGGGAGCCCGGGTTGAAAGCCAGAATGCCGAAGGCCAGTATCAGGTTTTAGAGAAGTTTACAATCGATATTACCGAGCTGGCTCGGGAAGGCAAGCTCGATCCGGTGATCGGAAGGGACGAGCGGATCAGGAGGATAATGCAGGTCCTTTCCCGCCGGCGCAAGAACAATCCGGTTTTGATCGGTGAACCTGGTGTAGGAAAAACCGCCGTGGTTGAAGGACTGGCCCAGCGCATCGTTTCTGGCGACGTTCCCGGCGTCTTAAAAAATAAGAGGCTGATCCAACTTGATATGGGTTCACTTATTGCGGGAACTAAATATCGGGGCGAGTTCGAGGACAGGTTGAAATCGATCTTGAAGAAGATCAAGGAAGCAGAAGGTGAGATCATCGTTTTCATCGACGAGATGCATACCATCGTGGGTGCAGGAGCCAGCGAAGGGGCCATGGATGCCTCCAATCTGCTCAAGCCCGCTCTGGCCCGGGGCGAACTCCACTGCGTTGGCGCCACCACTTTAAATGAATACAAGAAGCATATCGAGAAGGATGCTGCGCTGGAAAGGCGGTTTCAGCCGGTGAAAATCAAGGAACCCAACGTGGAAGATACGATTTCCATCCTGCGGGGACTGAAGGAAAAATATGAGATTCATCACGGCGTCCGGATTCAGGATAAAGCTCTGGTAGCGGCCGCCCAACTATCCGAACGCTATTTAACCGAACGCTACCAGCCGGATAAAGCTATCGACTTGATCGATGAAGCTGCCGCCAAGGTGAAGATAGATATAGATTCTATGCCCTTAGAGATCGACGAATTGAACCGGAAACTGCGCCGCCTGGAAACTGAGCGGGAGGTCTTAAAGAATGAAGAAGCAGAGGAAGCCGAAGGAAAGCTGGAAGAACTGAATCAAATCATCAACGAATTGAAAGAAAAACGCGATCCCCTGCTGGCCCGCTGGAACCAGGAGAAAAATTTATTAAAAAGACAGCAGGAATTAAAGGAAGAGATCGAGAGGGTTAAAGTTGAAGCTGAAAATGCCGAGAGAGAGGCCGATTACGAGAAGGCCGCTCGCTTGAAGTATGGAAAATTAAACGATCTGGAACGAGAATTGGCCGAAATTCAGGAGAAGGTAGAAGATGGAGCCAACAGAGAACTGCTGCAGGAGGAAGTAACGGAAGAAGATATTGCCGGGATCGTCGCTTCCTGGACCGACATCCCCGTCCAGCAGTTACTTGCTTCGGAAAGAGAGCGCCTGCTGCAGCTGGAAGAAGAACTGTCCAGGCGGGTGGTAGGTCAGGACGAAGCCATCAACGCCGTCAGTAATGCCATCCGCCGATCCCGAACCGGTCTCCAGGATGAAGATCGGCCCCTGGGTTCCTTCCTCTTCATGGGACCGACCGGGGTCGGTAAAACCGAGTTAGCTAAAACCCTGGCTGCTCATCTTTTTGATCAGGAGAAAAATCTAGTTAGACTCGATATGTCGGAATACATGGAACGCCATGCTGTGGCGAAGCTGATCGGCTCGCCTCCAGGCTACGTTGGTTATGAAGAAGGCGGCCAGTTGACCGAAAGGATCCGGCGCCAGCCCTACGCGGTCATTCTCCTGGATGAAATCGAAAAGGCCCATCCCGACGTCTTCAATATTTTACTGCAGATACTGGATGACGGGCTTCTTACGGATAGTCAGGGCAAAGAAGTAGATTTCCGCAACACGGTTATAATCATGACCTCCAACCTGGGCTCTCAGTATATCCAGGATTTAGAGGATGAAGAAGAGATCAGGGAGCGGGTGAACCAGGCCCTGAAGGAAACCTTCCGGCCGGAGTTCATCAACCGGATCGACGGTAAGATAATCTTTCACAGCCTGAGTGAAAAGCATATCCGTAAGATCGTGGATATCAAGTTAGCTGAACTGGAAGATAAGGTTGCCAGTCGCGATCTTAATCTGACCCTTACCAGTAAGGCTAAAGATAAGCTGGCCGAATTAGGTTACGATCCCGTCTATGGGGCTCGGCCGCTGGAGCGGGTGATCCAGAATCGGCTCAAAGATAAGCTGGCTATCTATCTGCTGGAGGAAGAACCTGAGGAAGGGGCCAGCCTGGAGATAGATTATTCTGAGGCTGAAGAAGAATTTATAATCGAGCAAAATTAATTTAAATTAAACCTATTAAAGGAGCAGGATTTTCCTGCTCTTTTTTCTTTTTCAGGTGATTTTTTGCTAAAGTCAAGTAAGTAATGATAAAATGGTTATAATACTAAACTGATACTTAATTTTAAGATAAAATCTAAATGAGAAGGAGTTGTAATCATGTCGGATTTTCCTACCCCCCGTTTAATCATTAGTAAATGCCTGGGTTTCGCCCATTGTTATTATTCAGGCCAGATGTTCGAGGTGAAGTTCCTCAAGAAGCTGGGAGATCACGTGGAATATATTCCGATCTGCCCGGAGATGGCAATCGGCCTCCCGGTCCCCCGCCAGACCTTGCGCCTGGTCGAAGAAGATGAGGGCATCAGGCTCCGTCAGCCTTCGACCGGAGCTGATCTTACCGTAGAATTAGATGAATTAGCCGATGAATTTCTCGAAGAGACCGGCCAGGTAGAAGGTTTTATTTGTAAAGAAGGATCGCCTTCCTGCGGCCATAAGAATGTTAAACTATATCCGGCTTTAGAAAAGGTAGCCCCTCATAAAAAAACCCGGGGCAGGTTTGCTAAAGCTGTCTTTGCCCATCATCCTAATCTGCCGGCAGAGAGCGATGGCCGTCTAAACAATCTTCGCCTGCGCGAAGAATTTCTGACCGCCATTTTTGCCCTGGCCCGTTTCCGCAAGGTGGAAGAAGCTGGGAGGGTGGCCGATCTGATCAGGTTTCACAGCCGGCATAAGTATCAATTGATGGCCCTATCTCAGCAGCTGTTAACTAAGATGGGCCGCTTAACAGCAAATCAGGACGGCAGAGGCCCCCATGAGCTCATTGCGGAATATGGCAGATTATTAAAAGAGGCTTTAAGTATAAGTCCCAGTCCCGGCCAGCAGCAGAACGTGCTGGACCACTGCTTTGGTTACGTTTCAGATCAACTGACAGCTCGAGAAAGGGAGTACTTTTTAAAGACGGTAGAGCGCTATCGAGCAGGTAAAGTAACGCTCAGCGTACCTCTTTATCTTCTCTACAGCTGGATAATCGATCAAGAAGTAGAATATTTGCTTGACCAAACCTACTTTCGGCCTTTCCCCGAAGAGTTGGTGGACCTGACCGATTCAGGATTGAGTCATAAATTAGACTGATTCTCAGGGAGGATTGAGCCCCTCTATGTTGAATTATGTAGAGGTGCAGTAAATTAATTTTATTCGAGGTGAAATAATGGATCTGGCTAAAAGAATCTATGCTTACATTAAACCTTATAAGCGCCGCCTAACTCTGGCGATATTATGTATGCTTTTCCATGCTTTTTTAACCGTTTTTTTTGTGCGGGTCTTTCAAGAATTACTGGAAACTATAATTGGTGATATATCGGCCGATGAGGCTGGTATGTTTACTTTGACTTTAATCGCGGTTATGATGATAGTGATTTACTTTTTAAAGGGAGCAGTTTATTATGCCCAGAAATACTTGAGCCAGTACGTCTCTCACAAAGCCATGCGGGATATCCGCCATGATCTTTATGCTCATCTACAGCAGCTTTCTTTAAGTTTTTATACCAGGCATAAGACCGGGGAGATAATATCTCGAGTTACCAATGATGTCAACGTTCTCCAGGGGGCCCTGGTCAAGGGGGCGGTAACCTTCATCTATCAGTCCCTGACCATCATCGGCGGGATAATTTATCTATTATACTTGAACTACCGTTTAACCCTGTTTTTGTTGATCATATTACCGGTGGTGACTTATATAATAGCTGTCTTTAATAATAAGATCAGAAGAGTGAGCCGGCGGGTACAGATTAAAATTGCCGATATCTCCGACATTTTGCAGGAGACCCTGTCTGCGATCAGGATTGTTAAGTCCTTCGGGCGGGAAGATTATGAACTGGAGCGTTTTGCCGAAGAAAATGATGCCAATTTCAGAGCCCGGGTAAAAAGTTCCCAGTACGGGGCCATGCTCAGCCCACTGGTGGAGTTCGTTGCCTCCATTGCCTTTACAGCTATCCTCTGGTTTGGCGGCCTGGAGGTCATGCGGGGAACGATGCGGCCGGCTGAACTGATTGCTTTCTTCACCATGCTCTTAGCGATCAGCAATCCTTTGCGTTCATTGACCCAGGTCAATTCTACCATCCAGCAGGCGATGGCGGCTGCTGAACGGATCTTTGAAACCCTGGATCGGGAACTGTATATCGAATCACCTTCTGGAGGCCTGGTTAATGCTGAGCTGAAGGGTAAAGTAGTCTATGAAAACGTTAATTTTGCCTACGAGGAAGATCAGCAGGTGCTGAAAGATATCAATTTAATCGTGGAACCAGGCCAGGTAGTAGCTCTGGTCGGGCCCAGTGGGGCTGGTAAAACTACCCTGGTTGATCTTATTCCCCGGTTTTATGATCCTGTTTCCGGTCAGGTCCTAATCGATGATCAGGATGTAAAAGATTATGATATTCCTTCTCTACGGAACCAGATCGGGATAGTCCCCCAGGAAACAGTCCTCTTTTCCGGGACTATCAAAGATAATATTGCTTACGGGAGGCTGGAGGCCGATCAGGCTGAGATAGAGGCTGCGGCTCGGGCCAGTAATGCCGACCAGTTCATCCGGGCCTTTCCAGATGGATATGAGAGCCGGATCGGTGAGAGAGGCGTCGGCCTTTCCGGGGGTCAGAAGCAGCGGATAGCAATAGCTAGAGCTCTTTTGAAAGACCCGGCCATCCTGATACTGGATGAAGCGACTTCTTCTTTAGATTCAGCATCTGAGAAATTAGTTCAGGAAGCTTTGGAGAGGTTGGTTCGGGATCGGACCACCTTCATCATAGCTCATAGATTAAGCACGATCATCAATGCAGATAGGATCCTGGTCATCGAAGACGGCCAGATCGTAGAAGCTGGCGATCACGCCTCTTTGATCGACGATGGAGGCCTTTATACCGAGCTTTACCAAAAACAAGTTAAGGGCGGATCGCAATGGTAAAATATTATCCGTTGATCCTGGAAAAATTAATGCGGTTGAGCCGGTTGACTTACAGGATTGAAGAGGTTAACCGGGAGCGAACCGATCGGGCTACAGATGAAGGCGGCCTCATCTTAGGCTGGCACTGTAATCTGTGGATTTTGGCCCTCTGTTTTGCTGCTTCAGGTTATACCGCCCTGGCCAGTCAGAGCCGGGAAGGTGAAATAATCAGTCAGACTTTAGAAAAATTAGGCTGGGATGTGATCCGGGGGTCTAATTCTGCCGGGGCTGTAAGTTCATTGAAAAAGATGTTAAAATTAATTAAGAATCAGCAGCGGCTGGTCATGACTCCTGACGGGCCCCGGGGTCCGGCCCGGAAGATTAAGCTGGGTGCGGTCTTGATTCAGCAGAGGAGCGGCTGTCCCGTGGTACCGGTAGGAGTAGCTTCTAAGTGGAAGCATGTTTTTACCGGCAGCTGGGATAATTTTGAACTCCCCTATTTTTTCAGTAAAGTGGTGGTCCATTACGGCGATCCTATCTATGATCTGGAAGGGTTAGACCGAGAAGAAGCTGCCCTGGTGATCGAAGAAGCGCTCGAGCAGGCTAATCAGGCTGCCCGGCAAAGGCTGGGAACATAATGAGGAAACGAATAGTAAATTATTTATATAAAGTAGTTAGGGAGGAGCAGCAGGGTGGGCCTGCTGCCTTAGTGAGGGGATTGCTTTTTTTGCTTTCCCTGGTTTATCGCGGGCTCACCTCCCTGCGTAATTGGCTTTACGACCGGGGTCTGCTCAGATCGGAAGGAGTGGAAACTCCTTTGATCAGCATCGGCAATATAACCACCGGAGGAACCGGAAAAACGCCAGCGGTTGAAGCTCTGGCTCAGGGCTGGCAGGACCAGGGTAAGCAGGTGGTAGTGCTCAGCCGGGGTTATCAGGGGGAGAACGAAAAACCTTTACTGGTTTCTGCCGGAGCCAAATCTTTAGTAGGTCCTGATCGGGCCGGGGATGAAGCGTATATGCTGGCAGAGAAATTGTCCGACATCCCTGTTGTTATCTGTAAAAGTAGAGTGGCCGCAGCGCGATATGCCCGGGCAGAATTCGGTCCTGACTTGTTTGTTTTAGATGATAGCTTTCAACACCGCCAGATTAAACGAGATTTTGATCTGGTTCTTATCGATGGGACCAATCCATTCGGTTATGGTCATTTAATCCCCCGGGGAACCCTGCGGGAAAGTAAGGTCGGCCTGCGCAGAGCTGATGGAATTGTAATAACCCGAGCTGATGAGATCGGGCAAAAGCAGCTGGATCATATTTGTAATGAGGTAGGCAGGTACAGCCAACCAGATTTCATCTATTATTCTAAACACAAGCCTGTTTATCTGCAGGATACAGCTGGAGCAAGGCTGGAATTAAGCGAATTGGAAAATAGTCGCATCATCGCTTTTAGTGCTATTGGTAATCCCGATTCATTTGTTCTTACCCTAAAAAAGTTAGGGGCTCAGCTTGTTCGTCATTTTAAATTTCCGGACCATCACCGTTATGAGCGGCAGGACATGAGGAAAATTATTGACCAAAAAAGTCAGACGGATATAGATTACATAGTTACGACAAGTAAGGACCTGGTAAAGTTAGATAAAGAAATTTTAGATTTTTTAACCGTTAAGCAGATTAAACCTTACAGCCTGGAAATAGAATTAGAATTTATTGATCAGCAGGGTGAACAGAAAAATCTGGCTGCTGAAATTTCCGCCAGGCTGGCAGGGATAGTCGATGGAGGAGGAGAGTAAGATGGAAGTAACAGTAATCATACCAGCCAGATATGAATCAAGCCGGTTTCCAGGTAAGGTTCTGGCTGATCTGGCCGGCCGGCCGATAATCCAGCATGTATACAGCCAGGCAGCAGCAGCAAAAGTAGATAAAGTTCTGGTAGCTACCGATGATGAGCGGGTAGCAGAAGCAGTTACTAAATTTGGCGGTCAGGCTGTCATGACCTCGCCTGAGCATCAAAGCGGGACTGACAGGCTGGCCGAGGTCGCCCGGGATTTATCATCTGAGATAATAGTTAACGTGCAGGGCGATGAGCCCCTGATCAAACCGGAGATGCTGGATCAGGCGATAGAGCTGCTGGCCGAGGAAAGCAGCGCGGTCATGTCTACCCTGGCTGCTCCGATCAACTTTGAGACGGCGCTAAATCATCAGCGAGTTAAGGTGGTTATAGATAAAAACCATAGAGCCCTCTATTTTTCCCGGTCACCGATACCTTTTTACCAGGACCGAGAGCATAACCAGTCCCCGGGAGCAGCAGCTGGTTATAATCGGCCTTATCTCCAGCATATCGGGCTCTATGCTTACAGACGGGAATTTTTACTGGAATATACTAAGCTAGATCAGAGTTCTCTGGAACTGGCAGAATCACTGGAACAGCTCAGAGCATTAGAGAACGGTTATGAAATACTGGTGGGTATATCTGCTCATCCAGGACCCGGTATTGATGTGCCGGAAGATCTGGAAAAAGCGAGACAGCTCATCCAACAGGGAGGTAATAACTGATCATGGCAACTAGAATTAGACTTAACGATAGCGTTGTCTTTGGACCCAGAGATCCATTTGTTTTAATCGCTGGCCCCTGTGTTCTGGAGGGGCGGGAGATGGCGCTGGAGACAGCCCGCACCCTGCAGGAATTAACGACCAAATTGGGCATTCCTTTTGTATTTAAATCATCTTACGATAAAGCTAATCGTTCCTCCCATGAATCTTTTCGGGGGCCAGGGCTGGAAGGCGGTCTTCGCATTTTAGAAGAAGTCAAAGCAAAACTTGGGGTTCCTGTTATCTCCGATGTCCATTCTCCCCAGCAGGCCGAGGTGGCCGGTGAAGTTCTGGATATCCTGCAGATACCAGCCTTTCTCTGCCGCCAGACCGATTTAGTTTTGGCCGCCGGCAAGACAGGCCGGGTGATCAATGTGAAGAAGGGTCAGTTTCTCGCTCCCTGGGATATCGATCAGGTAGTGGAAAAGATAGAGAGTACCGGGAACCATAAGATTTTGCTGACAGAACGGGGGGCCAGTTTCGGCTACAATAATCTTGTTTCTGATTTTCGATCACTAGTCCGGATGGGTGAAACCGGGTATCCGGTGGTCTTCGATGCCACCCACAGCGTGCAGCTGCCCGGAGCGGCCGGAGATAGCTCCGGAGGAGAGAAGAAATATGCCCCGGCCCTGGCCCGAGCCGCCGCAGCGGTAGGGATTTCCGCTTTATTTGTGGAGACTCATCCTAATCCCCCGGAAGCTCTTAGCGATAGTGCCACCATGATCCCTCTGGCTCAAATGGAGAAATTTTTACAGGATGTTCAGGCTTTTGATCAACTGAGAAAGAAGTTATAATCAATAAGAGATAAATTCGAGAAAGGTAGCGATATACCGTGGAAAGCAAGAATTTAACTGAAGCAAAATTAGAGGAAGCTTTGGTTCAAGCCCGCCAGGTTCTGCAGGCAGAAGCCAGGGCTGTCAGTCAGTTGGCTGCAGATATAGATGGTAGTTTTACTGGTATGCTGGCAGGTCTGTCTGCTTCGGCCGGCCGGGTGTTGTTGACCGGGGTGGGGAAATCCGGTCTAATTGCTCGGAAGATAGCTGCCACTCTGGCCAGCACCGGGACGCCTGCTTATTTTGTCCACGCCGGAGAAGCTCTTCATGGCGACCTGGGCATGGTCACTGGAGATGATATCCTTTTGGCCGTCTCCAACAGCGGGGAAACCGAAGAGATAATCCGCCTGATTCCGGCGGTAAAAAGGATCGGAGCCAGTCTCTATCTCATCACTTCTTCACCTGATTCGACGCTGGCTCAGCAGGCCGATCTGTTTTTGAATACCGGGGTTAAACAGGAGGCCTGTCACCTGGATCTGGCCCCGACTTCTTCCACCACCGCCGCCCTGGCTTTAGGAGACGCTCTGGCTGTTTCTTTATCCAGCCTGCAGGGCTTAACCCAGGAAGATTTTGCCCTTTATCACCCCGGAGGTTCTCTGGGCCGGAAGCTTCTCACCACCGTGGCCGATGTCCTGAAAATTAGAGATAAGAATCCGGTCATCAAAAGCACCGATTCGATCCAGGAAGCCCTTTTTACCATGACCGAGAGCCGGATGGGCTCGACGGCGGTGGTGGGCGAAAATGGCTGCCTGGCCGGGATCATAACTGACGGCGACATCCGGCGGGCCATCCGGGAGAAAGGGCAGCGGCTCCTGGAGTTAAAGGTGGTTGAAGTTATGACGGCTGACCCGGAAACCATCGGGTCGGATCGGTTAGCCGCGGAAGCATTGAAAATGATGGAGGCAAAGGAGATCAATCATCTCCCTATAGTGGATGAAGATTACCGACCTTTAGGGATGGTTAATTTCCAGGACCTCCTCCGGGCGAAGGTCTGGTAGTATGATGACTAAACTGAAAGTAGCGGTCCTGGACCTTCTCTTTTTGTTTCTGTATCATTTTTTTCGTCTGCTGCCAGAACCAGCAGCAGCCTGGATAGGCCGGCAGCTGGGGCACCTGCTTTATTTGTTGAAGGTAAGGAAGAAGGTAATATCCGATAACTTGACCCAGGCCCTGGGTAGTCGGTTTGCTGCCGATGAATTAGAAGAGATAATCAAATCCTGCTATCTCCACTTTGGCCAGGTTATGATTGAGTTTTTCTTAATAGAGCGCCTGCCCGAGCAGTTTTCTGAACGGGTGGAGATTGAAAATAAAGATATTTTTGAGCAGGCTTTAGCTTCTGAACGGGGGATAATTATTTATAGCGCCCATTTCGGGAACTGGGAGTGGCTGGCAGCAGCTCTGGCGGCAGCAGGTCTTGATTTTGTCTGTATTGCCCGGGAACAGTCTCTGGGGAGTTTGGACGAGAGGATCAATCAGATCAGAGAAAATGTGGGTATAAAAACGGTACCTGCGACCGGTGCAGGGATAAAGGAGTCATATTCTAAACTGCAGGATGGTAAAGGAGTCTGGATCCTGGGCGACCAGCATGCCAGCGGGAACCAACATATTCTTGATTTCTTCGGCCGCCCAGCCAGTGTTCACAGAGGAGCGGTTAGGCTGGCAGCTAAAACAGGAGCGGTAATTCTTCCCGTGTTTTCTTACAGGGAGAGCTTCGGTCGGTACCGCATGAAATTTTATCCGATCCAGGAGATACCGAAAAGAATCAAACGAAGCGAAGAACCGCAGTTTTTAGGACCGCTCCTGGCAGTAACGGAAGCGGCTATCCTGGAAGCCCCGGAACAGTGGTTTTGGTTCCACCGCCGCTGGAAAGTCAAGCAGGGAGAGGACTGACTAATATGAGTACATTGTTATACATAACTTATAATTTTTTAACTTTATTACTAACGGTTGCGCTGCTTCTACCATATCTGCTTTATCTGATGGTTAGAGGGAGGCAGGAGGAGGCGCAGGAGCGTCTGGGGCTGCTGGCTTCAGAACTCTATGCCCGGAGTCAGGGTCAACAGGTGATCTGGCTGCAGGCTGCTTCGGTCGGTGAGGTCAGGGTGGCCGCTCAGCTGATCAAAGAGCTGGAAAAAGAAGCCGACCAGTCTTATTTCTACCTCCTGACAGTCATGACGCCAGCGGGGCGAAAATTAGCCCGGGAAGAAGTTAAAGAAGCGGATGTGATATCCTATCTTCCCTTCGATTTTGCGCCGTTAATAAAAAGATTTGCAAAAAAATTTCAGCCAGACCTGCTAATTTTGATCGAAACAGAGCTCTGGCCTTCTTTAATTAGAGAAGCTGTCCGCCAGGGAACTGCCGTTACCCTGGTCAACGGGCGGTTGAGCGATAAAAGTTTTCCCCGGTATCAGAAACTGAGATCGTTTATGCAGATGTTCTTAACCGAGATAGATCGATTTTATATGCAGAGCAGTCAGGATGCAGAGCGGATCATCGCTCTAGGAGCGGCAGAAGAACGGGTTAACCAGATGGCCAACCTTAAGTATCCCGGGGCTCTGGCTGCAGCTGAAGCTGACGAGGATAATTTTGGAGAGAAGCGGCAGGAAACACCTCCTTTACTGGTAGGCGGCAGTACCCATCCTGGAGAAGAAGAGGCTCTGTTGAAATTTTATCACCGCCTGAAGCAGGCCGGTGCTACCACCCCTCTTGTGATTTTAGCTCCCCGGCATATCGAACGGACCGCTGAAGTGGTTGACCTGGTTGAAACTGAGGAATGTCGGTATGAGCTCTGGAGCGAGCTGGCTAGAAAGCAGGGTGATTCGGCGATCGCGGCCAGGATCGATCTGGCCCGGGAGCAGGAGGTAGAGGTGATCGTAGTCGATACCATCGGGGATCTGGCTGACATCTATCATCAGGCCGATCTGGCTTTCATCGGAGGTACCCTGGCTGAGATCGGTGGTCATAACTTTTTGGAGCCGCTGGCGGCAGGGGTGCCGGTTATTTTAGGTCCCCATCGAGAAAATATTACCGGGATGCTGGCAGACTTCGTCGAAACTAAAGGGATTTATAGCTGTGGTGATAGAGAAGAAGTTTTCACCTGGTTAAGGCAGCTGCTTAATGATCCTGAAGAAAGAGTTGAGTCCGGCCGGGCCGGCTTCCGCCGGCTTCAGGCCAAAGCTAAGGAGGTCAATGAACTGGCGGCATCGATATTGTCTCTGCTTCCGCTGGGACAAGGCTTTAGCAAGCTGCTCTTTGTCCGGCTTAGTGCCATCGGAGATGTGGTCCATACTCTCCCTGCGTTTAGCTTATTAGCCCAGCACCGTCCGGAATATCAGCTGGATTGGCTGGTTGAACCTTTATCTGAGCCGCTGGTAAGCTGTCATAAAGATCTGCATCAGCTCCAGCTCCTGCCCCGCGGCAGGTGGAGAGGAGGTAATAGCCTGGCGCTGTGGCCGAAAATTAAAGATATCAAAGCCTGGCTGGCGGGACTGCAGGAAGAAGATTACGATCTCAGTCTGGATATGCACGGTCTGGCTAAAAGCGCTGTGCCGGCTTACTTTGCTCGGCCTAACCGCCGTTATGGTCCGGCTGCAGGGGGAGAAGGCAGCAGTCTCTTTTATCAGAAGAAACTGCCACAGCCGGCAGGAAAATGTCACCAGATAGATAAGAAACTGCAGCTGCTAGCAGCTGCCCTGGGGATCGAGCTGCCCCCGGATCATCAGATCGATTATGGTTTACAGCTGCCTGATGAGTGGGAGGAAGACCTGCCGGAAGAGATGCAGGAACTACTCCGCTTAAAGCAGGAAAAGGAGCCAGACCAGCTGGAACCGCAGGAACGCTATATCATCGTTCATCCTAAAACCAGCTGGCCCAGTAAAGATTGGTCAGTGGAGAAATTTAGTGAGTTGATAGAGGAATTCGTTAAAAAGGGTGTAAATATAGTATTAAGTGGAGGACCTGCCGAAACAGTGGAACTGGCAGAACTGACCGTGAAGATCAACACTAAAGTTAAAAACGAACTGGCAGAAAATGCAGAAGCAGAAACAAAGGCGGGGGGCAGGATATATTGTCTGGCCGGCGGCATTGATCTGATAGAGCTATATGGTCTGGCTGCCCGGGCCGACCTCTTCATCTCTGGAGACACCGGCCCGCTGCATATCGCCGTGGCTGCTGGAGCCGATTGTTTGGCCTTGATGGGCCCCTCGGATCCTGAGACCCACGGTCCCTATGGAGATAAGCATAAAGTTATCCGTCGGGAGGAACTGGACTGCTTAAACTGCTGGAAAGAGGAATGCCCTCTGGGCCATCATAAATGTATGGAAGATATCACGGTACAGCAGGTTGAAACTGAAGCCTTAAACCTTTTAGGGAGAAAGGGGTATGATGGCAGTGCTGCAGACTAAATTTGCGCAGGCAGATCGGCTACTTCTGATTAACCTTCTCTATCTGGGGGATCTGGTCTTTAGCCTGCCCCTGCTCCAGGAGATTAAAAGACAGCGGCCAGATTTGGAGTTGACCCTCCTGGCCAACCATAATTTTGCCGAGCTGCCTCAGCAGTTTGGCTTCATCGATCGGGTGATCCCTTATAATAAAAATATGAAGTTCAGTGAGTCGATCCGCCTTACCCGCAGTCTGAGCAAGCTGGCCTTTCCTTTGAGCTTAAATATCCACGGCAGCTGGCGGACGACCCTGCTGCAGCGGTTGATCAAGGCTGAATTCCGGGCAGGTTATAGCCGCTCTGCGCAGAAGTATTTACTGGATCATCATGTGCAGTGGGGTCCAGATGAGCGGCACATGGTCGATTACTTTCTGGATTGGCTGGATCGATTGGGTCTTGACCGCCCCTCTGAACCGGAGCTTCCCCGGTTAGAATTAGATTCAGATCTGCAGGCTCGGCCGGGAGAAATCCTGTCCGATCAGGCGGGGAAGGCCGGTTACGTTATTTTGAACACCGGGGGCAGCTGGCCGTCCAAGCGCTGGCCTGTAGCCGAATTTGTTGATCTAACGGTTCTCCTGGTGGAGCAGACAGACCGTCAGATAGTCTTTACCGGAGGGTCGGGGGATAAGGATAGGAACGCTTTAATCATCGGCCAAGTTTTGGATCAGCTTGCTGCTGGAAAAGCAGAAGATGCCCGGGGACGGCTCAGTAATACCGCCGGCTCTACCAGTATCACCGAACTTTTGGCGGTGATCGCGCAGGCCGATTTGATGATAAGTGGAGACACCGGGCCGGTTCACCTGGCCGCTTTGCTGAGAACTCCTGCTTTAGCCCTTTTCGGCCCGTCAGATGAAGTGTTGTACCGACCCTACGGGAAGGAGCATTTGTACCCTGTCTGCAAAAACGAGGGTCTCTGGTGCCGACCCTGTGGCGAAAAAACCTGTCCCTTAAAGCATCATAAATGTCTGGTTGAGATCCCGGCGCGCGAGGTGTGGGAGAGGGCCAGTTTATATCTTACTTAAAAAAACAAGTTTGTTCAAATTATTTTAGTTATTTTGTTCCAGGAGGCGATTACATGCAGGAATATTTCAAGATAGATGAATGGAAGATAATCGAAGAAGGGTTCGACCCGGCCCATAACCGGGTTACAGAAAGCGTGATGAGTCTGGGCAACGGACATATGGGCCTGCGGGGGAATTTTGCTGAGAAATACAGCGGAGATTCTCTGCAGGGGACGTACGTGGCCGGCATTTATTACCCTGACAAAACCGTGGTCGGCTGGTGGAAGGTAGGTTATCCCGAATATTTTGCCAAAGTGTTGAATGCCGTCGATTTCATCGGAATCCAGGTGAGGCTTAACGGGCAGGAGCTGGACTTAGCCGCGGACGATTGGCAGCTGGAAGATTTTCGCCGGACCCTGAATATGCAGTCTGGCTATCTGGAAAGGACTTTTATCGTCAGAAACCCTCAGGGCCAGCGTACGGAGATCAGCAGTCGGCGTTTTCTCAGCATGGCCGAGCGCGAGGTCGGCGTCATAACCTACGAAGTTAAACCGCTCAATTTTGCAGCCGGGGTTGAACTTGCCCCTCACCTGGATGGGACGATCACCAATGAAGATGCCAATTACGGTGAGGTTTTCTGGGATGAGATCAATCAGGTGAGCACAGAAGACTCAGCCTGTTTGACCATGCAGACCAAAAAGACCGAGTTTGTGGTGGCTGCCGCGGTAGAGTACAGCTACAGTCAAAAACCAGAGGCAGTTTCCTGTCGGGCTCAGGAAAAATATCTGCAGAGCCGGGCCAGGTTTCAGGTTCCGGCCGGGGAGAAAGTTAAACTGACCCGCTATCTGGGTTTGACCACCAGTCGAGACTATGAAAGCCATCAAACCACAGCTCAAGCCCGAAAGACGGCTCAGGCAGCCGCGGCAAAGGGCGAGGTAGCCCTTTTTGCCGAGCACAAACAGGCCTGGTCCGACATCTGGGCTAACAGCGATATTGTGATCCAGGGAGATCCGGCCGCCCAGCAGGGGATCCGGTTTAATATCTTTCAATTGTATCAAACCTATACCGGTCACGATCCCCGTTTGAACATCGGTCCGAAAGGTTTCACCGGCGAGAAATATGGGGGGGCAACTTATTGGGATACCGAAGCCTACTGTCTGCCCTTTTATTTGAATACCAGCGACAACGAGATCGCCAGGAACCTGCTCCGCTATCGCTACCGCCATCTGGAGAAGGCGAAAGAGAACGCCGATAAATTAAAACTTGACGGTGCCCTGTATCCTATGGTTACAATGAATGGTGAGGAGAGCCATAACGAGTGGGAAATTACATTTGAGGAGATCCACCGCAACGCGGCCATCGTTTACGCCATCAAAAATTATTTGGATTATACGGATGACCGGGATTATCTTTACGATTACGGCATCGAAGTGGCCGTCGAGGTCAGCCGGTTCTGGGCCGACCGGGTGCATTACAACCCCCGCAAGGACTGCTATATGATGCTGGGTGTTACCGGTCCAAACGAATATGAAAACAATGTGCACAACAACTGGCATACCAACCGGATGGCGGCCTGGACCCTGGAGTTTACGTTAACTTCACTACAGGAGATGAAAGAAGTCAGGCCGGAGCAGTATAAAAAATTGGTTAGGTATCTGCGTCTGACCAATGGTGAGCTGGAAAAGTGGCGGGATGTCAAAGAAAACATGTATTACCCGGTTGACGAGGAAAGAGGTATCTTCCTGCAGCAGGATGGCTTCCTGGACAAGAAACTGCAGTCCCGGGCTGAAATCCCGGCTGAAGATCTGCCGCTCCATCAAAATTGGTCCTGGGACCGCATCCTCCGCTCCTGCTATATCAAGCAGGCCGATGTCCTGCAGGGTCTCTATTTTCTGAAAAACGAATATGACCGGGATACGATTAAGCGGAATTACGATTTTTACGAACCGATGACCGTCCATGAATCCTCGCTTTCGCCCTGTATCCATGCTATAACCGCTGCGGATCTGGGTTACGAAGATAAGGCCTATCAGCTTTATCTCCGCACGGCTCGGTTGGATCTGGAAAACTATAATAATGATACCGATGATGGACTTCATATCACCAGCATGGCCGGGACCTGGATGGCGGTAGTACATGGTTTTGCCGGGATGAACATGCAGAACGGTGTCCTTCAATTTGCTCCCTTTGTGCCCGCTAACTGGGAAGGGTATTCTTTCCAGCTTAATATAGACGGCCGTATCATTTCCCTGACAGCCAGGACAAACCAGGTCGAACTGAGATTAAAGAGTGGGCGGCCTCTAGAAGTAGAAGTATATGGGGAGAAACGTCATTTGAGCTGCGAGCAGCCGCTGGAGGTAGAAGCAGGTGAACGTTAAACGGTTTCTCCAGGGTTTCCCGCTGGGTTTGGCAAATACGCTGCCGGGCATCAGCGGCGGGACGGTGGCTCTCATTCTCTATGTATATGAACCTTTGCTGAAAGCTTTGAAAAAGATAAATCTCAAGTTCCTGATTCCCTTTGGATTGGGGGCTGCAGCAGGTGCCTTCTTCGGTGCTACCGTGATCGAGCGGTTGTTTAATCTATATACGGCTGCGGTTTATGCTTTTTTGGCGGGGATGATTCTGGCTTCCACCAAGGTTACCCTGAAGGAAGCCGGCGGCTTTCGCAAAAACACGAAGATTTTGCTCGATCTGCTGGCTGTTTTTCTGGGTATCTTCATGGCTTATTATCTGACCCATGAACTGGCTTCAGCTCCTTCCACTGCTACTTATCAGCAGATATTTATCGGAGGAGTGGTGGGCAGCATCACCATGATCCTCCCCGGGATTAGTGGGGGGACCGTTTTGGTCATGATGGGCGTTTATCGACCGGTGATCGCCGCAATTTCTCGCTTCGATCTGCTGCCCCTGCTTTTCTTTGGAGCCGGTCTGGCTGTTGGTTTAATCATCTTTGCCTGGATTTTAGTCTGGCTGCTTAAACATTTTCGCCGGGCTCTGATGCTTTTTCTCACGGGTTTGATCCTGGGCTCGTTCCAGTCGGCCCTCCCGTCACAATTTGGCCGGGCTCAAGTCATCTTCTTTATTCTAGGTTTAGTGACGGTTGTCTTATTTACCGAGTTCACATCTCGACAGAAAGGTAGGTGATTGAATGGCAGAACCAACGTTTTCTTCGCTCCGGTTTTGGACCAGAACCGCAATCTTGCTGGCCCTGGCTTTAACCTTTCAGATGGGTGGTTTTCCTCAACCTATCACCGGGCCGGCCATCAACGCAATTCTGTTGATAGCTGCGGCCATAGTTAGCCCGGCTTCAGGGGTCCTGATCGGAATATTTACTCCGGTTATTGCTTTTTTTCGGGGCATTCTGCCTCCCCCGCTGGGACCGATGATCCCGGCTATAGCATTCGGCAACGGTATGTTGGTCCTGACTTTTTACTTTATAGTCTGGAGTCAGGTTAGAAAAAAATCAAAGAGAGCCAGTATGAAAATTTTCTCTCTGACCCCTATAATAGGTGTCATAGCTGCTGCGTTAGTTAAGTTTGCTATCCTGGCCTGGACTGTTCGCTTTATTGTGGAGGTACCTGAACCGATCGCTCAGGTGATGAGCCTGCCTCAGCTGTATACGGCAGTGGCAGGAGGTTTTATCGCTCTGTTGATTTTGCAGGCTTTGCCCGAAAGGTTAAAAGAAGACTCCCGGATCCTGTTCTAGCTGAAAGTAATAGGTGTAATTTTTCCGATTTCTGTCCATTTGTTTCTGCTCTGTGAGAAATGTCATAGAATTGTAACCTGGTTTACAATAAAATATTGAGTAGATTAATAAGAATACAGGGGGTTAAAAGAAATGGTAAAAGAAATGGAAAATTACGATATGTTCTGTTATCAATGTGAAGAGACAGCTAAAAACGAAGGCTGTACTGTTCAGGGTGTCTGCGGCAAAAAGCCGGACACAGCTAATATGCAGGATCTCTTGATTTACGTACTCAAAGGTATCTCCTTCTATGGAGAAAAACTGAGAGAATTAGGTTCAGATACATCGGAAGATACCGATGTCTTTATAACACGAGGATTATTTGCCACTATTACCAACGCCAACTTCGACACAGGGTATTTTGTGGAAAAGACGGAAGAGGCTCTAGAACTTAGAGATGAAGTGGCTGAGAAGTTCAATAAGCTTTATCAGGAAGAACACGGTAAAGAATATGATGGTGAACTGCCTGATCCAGCTATCTGGAGCGGGAGCAGAGATGAATTCGAAGCCAAAGCATTCTCTGTCGGCGTCCTGGATACTAAAGATGAGGATGTCCGGTCGCTGCGCGAATTGACAATTTACGGGATTAAGGGGATTTCCGCTTACCTTGATCACGCTTACATTTTAGATAAGAAAGATAAAGATATTTTCAACTTCATGCAGAAAGGTCTGGCTGCTACCTTAGATGACAGCCTGGATGCAGATGATCTGACCGCTCTCGTCCTCGAGACCGGTGATTATGCGGTGAAGACGATGGCCCTGTTAGATGAAGCCAATACATCCGCTTACGGTCATCCCGAGCCAACCGAAGTAAACATCGGCGTCGATGATCGGCCGGGTATTCTGGTCAGTGGTCATGATCTTAAGGACTTCAAGGAACTGCTGGAGCAGACAAAAGATGAGGGTATAGATATCTACACCCACGGTGAAATGCTTCCAGCTAACTCTTATCCTGAATTCAAAAAGTACGATCATCTCAAAGGTAACTACGGAGGCTCCTGGTGGAAGCAGAAGGAAGAGTTCGAGAAGTTTAACGGACCGATCCTGATGACCACTAACTGCCTGGTTCCACCGAAAGACTCTTATAAAGATAGGGTCTTTAATACCGGTGTAGTTGGATTTGAAGGCCTAACCTTTATCGAAGATCGTCCGGAAGGCGACAGCAAGGATTTCAGTCCGGTCATCGAAAAAGCTAAAGAATGTCAGCCTCCAGAAGAACTGGAGTCTGGAACCATTACCGGGGGTTTTGCCCACAATACCGTGCTTTCGGTAGCAGATAAAGTTATCGAAGCCATCCAGAATGGAGATATCAGCAAATTTGTTGTCATGGGCGGCTGCGACGGTAGACTTAAGAATAGGGATTACTATACCGACGTAGCTAAAGAACTGCCGGAGGATGCTGTTATTCTGACAGCCGGCTGCGCTAAGTACCGCTATAACAAATTGGATCTCGGCGATATCGGCGGCATCCCTAGAGTCTTAGATGCTGGGCAGTGTAATGATTCTTACTCTCTGGTAGTTATTGCTCAGAAACTGGCTGAAGCGGTCGGGGTTGATGACATCAACGAACTGCCTATCTCTTACGACATCGCCTGGTACGAACAGAAAGCCGTAGCAGTACTACTGGCTCTGCTTGCCGTCGGCGTCAAGGGGATCAGGCTTGGACCAAGGCTTCCTGCTTTCGTTTCCGAGAACGTCCTCAACGTGCTGGTTGATAAGTTCGACATCAAGCCTACCGGCGACGCAGAAGAAGATGTCGCCGCTATCATGGCTGAATAACAGATAAAACATCATAAGAAATAAAAAAGCTCCGCCTGAGCTAAGTTTAATTAGCCCGGGCGGAGTTCTTTTTTGCAAAATTTATTTATCGTCATCCAGAGAAACTGTACTTTCCATTTCTTTAGTAGCCTGTTTTAGTTCTTTGATACCTGAGCCGATAGCCTGGCCGATTTCCGGCAGCTTGGCCGGACCAAAGATTACCAGTACGATAACCAGGATTATGAGCAATTCAGGAGCTCCAAGACCAAACATAACTTTCACCTCCTGGTGTTAATGCATCCAGCATGAAATTACTTATGCGTTGTTTATTAATTCTACAGCTTTAGCTACAACATCGCCTGTCAAACGGGCACATCTTTCTTTCCGGCGAAGATCACCATGGCTGATCCCGGTTTCTGACATCCAGTTGCCAACTGAGTCTCTACATAAAGCAGAATCGGCCACAGTAGGTTCGATAAATTCGGTGCTGTGATATTCATCGACTAAAAATTCTTGATTGGTTCCGTAATCGTTGGCAGTGTCAGTAGGTAAGCTGGTATCCTTGTACCATTTCATCAGCTCAGAAGAAAGCTCCTTGGCTGTAGCTGAGTCTGTAACTTGATTGATTGCCGCAAATGAGCCCAGTAGAGCGCCGCAGCACATACCCTGACCGACGATTCCGCCGCCGCCGAAATGCATCATGTTGTTCGGGGGTGTATATGGGAATTGGTCATAAGGTTCGCCGACTTTTTCATCTAGAGCAGACATGACAGCATAAAAAGAACCTGAAGAGCAGTTACCTAAGTAATAACCTTCGTGACCTAATTTTCTAACCTGTTCTACGTCCAATTTTTTATAGGGCCATGGGAATTCAGAATTGTCAGCAGCAAATAATTTGCCTGGATTGGCCAGAGCCATTCCACCTAAAGCTGCCCCGGCAGTATAACCGGCCAGTTTTTTCAGAGCCGTTCTTCGATCAACCTTCTTGCCATCATTACATTCTTTACATTCGATTTCACAATTGTGTTCTGTCACTTCTTTTTGCCTCCTTATAATGATATTATATTCACATTTTTATAGTACCACTACGTGAAATTTATGTCAAGGGGATACATATTTTTTATTCGATAAAAAAACAGAAATAACCCCTATATTTCAAAGAGTATAAACATTTTAAGTATTAGTTAAAAAATAGTAAATTGTGCTCAGAAAAAATATTTAAATTTAAATATGACTAAATTGATTAAATTTATAGGATTAATTCATAAAAATCGACAAAAAAATTTGGATATTTTGTAATTAAATGAACAAATATAATATTTACCAGAGAATGAAGGAAGACCAGCTGGATAGGATGATTTAAGCGGAGAATTAAACGCGGCAGATTTTTCTTTGCAGGAATATCTCTGGTTAAGCAAGAATTAATAAGTGAGGAGGAACTAACTATGAGATATATCATGATCTGGATTTTACTTGTGTTGCTGCTGGCTTTACCTGTTCAGGCGGAAGCTAACCTGGTTACTCTAGAAGACGATTCCCTGTTGTTAAATATGCCGCCCCGGGAACGGGACGGCAGGTATTATCTCAGTTTAGATCAACTCAGTTCTGTTCTCGATTGGGAGATCGCGGTGGAAGAATGCAGGGTTGAAGTAATCGGTGCCGAGGAATCTACTTCGTTTAAGTTGGGTTACCAGGAATACAAGGGCTGCCCTCTGCACCAGGCTCCCGAGAGTGAATCCGGAGAAATATATATTGGCCCAGAGCTAACCACCCGGCTGGCAGCTGAGATCTCCGGAGTAAATCTGACTTATATCAGCTGGTTGAGCCTGGCGGATTCCGAGTTAGAACCCGATCAGGCCCTGGAAGTTACGGTTCAACTCTGGAATGTGAGCGACGAGGATCAAGTTTTAAATTTTAACAGCGGCCAGAGCCTGGAACTTTATTTGCGCCAGGACGACGAAGTGGCCTGGAAGCTGTCTCAGGGTCGGGTTTATACCATGGCCCTACGGGAAATAGAGCTGGCAGCTTATGAGCTGAGAAGCTGGCAGGAGACGGTCCGGCTGCCGGAAGAGCTGCAGGGCAGCTATGATCTGTCCGGCGAGATCACCGCTGCCCCGCCTCTACCCTTGAACCTGTATGAGGTCAGGATTAACGAATAAGGTGGACGGGATCGCCGTATATTTTGAGATCCTGAGCGAAGCCGTCAGCAGGCCGCTCGAATTGAAGATACTGGCTGTAGATAACTATAGTCGGATAGAAACCGATTAGATCGGTATCTAAAGCAGCCAGGTGGACCGGGGTGGTCAGAGATATGGGTACGTAGCGGCTAAAATCAGCTGGGCCATAAGTGAGCCAGACCGGCTCATCATCGGCCATCACGGCAAAGCCCTGAAATCTTTCGGCCTGCGTGTCAGCCAGAGGATAGAACATCTGGTCCTGCTCAGTCTCCCAATCCTGACTGCGCAGCCAGACCGTCTGCTCAGCTTCTGTTTCTGATTCGGGTAAATGGTAAAGCTGGAGCAGGAAGCCAGAGAGTGACTCACTCCCGGGGCGGTTGAGCAAATTAGCCGGTAAAGTTATGTCGATCAGTTCTGATTCATCTACCTGGTCGGTGAGGAACTTCATGACGTGATCTTCCAGCTGATCGGTGCGGGCAGCGCTCTCTTCTCCAGCGGTCAAAGTTACCTGAGAGCTTGCGCTAGGATTTACGATGTTATCCAGATCGATCATCAAATAGAGGGGTTCCGGCAGCTCGAAGCCCCGAGGTCTCTCCAGGAGCTGACGCCGGAAGCGGTTGCCCAAGTCTTCAGCCAGGTCGGCTGTTTTACTGGGGCCGGTTAGAGGGATGACAGAGAGGACATATCCTTGACCGGAATACTCAACCTGACTCTGACCTCCGCTGAGCTGGGTCTCGCCGTTCCAGAAAAGATAGGCCTCTTCGATATTGTGGGAAATTTCCAGGTCCGGACTGACAGGGGTGAGCAGGTTGGCCTTAACGTGCGCCGGGAAGAGAAGCAGGACAGCGATGAGAATGAATAGGATTACCCGTTTCATAATTTATCCCCCCATTTATTGTTTTTCTTGCTGTAATTATATTATACTATATCTTTCGCGGCGGCTGCAAAAATTTAGAAAAATATTGCTAAATTATATTTCGGTTGATATAAT
>JBNJDR010000026.1:0-24446 GCA_051745085.1 Bacillota bacterium | reverse complement strand
CATTATCACTCATCTTCAAGCACCCCTCTTCTTAATTTATCTCCCTGGAGTATATAAAGCATTCTCGAGGTCGATAATTATAAAGTAGCCGTCGCTTTCATGACGAAACATGTAATTGTATCCTTCTATTTCCTTTTCGCTAATCACTTCCCAGTTGTTTTCCTGTAAATTTCCCTGATACCAACTTAAAACTTCTTTCATGTTGTAAAGCCTTTCCAGATCATCCTTTTCTTCCTCGATCATCTCATCGGTAACATCATCGGGAACTTCATCCAGTTCTCTTAACTCGGCAATCTCTCTTTCTGGAAAATCAACTGCAAATTCTAAAAATATACTCTGTTGATTGATAAACTCTTCTTCTACCTCGACCTCTTCAATTACAGCCTCCGGGATATCATCTAAATCTTGATAATCAACTATTGTCATGGCGGGGTGGATTTCGATACTGGCCGGCAAAAGCTCTTTAGGAGCTATTTCTTCTTCCTCTGCTGATGTCTCTTCCTCATCAGGGGCAGCTTCATCGCCATTACCTGTTATCTCCTTCAAATTATCGAGCAAGCCCGAGGGAATAATCTTCACTAATCTTATTACCCAGGGACTTATTTCTTCCAATTCTTCTAGATCTATCCCCTCTAAATCTTCTATATTCTCTATATCTTCTATGCTTTCTATATCCTCATTTTCTTCTACTTCTGTTAAGACTTTTTGAACCTGTTCACTACTCAACTGCTGAATGTTTGACCATTGAAAATATATAAAGCCTGCCCCGGCAGCAAGGACAACGAATACGATCAGTAAAAATACCAAACAGCCGGAAAATCCATCTTCGCTGCCCATGATATTGCTCAATGTATTCTCTTCTCTCTTCTTATTGATTTTAATCCCCCCCTTAAGGGTATTAAATCTAGTAAACTATTAATTCAGATTTCTTCCAGTATCAATTCTGGAAATTGAATTTGCTTTCGATTACCACCTTCTCCTCTGATAGTTTATCTATAAGAGTATTCTTAATAGTGTACTCTCCCGATTTTATTCCGGACCCTAGATTAAAAAACAGATCAAATTTCACTTCCTGGTTAGGTTGACTGCTCTCTTTTGTGAATCTAAGAAATTCGGGGTCATGAAAAACTATAGTTCCATCTTCAAATATTAATTTTGTATCCAGGACCATATCCATTCGATATTTACCATCCGGATTGGATTCTATTAAATAGTTTTTAGGCTCTAAATAGAGAAACAGCCTGTCTCCCGCCTGATAATTTTTATCTTCTACCGGAACGATATCACCATAAAATTTGGCCTCCCTCTTTACAAAAGTAACATTTTCCGCTCTTAAGGGTGAATTATTCCAGAGCAGTAGAACGGCCTTATCTAATTTTGTTTTTGATTCTAAGTAATTCCCAGCTTCTAAGGCATCCATAGATTCTTCTAAAAGAGAGTTGTATGTTTTCAAAATTTCACTGGAAATATTCGCTGAGTCAACTTCTGTAGGAGTCATCAAGACTAAACCCAGTATAATTAAAATAGACACCAGAATAAGTTTGGCTGTTACTATATTTTTCCGCATAAATTACCCCTCTTTTTTAAATTTCTGAAAATTGTTAACTATTTGTAATAATTATAGTATTTAATGAATATTATTTCAAATTATGTATGATATATAGAAGCAAAATAAACCTGCAGATAGGATAATCCGGTCACCATTGTAAAAGCTGCCGGGGAAACCGGAGATCACAACGACAATCTTTTTTTTGGTATAGATGTAATTATCATCTATATTGTATGAGCTACACCAGCCTCTCCAGACCTTTCTAGGTACTCCTCATAGGCGGTTGCCTTAAAAAAATTTAATAAATATAGCGCCTACCAAATTTACTGATAGACGCCTATATATTTATGCTCATCAACACCGCTTGCACCCATCATATTGTGCATGGTACTGACCGGCTTTATTTATTTTATCCAATGCTTAACAGAGATATCGTTCAGAACTATGGTCCAAATTTAACCTTATTGGGGCAATGAAGATACCATACTCTTTCTTTTTATACAATAACCTGCTGACGTCAGTCGGCCAGGTAAATCCGGCTCATATTCTGGGGATCCATTAAACCTCTCAGATCACTGGGATAGACCGAGAACCCTTCGAAATCATTGGAGTAGGCAAAATTATAGAGCTGATAGTACAGGGTGATAACCGGCAGTTCTTCAAGGAATACCTCCTGGAACTCATGGACATACTTCAACTCCTCTTCTTTATTTGAAGCGAACCTGGCTTTCTCCAAAACCCTATCCAGTTCATCGCTTTCCAGCCCTGAGAAGTTCAAGAAAGAATCAGAATGGTAAAGGGTATACATCGCATCACTGGGTTCATCAATTATCCCCCAACCGCCCAGATTTATATCGAAATTCCCCTGGTTCGTTACGATATCAAGGTAGGTCGACCTGTCTAGTGGACGCAGTTCTAACTTTAAGCCCATATCGTTAAAGTTAGACTCCAGGACCTGAGCCGCGTTTCTCAAGTAAATATCAGCCCCATCAAATACCAGCTCCAGGATTACATCTTCACCGGTGATCGGCGAATTGAGGATTCCACTGTCATCAGTATCTTCGTAACCAGCTGCAGCCAATGCCTCCTGGGCCGCTTCGATACTGAATTCAGGCATCTTGGCTTCAGGGTTGACAACCCCTTCGCCTTCATAGACCGGGGATACAGGAGTATCCAAATTCTTACCGTCGCCCTCGAGAGCTATATTGATAATCTCATCTCGGTCTATTCCGTGAGCGATAGCTTGTCTCAAAGCCCGATCATTCAGAAACTCATTGTCGTATTTGAGTCCGATGTAAACAAAGCCGAGACTTGGCGTTTGAACTACGGTGAACTCTGGACGCTGCTTTAGAATATCAGCCTGGGAAGGCGGAATATTTGTAGCGGTTAAATCTATCTCGCCGCTCTGGAGGGCCATAACCATCGTGTTCACATCGGGATAGACATGGTAGATTATCTCCTCAATATAGGGTTTGCCTTCTGGTGAAAGGAACCATTCATCGACTCTCTCCAGCACGTAATACTGGCCTTCCTGGAGCTCATCTAGATTGAAGGGTCCCGCCGAGACAACATCTTCACGGTTCTCAAATTCAACGACATTATCAATTTGCGAGAAGACATGCTCCGGTACTATCCGCTGCCAGAAACCAAAGACACCTACGAAACCTGGATAGGGCTGGACCAGATTGAAGATGATCGTCAGCTCATCCGGCGTCTCGATCGACTCAACCTGGTTTAAAGAATCAGCCTGCCATTGCAGCTGTTCTTCTTTCATCAGTTCAGCGGTGAACCTGACATCGGCCGAAGTCAACGGGGTCCCATCTGACCACTCGAGCCCCTCAACAAGGGTTACCGTAACAGTCAAACCATCTTCTGAAACTTCTATATCCTCAGCGATATAAGGAACTTTGGTGCCTTCTTCATCCATCATCAGCAGGGTCGGATACATGTTGCTGAGCAGCCAGGAGCTGACCCGATCGTTTGAAGTCAGCGGATTCAGATTAGCCGGATCTGATGCAATCCCAATGTTGATCGCACCTCCGAATTTATCTTCGGCGGCTGCAGCGGACGGCAAGAACAGCCCAGCGGCCAACAGTAAAATCAAAACTATAACTCCTAATCTTAATAACATTTTCATTTGTGTTACCTCCTCATATTCTCGTGAAACTCGCTTCTCATATTTTTACCTTGTCCTCTACTCTCAAACTAGTAGCACCTGCAGCTTGCTGCCGGCAGCTTTACAAAACCTTCTACTCGACTTCTCCTAAGACCTGTCCTCATCCTTATACATCTCTACCGTTCAAACCAACGAATTTACCTGGTCTTTCCTTCTGTATCTGACCGTCCTTATACACCAGCTGACCGTTCACCAGCAGATGTTTCACCCCCTCGGCGGTGGCGAACGGATTACCATAGTCTATCGTTTCTTCATCCGGATACCGGTAGTTATCGAAATCGATCACAGCTATATCAGCAGTCATCCCGGGCTTGAGCAGCCCTCGGCTGCTCAACCTGAACTGCTGAGCCGGAAGTGAGGTCACCCTTCGGACTATTTCTTCCAACCTGACTGACTGCTCACGCATCATTTTGAAAAAAAAAGGAAAAGCCCCGCTTCTGAAAAGTTCATACCAGGCGTAAGGATCATCTCCCTCATCAAATATTCGATCAGAACCGACCATAACCAGTGGGTTGTCGGCAATCGCCTGGTCTAACTCACTGCCTGGAAAATCGCCCCGGCTGAAGCCGCCCAGCCAAATTGTGAAATCCCGATCGTCAGCAGCCAGCATATCGAGAACGAAGTCAGCCGGCTCTGCTCCTGCTGTTTCAGCCAGCTGGGCAGCCGATTTCCCCTCGATACTCTGGTCATCGGTGTTAATGAATAGGATGTTTTCCCATTCCTCCTTGAAGAGAAGACCAGACTGCTCCTTGATCTTTTCCCGGCTCTCTGGATCTTTGATCGCCTGCTGAACCTGACTCACATCTTTCTCAAATAGCGAAGGTGTTAAAGCTCTGATGAACTGGAGCATCCGCCGCTTACTTGTGCAGTGGCCGCTGCTCTTTGGTATCATATCAACAGCGATCTCTATTCCGGCCTGGCGGGCATCGCTGATGGCCTGGTAGGCGTCCGGTGCACCTGGCGTTAGATGAGAAACCTGGGAACGGACCCCCGATTTCTTTGCGATCTCGATGACCTCTTCTACCGCTGCCAGTGGTCCCAGCTCGTATCTGATGTGGGAGGCATAGGTTCCATCATGCTCGGCCACAACTGCTGCCAGTTCGATCAGCTCATCCGTTTTTGCCATACGCCCCGGCAGGTAGGAAAGTCCGGTCGATATGCCCAGCGCCCCCTCTGTCATGCCGGCGGCAACCATCGCCTTCATCGCCGCCAGCTCTTCTTCGTCAGGCTGGCCTTCGTCCAGCCCCCCCATAGCCAGCCAGCGGATCGTCCCGTGGCCGAGCAAAATCCCGAAGTTAAGCTGGAGCCCGAGCTCTTTGACCAGTTCCCTGTACTCTTTTAGACTCGACCATCCCCGAAGTTTACTGGCTTTCGCTTCTCCGGAATCGGAAAGGAGACCGTTCCGGGACATGTACTCATAAACAGCTTCGGCTGGCCCCGGGTGAACAGAATGACCACAGTTACCAGATATCAAAGTAGTGACCCCTTGTTTAATGTAATCGGTCATCTCAGCCCCGGTCAAAATGGCTATTTCCTCATGAACATGAGGGTCGATAAACCCGGGTGTTACCGCCAGCCCCTCAGCCGATATCCGTGCATTCGTTTTGCCCTGTACCCTACTCCCGACCTGTTTAACCTTACCATCTTTTATCCCAACTTCTCCGCAGAAACCAGGGTTCCCGCTGCCATCGATAATAAAACCATCTTCAATAATCAGATCAAAATCCATTTCGGCCTCCTCCTATTAACTTACTATTTGTTGAACCTCCATTAATTATATGCGACCAATCGTCTCCCTAGGCCAGGATCAGATCTTCAATATCCTTGCTGAACCTGGTCAATACTTCGACACCGCTATCGGTAACCAGTACCGTATCCGAATGGCGAAAACCGGCATCTCCCTCCAGGTATATTCCCGGTTCACAGGAGAGGACCATCCCGGCTTGAATCACAGTTTCATCGCCGCCCTCGACCCAGGGATCTTCATGCTCCTGCAGACCTTTGCCATGCCCGGTTCGGTGACGGATAGCCTCACCGTAGCCAGCATCCCGGATAAAATCAAGTACCTGGTTATCCACCTCCGCACAGGTTACACCGGGTTTTATAAGTTCCAGTCCCAGAGCCTGGGCTTCCTTCATTACAGTGAAAGCTTCCAGCAGGTGGTCAGAAGGCTTCCCAAAGAAGAAAGATCTCTCCGACTCCACTCGATATCCCCGATAGTTGGCCCCGCAGCTGAGGATCAAAGCATCACCTTTCTGGAGCCTATTATTAGAAGGCAGAGCATGGGGTAGTGAGGTGTTTTTACCGAAAGGTACCAGCCCCCCGCATGGACCACCTGGCACGTAGATGATTTCATCTAGTTCAGCGATCATCTTCTGTAAAGTCCGGGACTGCATCAAATCAAGCAGCTCAAGCTCCGAAATGCCGGTCTGAACATTCTCGGCGCCAACTCCAACGATGAAGTCGGCGTATTTGGCTGCGGTTCTCAACCGTTCGGCCTCGACCTCCGTCTTGGTCAGCCTAAGCTTATAGATCAGCTTACTGTTTTCTATACTTTCCAATTCCTTTTTGAATATCTGATAAAGCCCTAACGAGATGGTATCGACGGCGATCCGTTTTAAGCCTGGTTCCAGCTCCTTAAAGCTCTTGATTATCCAGTTATACAAATCTGGTCTGCCCGGGTAGTCGAAGTAGGTGAAAATATCATCAACGATCTCCAGCTCACCAGCCTCCTTTTCCAGGTTAGGTGCCGCCACCAGCACCTGGCCGCTCCTCGTGATGAGACAGTAAAACGGCCTTTCTGTCGGTACGAAAAAGAAATCAAGCATATAAAAAAGATTATAAGGATCAGTCAGCAGCAGACCATCCAGGTCTTCCGCCTCCAGATAGTTCACCACCTCCACCTTCCTTCGGTTCAGTTCTTCTTTCGGTATTTTCATATTATCAACCACCTTATCTATTAAGTTTTGGGTTCAGGGCTTCCCTGATCCCCATCCCGATGAAGTTAAAAGATATGACAAAAAACATGATCGCAAAACTGGGAAAGAGTGAATACCACCAGGCAGTGACAAAGGTTCCGCTGCGATGAGCATTCTCCAGGATACGACCCCAGCTCCAGGTGCTAGCGTCTCCGAGTCCAAGAAAACTGAGTCCAGCCTCAGAAAGGATCGCTGTGGCCATTACGATGGTCATATTGACCAGAATCGGGCCGCTGATGTTAGGCAGGATATGCCTGGAGAATATCTTCAAGTTAGGGCTTCCAATCGCTTTAGCAGCACTGATGTACTCCATATTTCTGACCGAGAGCGTATCTGCTCGGGCAATTCTGGCTACCCGGGGCCAGCTCAAGATGCCGATGATGATGGCAATATTGTTGATGCTGGAGCCTAAACTAGCCGCCATGACGATCATCAACGGTAACATAGGTAGGGTTAAAAAGATATCGGTCATACCCATCAATAGGTTAGAAGTCCAGCCGTTGAAGTAGCCTCCCATTATTCCTACCGGTACCCCGATCAAAACCGATATCATAACGGCCATGAAGCCGACATGGAGGGAGGTCCTTGTCCCCCAGACAACCTGAGCGAAGATGTCCATACCCATATGATCAGTACCAAAATAAACATCTGAATCAGGCGGCTGCAGGACCCCATGCTGGCCATAACCGCTCGGATATTCAGCTAGAGACGGAGCAAAAACGGCAACGATGATGATGGCCAGAACCCCGATTAAACCGATCATACCCAGACGATGCTTAACAAAATATCTGAAGAAGTTCTCCCATTGAGATCTGCTCTTCTTACGCTGCTTTCCCTGTCTATCTGTCCTGACTCCGTTCTCACTCTCCGGAAATTTCATTGTATCACCCCCCTCAATTTAACTCGATCCGCGGATCGAGATAAGCGTAAAGTATGTCAGTTAGTATATTCATCAAGATCACGGTAAAAGCCAGGATCAAAAAAGCTCCCTGCAGGACAGGAAAATCCTGCTGACTGACCGCCTCAAAGATCATCCTGCCCAGACCAGGGTAGGCGAAGATGGTCTCGGTTAGTACCGCCCCACCTGCCATCCTGCCGATCATCAAACCAGCCATCGTCAGGGTCGGCAGAAAGGCGTTCCGCAGCGCATGAACGAGCAGAACCCGACGTTCACTAACACCCTTCGACCTGGCAGTTCGGATATAGTCCTCGCTGAGCACATCGATAATGCTGGAGCGCATATACAGCGTGTAGTTGGCTATCATGATGATCATCAAAGAAATGGCCGGCAGAACCAGGTGTCTTAAGACGCTCTGATAGTAATCAAAACCGGTCAAACGGGGGGTATGAGCCCCACCGATCGGAAAGATCGGGATTCGATAGCCGAACAGATGGAGCAGAGTTAGGCCCAGCCAGGGGATGAAAATCGCGATCCCGAAGATAGCGAAAGTATTGATGGCCTGGTCAACACCGCTCCCCTGCTTATATCCGGCGATTATGCCCAGCGGTATCCCGATCAGCATGGTAATGAGCTGAGCTGTTCCCATCAGTAATATCGTCCAGGGTAATCTGGCCAGGATCACCTTAGCGACCGACCGCCGATAATAAAAAGAAAAACCGAGATCTCCGATCAACAGGTTCCTAATGTAGTGAAAATATTGAACAAGCAGGGGACGATCTAGCCCGAAGCGAATGATCATCTGTTCCCTCATCTCAGCCCCCATCCGAGGGTCAACCATTACGGTAACTGGATCACCGGGCATCATCCGCAGTAAGATAAAGGTTATGGTTACGGCGATTAAAATGGTGAATGCTCCTCTTAAAAGTCTTCTTGCTATATAGCCTGTCATAATTTATTACTCCCCACTTTTTCAGTTTTTTTTTGCCTCTAGCTGCTGCATCATTTAATTCCTCTTGCTGACCGGTCGGCTCAGCTTAAAATATTATAATAGATTTTAAAAACAAAAAATCCTCCTGGAGAAGGAGGATGAAAAATTTATTAATAGATATAGCTATCCCTGGGTATGAGTGAATAGCCCCTGATAACAGGGGCTCATCTACTTTTTGGAGGGTGAGCTATCTAACTGGCGGATTCTCCTTCTCTCTACTAGATAATTGATCGGCCAGAAATTACTCTTCTATCTTTATTCTGCTATTTTGACTTAAAACGACATTTTAACTTAAGATAAAACATATTATATTATTTTTAATATGTTAACACATTTATTTGCTAAAGTAAAGTAAGATTAATAAATAACAAGGGAAAATTATTCTAGTTTTAATTTATCTTATTGGTGCCTGCTTGATAGAGCAGATAGGGACTTGTCTAAAAGACCCGATCTGTTTTCGAACTTATATATTATAAACCATACTTACCAATCTCTGATATCTCTCATATTTTTTTACGTAATGACTTCGCAATTTCATCTGCGGTTTGTAGCTCTGAGTAACATTGAGGCGGCCTTCTAATTCTGTATAATCATTTATTTCGTTCACCGCTTTAAGACATATCATCGCGGCTCCTAAAGACGGAGCCCCTGTTTCTATCTCAAGAATATTAACCTGACTCTCTAAAATATTCGCTAATAATTGGGGCCATATATCGCTCTTACTTCCTCCACCGACCAAATTTATCTGAAGTCTTCTCTCAGATAAATTACCGCCTCCAACCATTTCAACCAGGTTAGCTTTCAAAGAAAACCCTACCCCTTCTAATACAGCCAGCAGAAGATCCCAGCTGTTGGTATTATAACCAAGCTGGGCGAACACCCCATTACCTTCCTCGATCTTCAGAGGGCTTCTTTCCCCAGCCAAATAAGGTATAAATATAGTTCGATTTTCTCTCGCATCAAGTTTTGAGATATGTGCCTCCACCTCACTGTAAACTTCCTCTGTTATTTGCTCATGATTCATGATATTGCTTAAAAACCAATCATAAGCTCTGCCTGCATTCAAAACTGCTCCGGCGATGATATAAGATCCACCTTTTAGATTACTCAGGGTAAATAAATTTTTATTAGCGGATATCTCCTCTGCCGGCATGGCCAGCCAACCTGTCGTCCCCAGGTAACAATATATTTCTTCAGCTGTCAAAGCTCCGGCCCCCAGAGTTGAAGCACCGACGTCTCCAGAACCGTTGACCACTATAAGTTCAGGGCTAAGGCCTAATTCAGCTGCCATGTCTGGTTTGATCCTGCCTATTATCCTGTCCGCTTGCTCCAGCTGAGGAAGGTGAGCCCCATCGAAACCTAAATCTTCTATTAAAATCTCGTTCCATTTCATCTCATTTATATCTAAGAAACCAGTTGTTGAAGCATTGGTATAATCTGAGATATTGTGCCCTGTTAATTTAAAGTTGATATAATCTTTAGACCCCAGAACCACATGGCGGTGTTTTGCAAATGCTCCTTTTCTATTATTCCGGAACCATAAGTACTTATTGATGGACATTAAAGGGTTAAACTTATTGCCGGTAATATAACTTAATTTTTCATGGGAATATTTATCGATCAAGAGCTGACATTCATTTCGGGCTCTACCATCAGAATATAAAAGAACTTCGGTTAAAGGTTGGCCCTTTTCATTCAGCAAAAGACAATCCTCCATCTGTCCGGTTGAACCAATTGCTTTGATCTGTTCGGAAACAATTCCAACATCATCGAGCATGTTTTTCGTTAAAGACTTAACCAGCCTCCACCAGTCCTCGGCCTTTTGATAAGAATGGCCCCCATCTTGATAATTGGGAACACCTTCAGCTGCTGTATAAAATAGATTTAGACTATTATCAAATAAAGTTAATTTTACCGAAGTAGACCCGATATCATAACAAAGCAGATAATATTCTGCAGACATATAATCCCTCCCGTCTCTTAATTGTACCTGACCGTCATCCCTTGAAAAACCAGAGCTGCAATTATTATTGAGCCAGTGAGCATATCTTGAAAATAATTGGGGACGTTTAGGATAGTTAACCCGTTTGCTAAGACCCCCATTATCAACACCCCAACCAGAGTTCCTAAGATATTAGCTTCTCCCTGCTTGAATAAGGTCATGCCTAAAAATACTGTAGCATATGCTCTCAGCAAGTATCCGCCGCCAGCTGTGGGATGAGCTGAACCTAGCCGAGAAGCAAGCAGTATACCCGTTAAGGCAGCTAATCCACTTGTTAAACCAAAGGCAATAACCTTGTTTTTTTCTATTTTTATCCCAGAATATCGAGCTGACTTCTCATTCCCCCCGATAGCATACAGATGTCTGCCCAACATCGTTTGGTTGAAAATATACCAGAAAACACCTGTTACTAAAAACATGATCCATATCACTGAGGGAATGTTTAAAAATGTCCCCTGGCCCCAAACCAAAAATTCCTTAGGAATCCCGGAAAAAATTATCGTTCCTCCCGAGTACCAGTAGGTTATTCCCCCTAAAAATGTCCCACTGGAGAGTGTTGTTATGAAGGAGAGGATATTTAACCTGGCTACAAAAAATCCATTTATTAAACCAAAACCAAAACTTAAAATTAATACCAGGGGTATAACTATATACATCGATATACCCCCTACTAATAACCCAGCGGTTATGATCCCGGAAAAGCTGGCTACACTGGCGATAGAGAGGTCGAATTCACCGATCACCATAACGACCGTAGCTCCAGTTGCGATTATGGCTAAAAGCGAAATTTGTTCTAAAATGTTAGACCAGTTCCTTCGGGTTAGAAATATATTCGGCCTTAAGACAGAAAGTGTCATTATTATTATCAATAGTCCGATTAAAGTGCCGTATTTTTTCAAAAACCCTTTCATCATTTGACCTCCTCATAAGCTAACCGAAGAATTTTATCCTGGTTAAAATTTTCTTTAGCCAGAATGCCAGTTAATCGCCCCCGGCTCATTACAGCAATGCGGTCACAGATGCCCATTACTTCTAATATATCAGAGGAAACCACTATAACCCCTGCATCAGAAGCCAGTTCATTTATTAAGGAGTAGACCTCAGTCCGCGCTCCTACATCTATACCGACCGTCGGCTCATCGAAGATAAATACCTTCGTATCTCTGTACAGCCATTTAGCTATCACTACCTTCTGTTGATTGCCTCCACTTAAAAATTTAACAGGCTGAGCGAAGGACGGTGTTTTAATCCTTAAATCACTGACAATCTCTTCTGTCTGCTGTTTTTCTTGGTCTTTATCGATATTTTTTAGATAATTGGATTTAAGCATCAACTCCAGGTTAGGGAGGGAAATATTTTCATCTACACCCAGATTTAAAACCAAACCCTTTTCCCGGCGATCTTCGGGAACCAAAACTACACCTTCCCTGATCATCTGGGCAGGATTTTTCACATCAATCTTCTTATCATTGATCTTAAGCAGGCCTGCTTCGATTTTTCTTAAACCAAAGATCGATTCCATTAGTTCGGTTCTACCCGATCCTACCAGGCCAAAAAAGCCCAGGATCTCATTTTCTTTTAAGCTGAAATTAACATTAGAGTAGCCCGCACCTTTTAACTGACTTGCCTGCAGAATGTTCTCTTTTTTTACCTGCTTATCTTCTCTTCCGGGAAAACTAGTTAACTTATCTTTACCCGTCATCAACTTGATTAAGCTATCTTTTGTAACATCTTTTACTTGTCTATCCGCGATCTTTTTGCCGTTCCTTAAGACAGTGATCGAATCAGCAACCTGAAAGATCTCTTCTAAACGATGGGAAATATAGATTATAGATATACCCATTGCTTTTACCCTTCTTAGGTTGAGGAACAGTTCCTTAACTTCTTTATCAGTTAAAGCGGCTGTAGGTTCATCTAGAACGATCAGTTTCGCCTCAACAATAAAAGCTTTCAAAATTGCCACCAACCATTTATCGGCTGTTGATAGTTGAGAAACAGGTCTATCAAAATCAAGTTTAAAATTTAACCTAGCTGCCAGGTCAAGAACCCTTTTCTGCATTGCTTTTTTATCGAATCTCAAACCTTTTCTAGGGTAATCATAGCCCAGCCAAATATTTTCCACCACATCAAAATAAGGGATCAGATTTAAATCCTGATGGATAAAAGCCAGCCCTAACTCTTTAGCTTCGGCTGGCTCCCTTAAATCCAGTTCAGTATCTTGATAGATTATGCTCCCACTATCTTTCTGGTAGATCCCGGCCAGGATCTTAATCAAAGTAGTTTTCCCGGCTCCATTTTCTCCAACCAGCGCTCTAATCTCCCCGGAGTCAAGCTCAAAATCCACTTTATCTAAGGCTTTGACCCCCGGGAAGGTTTTGCTCAAACTCGTAATTTTCAAAAGTTCTGTCGCCATCTCTTTTTCACCACCTTCTCCCCCCAAATGGGGGAGATTTTCAGATGCTCATATTTTGACTTTAGATAAGCTCACTCTCTATATTGATGGGCATTGTCTTCGGTTATCAAATTAGACGGAGCGTACAGGATATGGTCAACGATCTCTTCTCCGGCAAAGTAGGTTTTGATCTGCTCGATCAATATTTCTCCCATAGCGGCAAAATCCTGTTTGACAGTTGCCTTGATAGAACTGCCTTCTGCTATCATTTCTATAGCCTGGGAGTTGCCGTCGATTCCTACTACAACAATGTCGTCTCTTCCAGATTGCCTGATAGCTAATTCTGCTCCGATCGCCGGTTCATCCCAGGCAGCCCAGACACCATCAATATCTGGATTCGCTAGAAGTATTGACTGCATGGCCTGTTGAGCATCTTCTATCGGTCCAGGAACCTGGACATAATGTTCTGCTACTACTTCGATATCATCTCGAGATTCTATGATTGCATCGAAGACGACTTCACGCTGGTGGACCCCCGGGTGGGCTGAATGATATAATTTCACTATTTTACCCGCGCCTATTCTATTGACTAGATAGGAAGTATTCTGGGCACCTAGAACGTAATTATTTGAAGTTACATTAACTTCCATACCAGCAATATATCCAGCATCTCCCCCGAAAACCGGGATACCAGCTTGATTGGCACTTTCAATCTGCCGCCGCAGCTGATTAGGATCCCCCATACCCATGATTATAGCATCCACTCCCTGGGTTATTACATCGTCATAACGGTTTGCTAATTCATTGAAGTCCCCTTTAGTATCAATAACTCTAACGTCCCATCCTTCAGCTTCTGCTAGCTCTTCAAATGACCTGATCATAGTGTTTGTAGTAACCGACTCAAGATAAGGAGTTAAAACCGCTATCTCCCTTTCCTCCGCCTGTAAAGATACTGTATATGTTAACATTAAAGCTAAAACAAATAAGATTATTACTATTTTTCTCATTTCAACACCCCTCAAATTTAATTTTTTAATATAAGCAGCTATAATATTTTCTTGCCTGGGCTGGTATAAATCTGCTCCCGATATTTAAACCAGTACTCTTTTTATCTCATTAACGAAGCGACCTGCTTTGGTCAGTTTATCTTCCGCCCCCTCTCCCATTTGAATAGCTTGTATCAGGGCGCTGCCGATGATAACGCCATCCGCATATTCTCCAGCTCTTTTAGCCTTCTCCGGGGTGTCTATTCCAAAGCCCAGGCAGATGGGCAGATCCCCGGAGTATTCCCTGATTCTATCCAAATAAGATTTCAGTTGGGGAGATTCTTTATTTGCCTCACCTGTTATCCCCAGATGGGCAACCGCATAAAGGAAACCAGAACTTAGACCCGCGATCATCTCCAGCCTCTGCTCAGATGTGTTTGGCGTAACCAGCAGGATGCGATCGACATCAACCTTTTTCAGCCAGGTCAGTATCTCCCCCTTTTCATCGCCAGGAAAATCAGGTATGATAACCCCTGCCACCCCGGCTTTTTTGATATCTACAGCGAACCTCTCTTCGCCATAATTTAAGATGGAATTATAATAACCCATCAATATCAGAGGAACTTCAACTTCTGCTTTGATCTCACCCAATTTAGAGATCAACTTCTTCAGGGTAACCCCACCCTGGAGAGCTCGTTGGGAAGCTGCCTGGATAACCGGACCATCAGCCAGAGGGTCTGAAAAGGGAATACCGATCTCAATGATATCTGCGCCTTCCTCCTGCAGTTTGAATATCAGTCTAGCGGTCAAATCAAGGTTCGGGTCCCCCCCGCTGATGTAGGTGATCAACGGTTTATTATCGATGAATTTAGCCCTTATTTCACTCACTTCTTTCGGCCTCCTTGATTTTCTTAAAATTATTGATATCTTTATCGCCCCGACCAGAAAGGTTGACAACTATTATCTTAGAGCTATCTAACTCAGGAGCCAAAGTATCAAGATAAGCTAAAGCATGGGCAGTTTCTAGAGCCGGGATAATGCCTTCCCTTTCTGAGAGAAGGCGGAAAGCCCTGACAGCCTGCTGATCAGTTGCCGACTCATAAATTACCCGCTTGATAGATTTAAAGTGGCTGTGTTCCGGACCGACCCCGGGGTAATCCAGGCCGGCCGAGATTGAATAAGCCGGGACGATCTGACCATCCTGGTCCTGAAGAAGATAGGATCTACTGCCGTGTAGTACTCCTACCCTACCAGCAGTCAGGGTAGCTGCATGGCGGCCGCTATCGATCCCCTTGCCTGCAGCTTCAATCCCGATTAAAGCAACACCTTCATCTTCAATAAATGGATGGAAGATACCGATAGCATTACTGCCTCCACCAACACAGGCCAGAATATAATCTGGTAAGCGGCCTGTTTTCTTTATGATCTGCCTCCTGGTTTCCTCGCCTATAATCCGCTGGAAATTTCTGACCATCATGGGATAAGGATGAGGGCCTACCACAGACCCAATTATGTAATGAGTATCCTCAACATTACTTATCCAGTCCCTGATAGCCTGGTTCGTTGCATCCTTTAAGGTGCAGCTGCCTGTTTCAACCGGGATCACATGAGCTCCCAGCATTTCCATCTTGTAAACATTAAGAGCCTGTCTCTCCATATCCTCTGTACCCATATAGATATCACATGCAAGATCAAATCGGGCGGCAACTGTCGCAGTTGCAACACCATGCTGTCCCGCACCGGTCTCAGCGATTATCCTGGTTTTGCCCATCTTATGAGCTAAAAGAATCTGACCCAAAGTATTATTGATTTTGTGGGCTCCAGTATGATTTAGATCTTCTCTTTTGAGGTAGATCCCCGGACCTTGATAGTACTCCGTTAGCTTTTCCGCATAATACAGAGGGGTCGGCCGGCCGCAGTAATCTGCCAGCAATCCCTTGAGTTCCTGGTTGAATTCCTGATCATCTTTTAATTCATAGTAGACTGCTTCTAACTGATCCAATACCGGGATCAACGTCTCCGGTACGTACCGACCTCCGAATTCTGAAAAATATTTCCCGCTCATTTTTTGTTCCTCCTTTGTCAGCTTAAATATCCATTTAAACTTATTATTTTCATCCTCCCCTTTAGGAGAGCACAGATAAGGTTATAAATAAAAAAAACGGTCAGAGCTTTTTGACAAAGCCTGACCGTAGAAGATTAATAGACATAGTAATCCCTATGATTAAATAGTTATCCTATTGCTCGTCTCATCTTATCCTCATCTAATCTTATCTACTCTAGGCTCATCTCGTCTAATTGAAAATTATTTTATACTAAATAATCACTTTTGTCAAGTAAATTATTGAAATAGATGATTTCAAGTTGTTGGAAATGCTGCTTGATCAGCATAACTATATCAAGCCCTATCCCACTTATTCTTGTACATGGCCCTGTCAGCCTGCTTCAACACCTCGATTATATCCTGTTCCGGGCTGGTTTTCGCTGCCCCTGCAGGAAAGGGCAGACTAAAAACTGAAGTTTTACCTCCAGTTTTCTATAGCTTTATCTTAATATAGTTGTAAAGATTAGGGAATTTTTCTAATGTTCGGCTGCTTCAGTCTCCTCCAATAGTTTCTTATAAGCTTCGCTCCCCGTTATATCGGGATTTCCCTGGCATGATCTACAGCTTTCAAGCCATCTTTATCTTCTATATCCGGATCGGCTCCAAAGTCCAATAAGGTATCGATGATTTCTGGCGTGTCGTTAAACTCAGCTGCAAAGCTCAGAAGAGTTTTATCATGAATATTTTGAGCAGCGACTTCTGCGCCGTGTTCCTTTAAAATTTCCAGAATCTCCGGGTTACCGCTGCTCATGCTGGCGGGCATTAATGAAATACTTCTTCCTGTATTTAACTTTTTATTATCCAACAATAGGAAATTACCTCCTTGTTTTTCAAAATTAATTGAAATAATCACCGGGAGTTCGGGAGGGGGCTGGCCGATCATTAAAAACTAATCTTCATCTTTTGCCTTCTTCCTTAATATGTAGTCCATTAGGCATTTCGGAAATTCATCCGTATCATAATTAGTAGCAAAAAATTCATATCCCCGTTTTTCAACTTCCACCTGCATTCCTGGAATTATTGTTTCTTCAATAAATTTATCCAGGTCTAATCTGTTAATATTACACCTCGGGCTAAAAAAAAGCTTAACCTCATGTTCAATTCTCCCATAAGATAGACTTTTTTGCTCGTTTTCACTATATTTGATTTCACCTATCGTAGACTCAGAAAAGCCTTTGATGAATCTGTCAATAATTCGTTGATTTAATGCCATCATTAAATCTCCTTCCCAGATTATGATAATATAAGCAGCACAATTATCAAACATACGTACTCTTATATTATATAATTTTAAGAAGAAAAAGTCCAGCATAGACAAATTCTGATGGAGTTCCATAACCAGATTATTACCCATGCTGAGCTCTCAACAAAAAAAACCCAGCTATTAACTGGGCTGAAAAAAATATTGAACTTATATTTCATTAGTTGCTTGTATCTATGACACTACCATCTTTATCATCATGATGATGTTCACTAATAGCAGAATTTTCATCTGAATTTGATCCTGGTTCTTCCGCATCGATGGCAATATGACCTACTTCAGTATGAAATATAGGCGCTCCATCTTGATGGGTAAAATGACCCTCGTGTTCATGGTCTGTATCTTCCTCAAAAGCTGGACTTGCTGACAATCCTTTGTCTGCATTACTATCGTCAAGACCTGCATGACCTATGCCTGCCATACCAACAACCAAAATCACAGCTAGAGTTATGATAAATAATTTTTTCAAAATCATCACCCCTTTAATTTATTAATAAAATTTAAACGTTTTCTATAGCTCGCTCCAGCCTTGCTTTGATTTCCTGTGCTATTTCATTAACTTTTTCATTATCTGACATTCCCAGGGCTTTTTCTGGATCAATCGCTGCCACCTTAATTTCCTGATCCTCAGTTTCAAAGACTATAACATTGCAGGGAAGCAAAAGACCAAGTTCATATTCTTCTCCTATACCATCAAAAGCAAAAGCAGGATTACAGGCTTCGAGGATAATATAATCGTTAATCTCTTTATCTAACTTTTCTTGGAATATATTTTTCATATCAAGTTCTGCCAGAACACCAAATCCCTCTTTTTTTAATTCAACCTTTACTTTCTCCACTGTATCCTGATAAGAAAGTTCAACCGCTTTGCTGATTCCATAATTACTCATACTTTTTTCATTCTTCATCTTCATCTTATTCTTCATTTTTTCTTTTTTCATTTTCTTTTTCATCATTTTTTCTTTCTTCTGCATCATGGGACTCATATCCATTTCCCCTTCATCCATCATTGAGGACATCATTTCCTGTCTCTGCTCGGGATTGTTCTGCATAAGCTCCTGAACTTCAGGAAGAATATTTTTCATAAAGTCGATTTTTTCATGATTAGTCAACTTCTCAAACTCTTCTTTTATGTCTTTCATAATTATTCGCCTCCTTTATCAGCTTGTTTTTTAACCAGTTCAACCCGCCGATTTTTAGCTCTGCCCCGTTCGGTCTCGTTGCTTGCCCTGGGAGCAGCATGACCGAGATCTCTTTTCTGTCCGGGCATTCAACTTCTTTCAGGAGTATATAAGGCGTTCTCGAGGTCGATGATTATAAAGTAACCATCGCTTTCATGGCGAAACATGTAATTGTATCCTTCTATTTCCTTTTCGCTAATCACTTCCCAGTTGTTTTCCTGCAAATGTCCCTGATACCAGCTTAGAACTTCTTTCATGTTGTAAACCCTCTCCAGGTCATCCTTTTCTTCCTCGATCATCTCTTCGGTAACATCCTCAGGAACTTCATCCATCTCCCTTAGCTCGGCAATCTCTCTTTCCGGAAAATCAACGGCAAATTCTAAAAATATACTCTGTTGATTGATGAACTCTTCTTCTACCTCGACCTCTTCAATTACAAACTCCGGGACATCATCTAAATCTTGATAATCAACAATTGTCAGGGCGGTATGGATCTCGATACTGGCCGGCAAAATCTCTCCGGTGGCTATTTTTTCCTCCTCTGCTGGTGTCCTCCCATCTTCCGGTGCGGCTTCTTCATCATTACCTGTGATCTCCTGCAAATTTTCAAGCAAACCCGAAGGTATAATTTCCACTAATCTTATTACCCAGGGACTTATTTCTTCCAACTCTTCTAGATTTACTCCCTCTAGCTCTTCTGCATTCTCAATATCTTCTATACTTTCTATATCATCATTTTCTTCTACTTCTGTTAAGACTTTTTGAACCTGCTCACTACTCAACTGCTGGATGTTCGTCCATTGAAAATATATAAAGCCTGCCCCGGCGGCAAGTAGAACGAATACGATCAGCAAAAATATCAAACAGCCGGAATATCCCTCTTCGCTGCTCATGATATTGAGTAAAATATTCTCTTCTCTCTTCTCGTTATTGATTTTAACCCCCCTCTACTTAATCTAACGTTTTTAAATTTCTGAAAATTGTTAACTATTTATAATAATTATAGTATTTCATGAATATAATATCAAACTTAACATGGTATATAGCGGTAAAGCTTACAGGAAAGGCCACGGCCGAGAATCGTAAAATCCTAATGGATCTTTACATTTTGAGGCATAAAAAAACAGACAGCCCCAAATTAAAGGCTGCCTGCTTAAGCTAAACGTTATTCTTTTTTATCTAATTTACTGCTGCATGGAATTAAACAGGATATCTGCAAATTCCGTATTCTGCATCATACCGTTAAATTCCTCTGCCCCTTCACCGTAAGCAAAGATCGGGACTGAATTTAGAGTGTGTCCACCTGTGGAAGAATTAGCTCTTATATCTGAATTTACAGCTCCTACTTGATATTCTTCAGCGATAAATGTACCGATTTCCCATCCTACAAGGTAGGAATATTTGATGTTTCCGTCGTCATCTAAAACGCGCTCATTAAATACAGCTACTTCCTCGTCGGTTAGAGAAAAACCAGCATATTCTTCAAAAACAGACTTAACGCTATCTACTGTATAGCCTTTACCATTTTCTTTTTCTGTCAACTGAGAAGCCATATATTCTGGAGAAACGTCAATATCCATTAAAGCTTCTTTATCCATCGGCTCAGTTGCAGATAAACCAAGGGTTTCGTGGTCAGCAGTTACTATAACAAGAGTGTCTCCGTTCTCTTCGGCAAAATCCATCGCGGCTTTCACGCTGGCATCGAAATCCAGGGTTTCTGCTACAACACCAGGAATATCTGCTGCGTGGGAAGCGTGGTCGATTCTAGCTCCTTCTGCCATTAAGAAGAATCCATCTTCGTCTTCTGCTAATACCTCGATCGCTTTTTTAGTCATTTCTTCGAGAGACGGCTCGTTAGAACCCACGTCATCCCGGTCGTTAAGATAGTTCATATAAGAATCATTGAAGAGCCCCAGAACTTTACCTTCAGTTACGGAAACCTCTGCTAATTCATTTTTATCTGAGACATACTGATAACCATTTTCTTGAGCTTGAGCGATCAGATCTTCGCCGGCTTCTTCTTCGGTAAAGTCTTCCCGGCCTCCACCGAACATTACGTCTACTTCATTATCCAGACCCTGCTTTGCAATTTCTGCTCCCATACCTCTATCTTCAACAGAAGCGATAAAGGCAGCAGGGGTAGCATCGGTTACGGTATTTGTACTAACTACACCGGTAGCCTTATTTTTTGTCTGGGCAAAATCTAAAACAGAATCAAGTTCTTCACCCTCTTCATTCATGGCTACCCCACCGTTATATACCTTGTGTCCCGTGGACATCGCGGTCCCGGCTGCAGCTGAATCTGGAACTCCTTCTGTAGAACTTGTCATCATGATTCCCGTTTCGGGTAATTGCATTAGTTCTAGCTCGTGGTCTTTACCCCCGACAAGATAGCGGGTAATATCGATCTGACCCATACCCAGGCCATCGCCGATCAGTAAGATCACATTCTTAACTTCTGCCTCTGCCGCCGCTGTAAAAGCAAGAGTAAAAACGAGGAACAGAGAAGCTATTAACGTAAATTTTCTAAGCTGTTTAAACATGAATGTAAATACCTCCCATAAAATATTTTTTTCAGACGACTTTACTTATTTATCAGGCGCCTGATGTCTATATCTATTAAACTCACTTCGAGATTCAAAACTAAAACCCTCCTAATATTTTCAGGCCTTTTTGCTTAATCTTGATTAAAATAGTTTGTTTAATCCTGCGGTTATAAATTACCTCTGCAGCGAGGTCATATTTTTACTATTTTAAAAACTTCCCCTTAAACTCAACCTGCATCTACCCACCTTATTCCAAATAAAAAAAGCCCAGATTAATTTATCCAGACTTTTTTAGTGAAATACAATTATACTATTAGACCATTTTCTCCAGTTTCTCAATGCATGATTTACAGACATATTTGTCTTTATATAAAACCTTATCTTCAACACTCCCACAAAAGCTGCAGCCTGGAGCATATTTATCCAGTATGATCTTATCTCCATCCACATAAAACTCCACCGGATCTTTAATATCTAAATTCATGGTCGTCCTTAGCTCCTTGGGTAAAACAATCCGGCCTAAATCATCAACTTTTCTTACAATACCAGTAGATTTCATATGATTGTTCCTCCTTTGCATTATATATCTATTTAACTATAAATTGGCTAGTTAGTCAATGATATAAATAATAAAAAATTATTCCCGATCAAAGTTCGCTTATGCCCCACTATTTAAGTAAAATTTATACAATTTTTACTAATCAAGATCCTGGACGCTCAGGACCCATATAAAAGCGGCCTGGTCGCCATCGCCGGCGAATCATCAACCGCCGCCAGAGGCCAGACCGCTAAGCCAGGTTTAATTTTTCGCCACAGCGATCCGCCTGAAATAACGCTTAAAAGTCTTTGCCTCGAGCGCGAACACCCCTCTTGCCCCAAATACGATCGGTTTCCACCAGTCTACATGATAAGCAAGCCAGGTACCGTTTATAGTATAACCTGTATCCCATGCAATACCCCAGGGATTCCTAAGCACGAGATACTTTTTACCGTTTCTATAGAACCATCCCAGAACTGAGTAAGCGTGGTTAGCGGCGATATTAGCATCTGCATAGGTGACCTTGTCCGGGGAAGCATCACCACTCGAATAAGTCGAAGCCACCATTGGATGCATGGTTTTCCTGCTCATCGAATTGGCCCGAACGAAAGAATATAGGTCATCGGCCGAATGATCTTTGGTAAGTTTACTGATGACATTATTTTCGTTGGTTAACTGCCGTATCGCGGTCACCGGGTTACCGAATCCGGTGGCGGTAATATCTGGCTTATCGGTTGGGTTTTTGGTTATCCATTTCGCAAAGGCTTTTTCGTAAACCCCCGGCCATATCTCTCCAGGATCGAAAGAACGACAATATACGAAGTTATTTGTCGCAGCATTCAAGGGTAACTTCTCGCTGACCTCAACTTCGGCTGTTTTTTGGTTCTTAGAACCTATGCTGCCTATCTGATAAAATTTGATCATACAGACGAAGTCCGCTTCTGCCGTCCCTGATGATCTAGTTTTATGCGCTATCACATAGGGTCTGGCCCAGGCCACGCTGGACAGGGCCGCTATGAAATAGCAATTGGGCACCGAACCCTGGATAGGATCAAAAAAATCAGCAGCTTTATTGAAGAAATGGCCTGGATCTTCCCAATCGATACCCACAGGCTCCCACTCTGCATCTTTTTCCGTAATATCAACTTTCGAGATGACAAGATCCAATAGATGTTTGGGCCATTCGAAGCTGGACAGCCTGCGTGGTATAACTTTACCCAGATCAATATCCAATTTTAGATTGTGAGAGGGATCTCTAACCAGGTCGCGAATATTGATATCTTTGTTCCGGTTGGTCTCGAGAAACTTGATCAGATCATCGATCGTATCTATATTCCCAATCTCTGTATTGACCCCATCCTCATCTTCTCTAATTATCATATCCTCCAGGGGGATCTTCTCAAGGGAAAAATCTTTCTTTAAACGTACACCTGGAAACAACGGGGAAGCAAACTTGGGATCAAATAATTCTTCGTAAGGTGTCTGCAGGATAGTCTCCAAAATAATTTCATGGTTTTCAACCTTGTCCCAGTCTATTTTTTTCTTAGCGATCACTTCCGCCAGGGCAAAAGGGTTAGCGATACCTGTGTTATCTTGATTTTTCATGATATTTCTCTCCTTTTTTAACTTATTGGTCATTTAATAATAGCTCCGTTCCTTAGCCGGTTCTTGCCCCACTTTATCACCTCCCTTTTTAGCCTATCATCCAAAGCCGAATCTGCCTGCTCTCGCCACCCTACTCTATTTGTGCAATCCTGATTATAACTTGAATAAAAGTTTAAAGGAATGTATAATTACTAATTTTTAATCATATATATATAATAATACTAAATGTATTGTGTTTTAGGTCACTTAATAGTCACTTACCAGTCATTTTTCAGTCTTTTTTTCACCTGAACCGACCACTTTTAAATACAGGCAGCAAAAAGCCCCTGCTGTAAACCAGGCAGAGGCTTAATTTTTGTATAAAGATTATTTTTTTATCTAAGAGGTTGGAGGCAGCAGCACTGTATCGATATCGTGATGTTATCACCAGATAAAGTTTCTACTGTCTGAACATCCAGTTCTACAACATCCTCCGCCATAACCTGACCGGAAAGAACGTGGTAGAGCAATATATCTGCAATATTTTCCAGTGCTAGTAGATCAGCTATATCATCGATTCCGTTGGGTTCAGCTATCAGATCTTCAAAGGCTGCGTCGGTAGGTGCAAATACGGTGAATAGTCCCTGACCGCTGTCTTCAATGTTGTCGTTTAGAATTACGCCTTCTCCGATAGTAACCGTTATCTGCTGAGGCTTAACAGGGTGTCAATCTGCATCCCGTCTGACAGATCACCGGACATTATCTACCCAAGAACACCGCCGCTATACCAGCAGGAACTAATCCTCCCATAACCCATAATCCCAGGGAGCTTCCTCGTAATAGGCAGCTTCTCTCCTATCTTCAGCCATCCTCTGTTCATATCTTTGAACCTCTTCCCTGGTAAAAGGCGAGGAAAGATACGCTTTTAAGGAGTTCTCCTCATTAAGAATATCCATCCTCCCGACAGCCGAGATCTGCTCGTAAGTTTTTCTCTGATTACCACCCTGCACCGGCCAGGGGCTTCTAGCTAAACCTGCCCCGTTTCACTGGTAAAATAAATGCTGTTATCCTCAGCAGCTGCCGGACTTGATAGTTCATCATACTGGGCAGCAAACTCCCACCTCTTCTGCCCGTTTGGGTCGATAGATATGAGCCTCCCCTCGCCTGAAGGGAACCATAGGCAGCAAGAAATATATCTCCGGTCGGCCCTATACCTGGAAACCCGGCTATAAACCAATGATCATTTTCTGCCGATATCGA
>JBNJDR010000025.1:0-25736 GCA_051745085.1 Bacillota bacterium | reverse complement strand
CAATTTCTTCAGCAATAGCTGAAACCCTGCCTTCTTCCACCAAAAGATCATATCCTTCTAATCTCCGCTCCTGTTCATCTAATGTAATAATAGTTTTTACATTTTTGAAGAGAGTGGCATTCACTTAGGCATCCTCCTCATCAGCTGCCGCCTGTACAGCTTGAATTATCTGTTCATACCCTGTGCAGCGGCAGAGATTTCCATCCAGGGCAGTTTTAATGTCTTCCCGGGTTGGGCTGGAGTTTTTATTCAAAAGAGCTCGGGCAGATAAAATCATCCCAGGGGTACAAAACCCACACTGTACCGCCTGATGATCTATAAATGACTGCTGTAATGGGTCTAATCTTTTATCGGTTTTTAAACCTTCAATTGTCAATACTTCTTTGCCCTGAGCCTGAACCGTTGGAACCAGGCAAGAATTCACTGTTTCCCCATCAAATATTACCGTGCAGGCCCCACATTCACCTATGGCACAACCTTCTTTAACGCCGGTATAACCCAATCGTTCTCTTAATGTATCCAGCAGCCTTTCGGTTGGGCTGACTTCAACTTCAACCTCTCTATAATTAACAACAAAATTAACTTTTACTTTACTCATTGCTCGCTACCTCCTCCTGGAGTTTAATTATGGCTCTGCGGAAGAGAGTTGCTAAAGCTGGTTTCTTATAAGGTGTCGACCAGCGCTCTCCAGTAATGCTAACCATTTCCTGGGCAGCTTGTTCACCTATCTCTTCGGCGTTCAGACTTGCTAATTTCTTGCCCTTAATGTTCGCTTCCACACCTTTAAAAGGAGCAGGTACCGGTGTAGCTGAACCGGGAGCTAATGTAATAGCTTCCACGATTCCATCTTCTGATAGCTTAGCCTTAACAACTAAGCTAATTCTAGTGATGGCTAAAGCCTGACGTCTTCCGATTTTTTCAAAGCCACTGTAAGTTCCTTTCTCAGGAATAGGCAGTAAGAAGGAAACAAGAAGCTCGTCATCTCTTCGCTCTGTTTGATAAGGCCGGGTTACAAAATCGATAACATCCATTGTTCTGCGGCCAGCTGCAGACTGCAGTACCACTCTACCTTCAAACGCTATCAAAGGCCCCAGTGTATCAGCACATGCTGCAGCGTTACATATATTGCCACCTATTGTGCCTCTATTTCTAATCTGCGTTGAACCTACTGCTGCAGCAGCTTGAGCTAATGCAGGAAAGTACTGATTAATCAAATTAGATTCAACTAACTCCTGATGAGTAACCAGTGCTCCTATCTCAACGAGCCCATCTTTTTCTTTCATACCTTTTAAGCCATCCACTCTGGAAATATCAAGTATGCCGTCAAAACCAGCTAAAAACTCATGGTCGGCTCTAAAGTCAACCATGAAATCCGTACCTCCGGCCAGAAGGCGTAACTTTTCAGCGGCAAGTAGTTCAACCGCATCATTTAATTTATCTGGTTGATAAAATTTTAAATCCGTATACATCGCTTAACCCTCCCTACTTAATGATCTGCCGATTAATACTCGCTCAAGATTTAAAGGGAGTTCATAGTGGCGTTTGCCTGTGGCCATGGCCACAGCATTATTAATCGCCGAACTTCCTAATTCAAGCGTAGGTTCACCTATCGATTTTGCCCCATAAGGGCCGGCAGGATCAGGATTTTCAACTATAATTGGTTCTATATTGGGAACATCTTTAATTGTGGGGATTAAATATTCATCAAAATTAGTATGATCTATAAACCCTTGAGAAAACCCAAGGTCTTCCATGAGAGTATGACCGATCGCCATGACAACACCGCCATAAATTTGGCCGCGAACATTGGCCGGGTTGATGGCCTTCCCTACATCGTGAGCGGCAGCCATGTTTAGAACTTTAACCTGACCGGTACCAGTATCAACCTCAATTTCGGCTATCTGGCAGCCATAAACATAGGTGAAATAAGGCCGGCCCTGACCGGTCTCTTCATCCCAGGAAATCTTAGGTGCTTTATACCAGCCGTAAGAAGACAAAAATACTCCACTGTGAAACGCTTTTCCTGCTACCGTAGCAAAATCATCTAATTTACTACCATCTTCTGCATAAAGAGCATTATCTTTAAAAATGATTTCTCCTTCTACACCGTATTCATTCTGAGCAAATTCGGCCATAGTACTTTTTACGTTCTGGGCAGCTTTTTTCAAAGCATTTCCCCCCATAAAAGTACTACGAGAAGCTACTGTGGAACCACTTTCTGGAGCCACTGAAGTATCTGCTTCCATATAATTTATATTAACTAAATCTACACCTAATTCTTCCCCGACAACCTGAGAAAATACTGTTTTCAAACCCTGGCCATTTTCTGCCAGACCGCAGTACATGATAATACTCCCGTCTTTTTGAACAGCCACTATTCCTCCGGTAGTATCGATCGCTTCAGCCCCCAAACTAACCCCTCTATAACTAATGGAAAGGCCGATACCTCGTTTCTTCTCTCCTGGCTGGGGCTGAGTATACTTTTCATATTTTTCGTCATAATTAATAGCAGCTTTAGCTTTATCCAAAACTTCCTGTAAACTAACCTCGTGATTGTCCAATTTTTGATTACTGGCTGTACGGGAATTATTTCTAAACATATTTTTCTCCCTGAGTTCAACCGGACTCAAACCTAATTCTGCAGCCAATTCATCCATCAAAGATTCCTGGGCAAAACAGGTCGGAGGGGAGCCATATCCTCTCATCGCACCAGTGTAAGGACTATTAGTATAAAAACCATAGGTATCTGTTTTAACGTTAGGAACCTCATAAGGACCGGTTGCCTGAACAACAGAACGCCAGGTTACAAAAGGAGTCTGACAGGCGTAAGCGCCACTGTCAGCCACGGCCTCGATTTCCATCGCTACCAGATCTCCATTTTCTTTTGCTCCAACCTTATATTTCAACCTGTAAGGATGGCGCTTATAGCTTTCAATAATAGACTCTTCTCTTGAATTAACCATTTGAACCGGTCTTTCAGTAGCTAGAGCCATGACCGCTGCTCTTGCTGCCATAGAAGAAATGTTTTCATCTTTCCCTCCAAAGGAACCACCCATATTATCCTGAATGATCCTGACCTGGTTTAAATCACATTGCAAAACCCTAGCTACTGCATCTCTAGTAGCGTACGGATTCTGAACGGAACCATAAACCGTTACCAGAGTATTTCTTTCATGAGGAACCACAGTTACAGCTTCAGGCTCCAAATAAGCATGCTCGATAAACTGGGTGGAATACTCTCTTTCTAAAATCACATCAGCTTCTGCAAAGCCTGCTTCCACGTCACCTTTTCTCAAAGGGTGATGGACTACCTGGTTGCTATCAGTTCCTTCCATAACCAATTGAGCATCAGGTTTTTGAGCTTCCCGGGTATCGTATATACCGGGCAGTTCTTCATATTCGATATTAACCAATTTAGCAGCCTCTTCTGCCGCCTGTTTTGTCCGAGCGGCAAGCATAACAATACCATCGCCGATATATATAGCTTCATCTTCAGCCAATACCTTCTGATTCTGGATTATCACTCCAAAGGTATTAGTCGGAATATCTTCCGCTGTCATGACCGTCACTACACCTGGATACTCTTGCGCCCGGGTCAGGTCTATATTTTTGATTTTAGCATGTGGGTATTCAGTTCTTACAACTTTACCATAGAGCATATCTGCAAATTTAAGATCTGCTCCAAATTTTGCCTGGCCAGTTACTTTAGCCAGAGCATCAACTCTCTTTTTAGACTTGTTTACCTGCTTAAAATCAGTCACAGGTTTCACCTCCAACTTAAATTTATTATAAATAAAATCTCATATTATAGATTCTAGTTAATACAGGGAGTCTCCTCCCTGTATTAGTAAATAATTTACTGTTTTTGTCTACCGGGAATCAACAGATTTAAGCCTAGAGCTAATAAAGCTCCTACGGTTACTCCAGAAGAAAGAACCGTTGATAAAAGCTCAGGCAGCTGTTCTACAACTTCGGGAAGATAATTAATCCCCAGACCAAAACTAAGGGCAATTGATAAAATAAATAACTTCCGGTCACTAAAGCCACCTTTAGTTACGATTCTAATCCCTGATGTTGCTACCATACCGAACAGAGCTAGCGTGGCTCCACCTAAAACAGGACTGGGCATAACACTTACAAGTGCACCAATCTTCGGTACAAACCCCAAAATAATTAAAATGACTGCAACGGCGTAACCGACAACCCTACTTCCAACTTTAGAAATCTGAATAACGCCAACATTCTGGCTGAAGGTAGTATTAGGCATAGTATTAAATACAGCAGCCAAAGCACTGGCTATTCCGTCAGCTAACATACCCCGGCCCAGGCGTTCCTGATGTAAATTGCCAGTTACCGATTCACCAGAGTTTTCAGCAATAGCGGTCAAATCTCCCATGGTTTCAATGGATGTTATAAAATATGCCAATATCCAGGGAAGAAGATGACCCCAACTAAAACTCAAACCAAAATATAAAGGACGAGGAGCGGTAAACCAACCCGCATCAGCAACCGCTTGAAAATCAACCATCCCTAAAGGAATAGCCACTATGTAACCAGCTACCAACCCTATGGCCACGGAACCAACTTTAACTAAGCCTTTACCAAAGCGATTGCTAGCAATAATTACAGCTAAGACAAAAGTACCAACCGCCAAATTAATCGGGGCACCAAAACTATCAGTATAACCGCCGCCGAAGTCTCTAATTCCCACTTCGATCAAACTTAACCCGATTAAAGTTACCACTGTCCCGGATACGACCGGGGGAAAAACATTCCTGGCCTGTTTAACAAATCTACTTAAGATCATTTCCACCGGGGAAGCTGCTAAAGCCATACCTAAAACTAAAGGAATACCACCGGCATTAGCTGCTCCTATCGCCATTGGAACAAAAGTAAAGCTAGTGCCGTGCACGCCAAGCAAACCAGAACCCACGGGGCCGAACTGTTTACACTGAATATAAGAAGCTACACCTGACATTATCAGAGCCATACTAACAAAAAAACCGGTTTCAGCTGGTCCTAGATCAGCCACTCCGGCAATGATCAACGGCGGTGTTATGATTCCTACGAACATAGCTAACATATGCTGGAAACCTAAAACGATAGTTTCTGCTAATGGGGGCCTATCCTCTAAAGCGTAAACAACCTTATTTTCTGTTTGAGACTTTTTCATATTGGCTTCTCTCCCTTGTAAGTTAATATTTAATATTCTTTAAATTCAAATAAAAAATTTTTAAAAGAGGAAGCCAGTTCAGGCTAAATTAAGCTCGATTGACTCCCTCTTTAATTTATATTACTTAAAGATGTTCAGGCAGCATTGCATAAAACTCGGCTGCTTTGAGTAAATGTTCCACCGGAATTTGATCTTCCACAGAGTGAGCATAAATTTCATTAGCAGGACCAAACCCTACGCAAGGAATTCCAGCCCGCCCCATTATTGAAACTCCATTAGTACTGAATGTCCACTTATCCACTTTAGGTTCCGCAGAAAAAATATCTTTATAAGCAGATACAGCCGATTTAATAACTGGGTGGTCTTCCTCCAATACCCAGGTTGGATAATATTTTTCGGTTTCATAAACAAAACCGGTATAACTCGGAGTGTCGTAATTTAACATTTTAACTTCCGCTTCTACACCTGCCTCTGCTATTACTTCTTCTACCTGTTTTACCGCCAGTTCTTTATCTTCCCCCGCAGTTAGACGGCGATCTAAATGGATCGCACTTCTATCCGGTACAGCACATAAACTGGGAGTATCGTTAGTTATATGGGTGACGGTTACAGTACCTTTCCCCAGAAAGGGATCAACTTTTAACCGTTCATTTAACTTTTCGATCCCGGATATAATGGGAGCCATCTTATATAAAGAATTAACTCCCCGGTCAGGCGCACTACCGTGACAGGAAACACCTGTGGTTACTACTTCCATCTCCATCCGCCCGCGGTGACCTCGATATATATTAAGATTAGTCGGTTCAGTAATAACTACCATCTCAGGGTCAAGAACCCCTTCATTGATTATATACTGCCAGCAGAGCCCATCACAGTCTTCTTCCTGAACAGTACCTACCATATATAAGCTGAATTCATCATGCAGGCCCAGATCCTTGATTACTTTGCCTGCGTAAACCATGGAAACCATAGCGCCTTCCTGGTCAGTGGCACCCCGGCCATAAATAATGCCGTCTTCCAATTTGCCTTCAAAAGGATCCCATTTCCATTCATCAGGATTCCCGACGCCTACTGTATCAATATGAGCATCATAAGCTATAACCCTGGGACCACTGCCGATCCGGCCCAGGATATTACCCATCTCATCAATTTTAACTTCATCAAAGCCAACAGCTTCCATCTCCTGTTTAATTCTCTGAATCACTTCTTTCTCCTGACAGCTTTCACTGGGAATATGGATCATATCCTGCATAAATTTAATCATTTCTTCTTCATATTTTGCTACTTCGCTTTTAATTTTATCTATCATTTCACTTTTTTGCATAATTAACCTCTCCCGCCCATGGTTAAAGCCATAACTGCTTTAGCAGTATGCAGTCTATTTTCAGCTTCTTCATAAACGATAGATTGAGGCCCGTCGATAACTGAGTCTTCTACTTCGTTCCCTCTGTCAGCAGGAAGGGCATGCATATACATAGCGTCATCTTTAGCTAAAGCCATCTTCTCTTCGGTACATTTCCAGTGCTTATTCTCCTCTAAAAGCTTGCTGCCTAATTTATCTTCAGGGTCGCTTACCCAGCTGCCCCAGTTTTTAGGTATTACTATATCTGCATCTCTATAAGCCTCATCCATATCATGCGTTATAGTGAAAGAACCACCATTTTTTTCTGCATTTTCTCTAGCCTGATCAATTACCCAGTCAGGCATTTCAAAACCTTCCGGATAAGCCATGGTTACGTCCATGCCATACCGTGGGAATAATAAAGCCTGAGTTAAAGGTACTGAAATAGGCTTTTTATGGCTGGTAGCATAAGCCCATATAATTGAAACCTTAAGCTTTTTAGTAGTTTCTTTCTTTTCGATGATTGTCATCAAATCAGCGATCCCCTGCATAGGATGATAAAGGTCACACTGAAGATTCATGATCGGCACTGTCGCATGGGCAGCCATATCTCTCAAATATTTGTTGCCTTCCTCCCAAAAACAATTACGGCAGGCGATACCATGACCAAAACTCCCCAGGATAACAGCTGTATCTTTGGCTACTTCACCGTGAGAAATCTGCATGGTTGAAGTATCCAGGAAGTTGCCATGGCCACCTAATTGAGCTATACCAGCTTCCATTGAGTTTCTAGTTCGAGTTGACTCTTCAAAAAACATCAACATTGCAACTTTATTGTTCAAATAAGGTGTATCAATATCCAGAGCAAATTTTCTTTTCAAATCAAATGAAACATCAAGTAAAGTATCGATTTCTTCCTTTGACCATTCCTGTAAAGTAATAAAATCCTTGTTCTTAAAAACTGTTCTCATTCAAATTACCTCCTGTTATTTTATAAAATAATGTTTCCATTTACATATAAAACTTTCTCTAGAAATTCGGCGGTGTGATTGCTGAAACAAAAACCAATTCTTCCTCTCCAATACTAACTATCCGATGAGGGATGCTGGCAATGTAATATATACTATCACCTGGCTCAAGTTCATACTTATCTTCACCTATCAAAATTTCCATCCTGCCTTCTAAAACCAGGGTACATTCCTCACCCTGGTGAGATAAAGGAACATCCACTGTAGATTCTCCTGGTTCCAAACTAACCTGAATCATTTCCATCTGGTGGTTCAAATCAGGGCTGATCAACTCAACCTTAGAATTTGACTTAGGGAAACTCAACTCTTTTCTTTCTTCTTTTCTAACTACAGCATTGTGCTTTTCATTTTCCACCAGAAAATAAAACATGGGTACATCCAGAGCTTGAGATATTTCTCTTAAAGCGGTAATTGAAGGTTCTGCTAGCCCTCTCTCTACCTGGCTGAGATAGCTAGAAGTTTTTCCGATCTTCTCTGCCAGCTGAGCCAGACTCATATTTTGAGTCTTGCGCATTTTTCTCAATTTAGAGCCTAATCTCTCGTTTTTATTCATTAGTTCTATATAACCCCCCTGCGAGCGAACTCTTTTTCTAAGAGTTCAAGCTCCGGTTTGATTTCTAGAGGATCTCCAGCTGCTTTACGAGCATTTTTTACATCTTTCAAGCCGTTACCGGTTACAACAAAACCAACCTTTTCGGAAGATTTGATTTCGCCGCGAGCAACCATTTTTCTCAATCCCGCCAGCCCTGCAACACCAGCCGGCTCTCCAAATATTCCTGTTGTCCTGCCCAACAACCTCATCATCTCATAAATCTCTTCATCAGAAACATTGATCATCTCTCCCTGACTCTTTTCAATCCCGCGTATAGCCTTAACATAATTTCGGGGATTACCGACAGCAATACTATCTGCAATGGTATCCTCATCTACTACCGTCAGACAGCCATCAGAATAAAAAGCTTCGGTGATGGGAGCACACCCTTCTGCCTGAACGCCAAGCAGACGAGGCACCCTATCGATAAAACCAATCTCTCTTAAGTCCTGCAGCGCCTTCCAGGCTCCAGCTATGGTACAACCATCACCTACCGAGAAAACCAGCCAATCAGGGAGGTTGAAATCCATCTGCTCAGCCATCTCCAGGACAGCGGTTTTTTTTCCTTCCACCAGATATGAATTTATCGCTGCATTGCGGTTATACCAACCCCATTTATCGATGGCCGCTTTTGAAAGGTCATAGGCAGCTTGATAATCACCCTGTACGGAAACAACTGTAGCTCCATAGATAAGCAGTTGAGCCAGCTTTCCTCCTGGAGCCCGTCCTGGAACAAAGATGACCGTCTTCAACTTCCCTCCCAGAGAGGCAGCATTACCGGCTAAAGATGAAGCAGCATTGCCCGTAGATGAACAGGCAACTATATCCGCACCAGCCTCCTGGGCTTTCACTACCGCCATAGCTGAAGCTCTATCCTTTAGAGAACCTGTAGGATTGAGCCCGTCATCTTTAAGCCAGATATTCTCCAGACCCAATTCCTGGGCCAGACGGGTAGATTGATAAATTGGCGTATTACCAACAGCCAGCGGCGGCCGAGGTGTATCAGCTTCTACCGGCAGCAGGGGTGCATAACGCCAAATCCTTTTATCCTGACATGCTGCCAGGTCAGCTTTTGACCATTCAGCCGTTATTTTTTCATAATCATATTCAACTTCGAGCAGACCTTTATCTCCACAATCATCACAGAGATATCGTTCTGGATCTGCAGGATACTTATGGCCGCAATTAATGCAGCTTAAGTGGGTAACATATTCCATTTGCACTTACAACTCCTCTAACAAACCTGTTCTTTGATTGAATTCATTAATTAACTTGTCTATTTTGGGAGCCATCTTATGCAGCTCGCCCCAATAATTATCGTAATCATACCACTGGGCATTTAATTCATCCAGATCTTTTTTCTGTTGTTCTATCCAGGTATAATACTTGAGATTATGGATTCGTTTTTTGCTATAATAGGTTAACTCTTCAACATGGTCAACTGTAGTTCCCAACAGATGGCGCTGATAATCAACTGCAGCATCAATTTTTTCATAGGTGCCTGCTTCTTCTACCATCTCTTCAACCCGGGAACCATAAAGTTCCATCGAATCAGTAAATACAGTCATAATCACGTCATCTTCGGTTAACTCGTAATATTTAGCAAATTTAATAGCGGAAAGCATATTTGCAATTCCAGAGATACCCATCAAATGTAAGTTATCTACTGTCTCTGCTGGAACACCATTTTCTTTAAGATAGGCGTGACCAACTTCGGTATTAAAAAGGCGGATGAGGTTCATAGCATGATTATCATCAACAGCCATAACCATATCTGTATTTTTAACATTATGAACCCAGGGAACGTGCTTATCGCCGATCCCTTCAATTCTATGAGCACCAAAGCCATTATTCAATAAAGTTGGGCACTGTAAAGCTTCAGATACAGCCAATTTGCTCCCTGGATAAAGTTCCTTCACTCTATCTGCAGAACCTAATGTTCCAGCAGAACCAGAAGTTAAAACAACTCCAGCCATGTTTTTCCCGTCTGCATCCTCAAATGCTTTAGCCATCGCATTACCAGTAACTTCATAATGCCAGAGATGATTGCCCATCTCATCAAATTGGTTAAATATATTAACGTCGTCTCTGGTCTCTTTTAACTCCCAGCATTTATCGAATATTTCTTTAACATTACTTTCACTACCCACAGTTGGAATAACTTCATCTGCAACATTCTCCAACCATTCAAATCTTTCTTTACTCATTTCTTCAGGTAAAATAGCAATTGATTTGCAGCCCAGAAGTTGAGAGTTATAAGCTCCACCTCGACAGTAGTTCCCGGTAGAGGGCCAAACAGCTTTTTCAGAAGTTGGGTCAAATTGACCGGTGACCAGCTTTGGCACCAAACAACCAAATGTTGGGCCAATCTTATGAGCTCCAGTCGGAAACCACTTGCCTACCAGAGCGATAATTCTGGCATCCACCCCTGTAAGCTCACTAGGCAGTTCAATATAATTAACACCGCCATACCGTCCCCCTGAATCTTTTTGCTCATTCTGCCAGCTAATTCTAAATAAATTAAGGGAATCTATATCCCACAGGCCGACATCTTTAAGCTTTTCTTTAATCTCATCCGGAATTAAATCAGGATTTTTCATCTGCGCCAGCGTAGGGATAATTACCCCCTTTTCTTTAGCCCGGGCAATGGCTTTTTCTAATCTTTCTTCATTCTTAGTTAAATCGATCATTATATTCCTCCTTCAATTTTAAATTTATTTTTATTTAACCGAAAACACTAAAGTTAATTTCTTTTAATGTTACTTTATATATTCAATATAAATTAATAAACTCCTGCCTTTATCAATATTTTTATCTTAAAAAGCATAAAAAAGAGCCGGAAAAGTCCGACTCTAATAATAAGATATACTTTTGAAATTTATTCAATTGAAATTATTTCGTAACTACTGGTTATTTCAGCTGTCAATGAATTGCTGGCTGAACAATACTTATCCAAACTTAATTTTATCGCCCGGGAAACATTCTTTTCGGTAAGGCCAGATCCTTCAATAATAAAATGAATATTAATTCTTGTGTATTTTTTAGGATAGTCTTCCGCTCGAGAGCCATCAACTTCAATTTTAAAGTCTTCAACATCTGCTTTCATTTTCTGCAGTGTATTTACAATATCAATACCTGTACAGCCAGCAACTCCATGCAATAATAATTCCATCGGGCTGGGGCCGCTATTTTCACCACCTGCTGATTTCGAGGCATCCATTAAAACTTCATGGCCAGAATCACCTTTAGCTGAGAAAGCTAAACCGCCCTCCCAGGTAGCTCTACTTTTCATATAATCAACTCCCACTTTTAAATTATTCTTGATCTTATAAACTAATTGATATTTGCAATTTCTAATCGTCTCGTTTATTATACCCACGTGCAGATCTAAAATCTGTTAAAAAGGTTACTTTATCTATGATAAGGTTCACCAGAAATTATCTTAAAGGCCCGATAAAGCTGTTCTAGTAAAATAAGCCTTATCATCTGATGAGTGAAAGTCATATGGGATAAAGACAGCTGGTAATCAGCTTCGGCAATAATTTCCTGAGATAAGCCGAGAGGTCCGCCAATAATGAAGGTAATATTACTTCTTCCCTGTACCTGTAAATTCTGCAGGGAATGGGCCAGGCCTTTAGAAGTCATCGGTTTACCTTTAACATCTAGAGCTATTATATAGCTGTTTTCCGGGACTTTTTCTAATAGCCTTATCCCTTCCTTTGCTTTAATTTTATCTGATATACCCTTAGTATTCTGAGGAATATGCTCATGTTCTATTTCAATTATATTTAACTTGCAATAATTAGATAGTCTTTGCGAAAATTCCTCGATTCCCTTCTTAATATAATCTTCGTTTATCTTACCTGCAGCAACCAGGTTTATCTTCATCATGCTGAATCAATCACCCCTTCTATTGGTTTTGCTGATTTTAATGTATAAATCTCACTGGCTTCATCCCGAGGAGCACACTTTAAAATTAAATCCTTACCAATTTTATAACCAGCTGAGCAAAGCGAGTTTTTCACTGTTAAATAAGCCAGTTCAGGTCGATTATTCTCGGCACTTAAATGAGATAAAAGCACAACAGGACAGGCAGAGTTTTTAGTTTTTAATAGTTCTGGTAAAAACTCTGCTGTTTCATCATTAGAAAGATGGCCTTCTTCTCCACGTATTCTCCGCTTTAATACACCAGGGTAACTTCCCTCTCTTAATAAATCAATATCATGATTGGCTTCTAATAAAACACAATCCAGCCTGGTTAAGTAACCGATTAATCCTTCACTTATATAGCCAATATCAGTAGCCAATCCAAAACGGACCTCTCCGTTATCTACCACATACCCTACCGGCTCTTCGGCATCATGAGGAATAGGAAAACTCTCGATATGAAGATCACCAATTTCCCAATCACCGTCAACTTGGCACTTATTAGCCGGAGTTATTTTGCCCAATTTCTTTGCTGCCGCTCGCCAGGTGCCGGCGGTTGCATAGAGGGGAATATCATATCTTCTGGATAAGATTCCCGCCCCTTTAATATGATCGATATGTTCATGAGTTACTAAAATCGCCGTCAAACTACTCGGATCTAAATCAATACTAGCCATTCTCCGTTCAAGTTCACGGCCGGACAAACCCGCATCGATCAATATCGCTGTATTATTACTTTCTAAGTAAATCGAATTACCTGAACTACCACTTGCCAGTACTGCCATTTTCATCGTCATTTATTAACACCTCGTTTTAATTGAAGGAATTTGCCTAATTTAAAAGAATATAAAATATAAGACTTAATTAAATTTTTCAAAGTAATGCTTTAGAGGAGGACACTTTTATGCTTAATGTATTAGTTGTTGATGATTCTGCTTTCATGCGAAAGCTTTTTAAGGATTCCTTAGAAAAAGATCCTCAAATAAATGTTATAGATACCGCCCGCAACGGCCAGGACGCTTTAGCAAAAATAAATAAAATAAAACCTGATGTAGTCACTTTAGATATTGAAATGCCTATCAAGGACGGATTAAGTACCCTCCAGGAAATAATGGACGATCATCCTGAACTACCTGTTATTATGGTTAGTGCCCTGGATAATCGAGATACTGTAATGCAAGCCCTGGAGATTGGTGCCTTTGAATTCATTCCTAAGCCTTCAGGATCAATATCACTTAATATAGATGATATCATAGATGAGCTCCAAGAGAAAATAAAAGTTTCAGTAAAGGCCAAAACTGAGCAGAATAAAAAAAACATCTCTGCTCGCATAAATCCTCCCCGGTACACCACAGGAAAAGATAACAACTATTCTCTTGACAATTTTCCTATAATCGCTATAGGCTCATCTTCGGGAGGACCCAAAGCTTTAAAAGATGTAATTACAGCTCTTCCTGGAGATTTACCAGCAGCAATCGCTATAGTTCAGCATATGCCAGCAGGCTTTACTACTTCTCTGGCTAAACGTCTGGACCAGCAGTCACCTTTGAATGTGAAAGAAGCAGAACCCGGTGATGCTTTAACCCCTGGACAAGTTTTAATTGCTCCTGGAGATTATCATCTTACCTTTAACGATAAAGGAGTTGTCGAACTTAATCAGGACCCTAAAAAATGGGGTGTAAGACCCTGTGTAGATTATATGTTTACTTCTCTGGCCCCAATTTTTCAAGCCCGTCTACTCGGAATAATTCTAACAGGGATGGGTCACGATGGAGGAGTAGGTATGACCGCCATTAAAAAGCACAGCGGATATGGTATAGTAGAAGATGAAAGCACCGCCCTTGTATATGGTATGCCAGGCACCACTATTGAAGCTGGGGCTTATGATATAATATTACCCCGATATGATATTCCTGTTCATATTGTCAAGCAAATAAAAAGGAGATGACAAACTTTGGAATTCAATGAATTTAAAGATCACGCCGCCAAATTATTAAATATTAATTTTGACGGTTATAAGTTAAAACGAGTACAGCGCCGCACAGATAGTTTAATGCGACGCCACGATATTAAAAACTATAATGAATGCATCAGTACCCTAAGAAGTGATGATTCTTTTAAGGCTGCTTATCTCAATCACTTTACCATCAATACCTCAGAATTTTTCCGCAATCCAGAAAGCTTTAAGTACTTAGAAGAAAAGATCATACCTGAACTTCTTGAAACTAAATCAAACCAAAAATTAAAAATATGGAGCGCTCCTTGCTCAAACGGTTCAGAACCCTATACTTTATCAATTATTCTAAATGAATTAGGCTTAAAAAGTTCAGATTACGAAATTTTAGCCAGTGATTTAGATCCAGAAATTCTCAATAAAGCCAGAATAGGGCGGTATTCATCCAGTTCCTTAAAAAATGTTACCGACGAGTTATTATCTAATTACTTTAACCCTGTTCAGGGTGAGAAAGACCTATATCAACTATCTCAGAAAATAATCAACTCTGTTAATTTCGAAAACAAGGATTTAATTAATGATACTTATAGATCAGGATGGGATTTAATCTTAAGTCGCAACTTCTTCATCTATTTAACCCGAGAACAGAAAGAAATCCTGACTCTTAAATTTACACAAAATTTAAGAGAATCCGGTTATCTCTTTTTAGGTAATACAGAATTTATCTTCAACCCAAACCAATTTCAATTAAAAAAGGTAACTTTATCTTTCTATCAAAAAATCTAGTCAGACACATCCGAGTCTTATATTATTCTTCTTACCAGTCAGAAATTCTGACTGGTTTTATTTATTTTCTTCCAATTCTTTGGCTTTCTCCTGCCAGCTCAGGTGATATATCAAACTAACTATCCCAATTGATAAATCTTCGTTCCGAACGGTGATTTCATCAGGAACATACAACCGAGTAGGAGCAAAATTCCATATAGCTTTGATACCTGCTTCAACTAGGTTGTCAGCTACTTCCTGGGCTGCATTTGGAGGAACTGTGATAATCCCTAATCTGACATTATTCTCTGCAATTACCTCTTCAAGCCTCTTAACACTCTTAACCTCAAAGCCACTTATTTGATTACCTATTTTACTTAAATCGGCATCAAAGACAGCGGTGAGCTCCATACCCATTTTTTTAAAGCCATTATAATTAACCAATGCTCTACCTAAATTACCTGCCCCGATTAATACAGTAGGCCATATCGCATCTACACCAAGAATTTTACCTACAGACCTCTTTAAATCATAAACATCATAACCTACCCCCCGCCGCCCGAACTCTCCATAATAAGACAAATCTTTACGAACCTGGGTAGGAGGAATACCTAACCGGCCACCTAAATCTTTAGAAGAAACCACTTCGACATCTTCATAGTTAGCTAGTTTATCCAAACAGCGATAATATAAAGGCAGTCTTTCTATAGTTGCCTTGGGAATCGATTCAATATTTTTCATTCTCTTCACTCCTTTTCTGGATAATAAAGAATTTAATTTCACAAGAATTACTAAATTATAAGGCTGCCGCCTGGTTCAAGCTAGTTAAAAATATTTCTATCCAGCCGCAGCCTTTTCACTTACATATATTCTTCACAAACAATAAAAAATCCTGCAAACAACCAAGAATACCTGAGATATTAACTTACTGGACTTCCAGGTTCTATCCTTTTATCTGGACCAAGTAAGGTTAATTTGTCCTCATGTCTACCAGCCAACAACATACCTTCTGACTTAACCCCAAAGATTTTAGCTGGTTCTAGATTGCTCACCATTAATATCTGTCGGTTGATCAATTCATTAGGCTGATAATGGTTTGCAATCCCAGCAACTATCTGTCTATTTTCCCCACCTAAATCTACCTGTAATTTAAGTAATTTATTGCTATCTTTAATCTTTTCAGCTTTAATTATATTGGCTATCTTAAGCTCAACCTCTTTAAAATCCTCAAAAGAAATCAATCCTGTTTCTAATTTCACTTCTTCTTTTTCCGAAAAATACTCTTCTAAATCTATCCGGGGAAAAATCGGTTCGCCTTTATTAACTTTTTTGCCGGGCTTTAAGCCTCCCCAGGCAAGATCATCCCATTTAGATTTCTTTAACTCTTTAAGCGCACCTATCTGTTCACCAATCTCAAGAGAAGCATCAACTAAAAATGGTTTCAGCATGATCGCTATCTGTCTCAATGCCTCCAGGAGATTGTAAAGAATAGTGCCTAACTTTTCCTGCTGCTCATCTTCTTTGGCCAACAACCAGGGCTGTGTTTGATCAATATATTTATTGCTCCGTCGAATATAATTCCAAATATCTTCCAAAGCTCGGGTGAAATGAAGCCCCTCCAATTCCTTCTCCACTGATTTAATGGTCAGTTGAGCTACTTTCTTTAAATCCGGATCAAATTCTGTTGCTGCACCTGGTGACGGCACCACACCGGAAAAATATTTCTCAACCATTGTTAATGACCTGTGCAATAAATTACCTAAATCATTAGCTAAATCAGAGTTTATCCTTTGAATCAAAGCTTCTGTTGAATAGGTACCGTCCGAACCGAAAGCAACCTCTCTAAGTAAATAATATCTAATCGCATCTTTACCAAAATCCTCGATCAACTCTAACGGATCTACTACATTACCCCGGGATTTAGACATTTTACCGGTATCACTTAGCAACCAGCCATGTCCAAATACCTGTTTAGGTAGAGGCAGGTCCAGCGCCATTAAAATAATCGGCCAGATAATAGTATGAAACCGAAGAATGTCTTTCCCAACCAGGTGAATATCCGCTGGCCAGTAATTATTAAACTTCTCTTCATCTCTATTATAACCGATAGCTGTGATATAGTTGCTCAAAGCATCTATCCACACATAAATTACATGATCAGAATCTACAGGCACCTGAATCCCCCAATCAAAGGTTGTTCTAGATACACTGAGATCATCCAGGCCTTTTTCGATAAAGTTGATCATTTCATTCCTTCTCGATTCCGGTTGAATGAATTCAGGATTTTCTTTTATGTGGGCCAACAATCTATCTGCATATTTACTCATCTTAAAGAAATAACTTTCCTCTTCAACCCATTCCAAGGGTCGATTACAGTCAGGACAATAATGTCCTTCTTCGGTATCTTCCAGCTGTCTCTCCAGCCAAAAAGTCTCGCACGGAGTACAATACCAGCCTTCGTACTTACCTAAATAAATATCCCCCTGTTCGAACAGCTGCTGGAAAATTTCCTGGACAACGGCCTCGTGATTAGGATCTGTGGTCCGAATAAAATGATCATAATCCACCCCTAGCTGATGCCAGAGATCAATAAAAGTTGCTACTATCTCATCTACATATTCCTTGGGATCCTTTCCAGCTTCCGCAGCTTTTCTCTCGATCTTTTGCCCGTGCTCATCGGAACCAGTCAGGAACATAGAATCATACCCCTGTAATTCTTTATAGCGAGCGATAGCATCTGCAGCTACCGTTGTATAGGCATGGCCGATATGTAGACGATCACTAGGATAATAAATTGGAGTTGTCACGTAAAATGTTTTGTCTTTCATACTTACACCCTCTTTCTACAAGTTAATTCTATTCTCTAAATTCTGGTCTGGCTTCAATCGCGATAGCTTCTTTATAAACTTGACTTTTAGGTATTCCCCTTATTTCAGCAACCTCTTTAATCGCTTTCTTCTTGGTATATCCATTATCGATGAGAAGCTTGAGGTGATTCAAAACAGACATGTTATTCAGCTCCAATTCAACCTGTCCTTCCGGTCTGCCGGACAGGACCAGGACAATCTCACCTTTAATCTCTCTTTCCTGCAATATTTGCACCATTTCCCGGGTTGTACCTCTCAAAATTTCCTCATGCAGCTTACTAATTTCTCTGACCAGAACAATCTCCCTTTCTGGCATAATTTCAGCTAAATCTGTGACGGTACTTTTTGTTCGATAAGGGGATTCATATACTACAGTTGTTCTGGTTTCCAGCTTCAAATCAGCCAAACGGTTTTCTCTTGCTTCTCCCTTCCGGGGTAAAAACCCCTCAAAAACAAAACGATCAGTAGAAAACCCTGATACGATCAAAGCTGGAAGTACTGCGGAAGGGCCCGGCAGAGGAATGATGGTAATTCCTGCCTTCACTGCTTTCTGAACTAGAATTTCGCCAGGATCTGAAATCCCGGGGGTTCCAGCATCACTAACCAATGCTATGTCCATGTTATGCTCCAGCTTGGTTATGATCTCCCGACTTCTTTCTTGTTCGTTGTGCTCATGATAACTAAGTAGATCATTTTTAATCTCAAAATGTTTGAGTAATTTCCCTGTGCGGCGGGTATCTTCACAGGCAATCAAATCAACTTCCTTTAATACTTTGACCGCTCTATAGGTCATATCATCTAAATTACCAATAGGAGTAGGACAAAGAAATAACTTTCCAGTCATATCGCTCTGCCCTCCTCCATTTGATTTTCTAAAAGTTGTAAACAAAATAAACAATCACCCTGGCGTTTTTCACCAAAACTTAAATGACAAATATGATAATTTTCCTGATATAAACGAGCTAAATTACTATAAGCCCGTTTTTCTTCAGGCAAACTGACATTATTTTCGTCTTCCTGCTGTTGAAATAATAATCTTTTTAAATCAGCATTTTCTTGCTGCAATTCCTCATTCTCTCTATATAAATCATACGTTATATCTTTTAAGTTTTGAAACCTCTGGGACAGTTCTTCTATTTCTTCCTGGAAATAGGCCAGAGCACTCAGTACCTCTTCATCCATACTTTTATCCCCCTAATTATCTAGCTCGTATCCTTCCAGGTTATTTACATCTATTTCTACCGTCTCATCCTTAAGGGAAACCTTAACCGTCTTCTTGATCAAATTGCGATCCACCACTTTACCTTTGGTGCCCGTTTCAGTTGCTACTTTTTCCCCATAATTAGGCATTTCCTTTTTCATCTCTTTATAAGATTTAGACTCATATCTTAAACAACACATCAAGCGTCCACATAAACCAGAGATCTTAGCAGGATTCAAAGAAAGGTCCTGCTTTTTTGCCATTTTAATAGAAATAGGCTTAAATTCTCTCAGAAAGGTTGAACAGCAGGTAGGCAAACCACATGGGCCCAGCCCACCAAGATGTTTAGCTTCATCTCGAACTCCGATCTGCCTTAGTTCGATCCTGGTTTTAAAGACACTTGCTAAATCTTTGACCAACTCTCTAAAGTCCACCCTCCCATCGGCGGTAAAGTAGAAAATGATTTTATTATGATCAAAAGTATATTCCACATCGACCAGCTTCATCGGCAAACCATGATCTTCTATCTTCTCTAGACAGATAGCAAACGCTTCTCTTTCCAGCTGTTTATTCTCATCGTACTGTAATTTATCCTCCACCGTTGCTTTTCTAATGACCGGCTTTAAAGGTGAAACCAGTTCTTCATCTGCAACCATTTTAGGTTCACTTACTACCATACCAAATTCAACACCTCTAGCAGTCTCAACGATAACATAATCTTTTTTTTCTAGCTCCAATTCACCAGGAGAAAAATAATATATTTTACCTGCCGGCCGAAATGTCACTCCGATTACTTTCTTCATATTTACACCTCTTAGTTCGTATCTTTAATAGCAAAACCTGCAGCGCAAGTTCCACTTTCACATTAGCTTTTATACTTTGTCTAAAACTATTGATCAATTCTATCTCCTTGAGCAGTTCCTGTTTTTCATATAACTGATTAAAATATTGTATATCCTGATAAAAATCTATATTATTTAAGCGTTCTTTTTTTGTATCCTCAAATACTATTATATCTCTATACCAATCTATAAGCAAATCAAAAAGAGGAAGATCCTGCTCCAGCCATTCTGCCCATCTACCAGCAGCTTCTAGCACTTCTACTCGGCTTTTCTTATCTAATTCAACTAAAAAGGCGAGCAGTTCCTGCCTCATCTCCAATATTTCGCCTTTTTCAATTAAGTTTCTTGCTTTTTCTAAGCTACCTCCGGCCAACTGAATTAATATTTGTAAACTTTCGGTCTTTATTCCATTTTGTTTAAAATAATTTGCCAAAATTTCATCCGAAAGCAAACTGAATCTTAATTTCTGACAGCGGGAAATAATAGTTGGTAGCAACTTATTTTCATCCCTGGCAATTAAAATCAGAGTGGCATAATCAGGAGGTTCTTCTAAAGTTTTCAATAAAGAGTTTGCAGCTTCCTCTGTCATCTGATCTGCATTATCTATAATAAAAAACCGCCGACCACCTTCATAAGGACGGTAGGCTAGCCGACGCTGCATTTCTCTGATCATATCTATTCCCAATTGTTTTTTGCCCTCTTTTAACCCGATTACATCTACGTCTGGATGATTATCATGATTTATTTTCTGACAATTAAGGCAGCTATCACAGCAGTCTTCTGTTTTGTTTTTACAAAAATATGTTTTAGCTAAAGTTAAGGCAAGCTGCTTCTGCCCCACCCCGACAGGCCCTAAAAATAAATATGCATGGCTTAACCTATCCTGAGCCAATTGCTTTAATAATAGTTTTTTTACTTTCTGTTGATCAGGGATATCTTTAAGCGCCATAACTTCACCTCTATAATTTATAAAACTGTTCAACATCGATTACAAAAACCGTCGCTCCTCCTACTTCAACTTCCATAGGAAAAGAATAATAACTTTCTAATGAATTAGCTACAGGAGACATAGAGGCCACTGTTTCATCTCTATGCTCGCAGTTTTCTTTAAGAATTTCAATTAATTCATCTAGATATTTTTCTTCAGTCCCAATGACAAAAATCGTATTTCCTTCGCGCAGAAATCCGCCGCTGCTGCTTAATTTAGTTATCTGAAATCTAGCTTTGGTGAGATTATCTCTAAGAGAGCTAGCGTCAGAATCATGAACTATCGCTATAACCATTTTCATCTTAGTAGAATTATCCCCCATTATATAACCGCTCCTTTAAAATCACATTTAGTTCAGCCTTGATCTGATTAGAGGGTCTGTCAGCATCAACGATAACAAAGCGGTCTAAACTTTCTGCTAACTGCAAATATCCGCGCCGAACCCGCTTATGAAAAGAAAGTTTTTCTCTCTCCAGCCGGTCTCCCTTTTTATCACTAGACCTTGCATAAACTCTAGATAAACCAACTTCTACTGGTAGATCAAACAGAATGGTCAGGTCCGGGGTAAGATAGCTAACAGCCCAGTTATTAATTTGTTCCACCATTTCTACATCAAGACCGCGACCATAACCCTGATATGCGATATTAGAATCATAATAGCGATCTGAAATCACTATCTTATCTTCAGCTAAAGCAGGTCGAACAACTTCTTCTATATGTTGTGCCCTATCCGCTGCGTAGAGCAAAATTTCAGCTCGAGAAGTCATTTCTACCCAGTCAGGATCAAGCAAAATATTCCTTATCTGCTCGCCTAATCTAGTGGCACCTGGTTCCCGGGTTAATAAGACTTTTTCACCCTGAGCTGTCAGATAGCTACTTATATTTTTTTGCTGAGTAGTTTTACCAGAACCCTCAATACCTTCCAGCGTAATGAAAAAACCTGCCATTAAATTCTCTCCTTATCTATACGAAAGATTACGTATCATTATCTAATCATTTTTATCATACCATATTTTTTTAGACAAAAAAAGGGTGGCCCCATGGCCTCCCTTTAACTTTGATTTAATAATTTTTCGAAATATAACTATTACTCATTAAGATGTTTATCTATTTCCATAGCAGCCTTAGCCCCGCTTGCTGCAGCCGTAATTACCTGTTGATAACGCTGATCTTGAATATCACCAGCTGCAAACACTCCAGGAATATTGGTTTCTTGATGATCATCTGTGATTATATAACCTGAATCATTTAGGTTTAACATATTTTTGAATAATTCATTATTAGGCTGATAACCAATCGCAACAAATACACCGTTAACATCGGGAATATTCCTGATTTCCCCAGATTTTTTCTCAAAAACTTTTAGACCGGATAACCCCTTTTCATCTTCAAGAAGCTGTTCGATTTCTGTACTGCACAAGCATTCTATATCAGGATTTTCATTTACCCTATCCTGAAGAATTTGAGAACCTCTAAATTCGTCCCGACGATGAATTAAATAAACTTTTTTAGCAAACCTGGTAAGAAAATCAGCTTCTTCTAAAGCCACATCTCCTCCACCTACTACTGCCACGACTTTATCTCGATATAAAGCACCATCACAAGTAGCGCAATAAGAAACTCCACTACCTATCAGTTTATTTTCATTAGGAAGACCTAACTGCCTTGGCTTTGCGCCTGTAGCAATTAAAACCGATTTAGTATAATAGGTATCCAGAGTGGTGGATATGACATAAGGCCTCTCAGTTAAATCTAGCTTTTCTACAACGTCAAAATCAAGTTCAACATTAAAATTTCCTGCCTGCTCTATTAATTTCTGACCAAATTCTGGCCCAGAAATTGCATCAGGAAAACCTGGAAAGTTTTCTAAAGTACTGGTGTTGATAATCTGTCCACCAGGCTGCTCTCCTCCAATAACTATCGGATTCAGCCCTGCTCTCCCAGCATAAATAGCTGCAGTCAATCCCGCTGGCCCACTTCCTATAATAACTAATTCTTCTATTTTTTTATTTTTATCGTCTGCCATAAACACTGATAACCCCCTAAAACAAATGATTTAATTAACACCATTTATTATCTTATCCTGAAAAGCTAATCACAACAGTTAAATAGAACACAATTTAATCTACGCTATAATTAGGTGCTTCTCTGGTAATACTAACATCATGGGGGTGACTTTCTTTTAAACCTGCTGCGGTGATTTGAACAAACTTACCTTCTTCTTGTAAGGTGAGGATATCAGGTGCACCACAATAACCCATGCCAGCTCTAAGCCCTCCCGCTAGTTGATAGATCGTATCCGCTAATGGGCCTTTAAAGGGAACTCTTCCTTCAACACCTTCTGGCACAAGTTTATCCGCTTCTGCTTCAGCCTGAAAGTACCTATCTTTACTGCCCTTCTTCATAGCCGCCATAGAGCCCATACCCCGATAAACTTTAAAGCTTCTTCCTTTGTAAATTTCTTTTTCACCTGGGCTTTCTTCTGTGCCTGCCAGGATGCTTCCTACCATTACTGCATCTGCTCCGGCAGCGATAGCCTTAACTATATCCCCAGAATACTTAATTCCCCCATCGGCAATAATTGTACCCTCATACTTGCGAGCAGCTTTGGCAGCGGCCATCACCGCAGAAATTTGAGGTACTCCTACCCCAGCTACAACTCTTGTTGTGCAGATAGAGCCAGGACCTACACCTACTTTGACTACATCAGCTCCTGCTTCAAACAAAGCTTCAGCAGCCTCTCCGGTAGCTACATTGCCTGCCATAATATCAATCTCTGGATATTTATCCCTTAATTTCCTTGTCATTGAAATAACTCCAGATGAATGGCCGTGAGCAGTATCGATTACAATCATATCCACTTTTGCTTTAATCAACATCTCGGCCCGCTGTATTTCGTCCTCGCCCACACCTATGGCAGCAGCAACTTGTAATCTTCCTTTTCCATCTTTGGAGGCATCGGGATACTTGCGAGATTTTTCTATATCTTTAATTGTAATTAAACCCATCAATATGCCATCTTCATCAATCAATGGTAATTTTTCTATTTTATGCTTTTGTAAAATCTTCTTAGCTTCTTCTAACGTAGTTCCTACCGAGGAGGTAACCAAACCTTCATCCGTCATCACTTCTGCTATAGGACGATCGTAATCTTCCACAAAACGTAAATCCCTATTCGTTATAATACCCACAAGTTTTTTATTTTTATCTACTATCGGAACCCCAGATATGCGAAAACGAGACATAAGATTTTCTGCCTGACTAATCATGTCATCTGGTGACAGATAAAACGGGTCAATAATAACCCCACTCTCAGATCTTTTTACTTTTTCTACTTCGGCAGCCTGGTCTCCAGGAAGCAAGTTTTTATGAATAACTCCGATTCCACCTTCTCGGGCCATTGCTATCGCCATTTTGGCATCTGTAACCGTATCCATCCCTGCACTCAAGATCGGAACTTTCAGCTCAATATTTTCTGTTAAGCTGGTCGTGATAGAAACTTCTTTAGGTATAACTTCTGAGTGTGCGGGCAAGAGCAGAACATCATCAAATGTTAACGCTTTACTAATAACTTTTCCTTCCTGAAAATCCATCCCTTAAACCTCCTTAAGGTTTTAATAAGCTTAATTACGAACTTGTCAATATTTAAATCAGTTTAACAAAGATATCATACCCTGTCAAGAAATTAACCTTGCAGTACTTGCCTTTAACAAGTTATAATAAACATTGAACAACTTTGTTCAAAATAATAAATAAAGAAAGGGTGTTGTCTAATGACTGAAAAAGTATATTACGCCTCAACGCGAGCAAGTAAAAAAAGTCAGAGCATGATTGAAAAATTATACCGCCTTTTCAAAAAATCTGGCATGAACGAGCTTATTAATAAAGATGAACTTATCGGAATCAAACAACATTTCGGAGAAATGGGGAACACTGCTTTTATTAGACCGATTTATACCAGAAGAATGGTACAGGCTATTAAAGAAGCGGGAGGCAAACCTTTTCTGACAGATGCTAACACTCTTTATGTGGGAGAAAGAGCAAATAGTGTGGATCACCTTGAAACTGCCATTGCGAACGGATTTGGTTACAGTACAGTTGGCGCTCCCCTGATTATTGCCGATGGCATCACCGGCAAATCTTATATAGAGATAGATGTCAATTTAAAGCATTTTGAGTTTGTCAAAATTGGCAGCGAAATTTGTCATGCTGACGGCATGATCAGTTTAGCTCACTTTAAAGGCCATGGACTTACTGGCTTTGGCGGAACTTTCAAAAATATCGGCATGGGTTTAGGCAGCAGAAGCGGTAAACAGATGATGCACTCCACTGTTCTCCCATCGATCACAGAAGAACACTGTATTAAGTGTAAAGATTGTGTCCGTTTCTGTCCTGAAGATGCAATTGTTATTAACGACGATAAAAGTTATATAATCAAAGAAAAATGCATCGGTTGTGGCGAATGTGTAGTTACATGTCCAACTGAAGCCATAAGTATTGAATGGGAAGGCGGCAGCAAAGAGGTCCAGGAAAGACAGGTAGAATTTACTGCTGGAGTACTTAAAGCTCTAAATAATAAAGTAGGTTACATCAATTTTATTAATAATGTAGCTCCTGACTGTGACTGCTCCCCCTGGAGTGATCAGCCTTTAGTGAAAGATATAGGTATTCTAGCCAGCCTCGATCCGGTAGCCCTGGAACAAGCTTCATTAGACTTAACCAAAGAGGCCGAAGCATTACCTAATACAGCTATTCCTGAAGAAGCTGGATCCGCCCAAGGCAAAAATAAGTTCAAACTTGTTCATTCTTCAACTGACGGTGGTGTCCGCCAGATCGAATATGCAGAAGAAATCGGGCTGGGCAGTAGGGACTATGAATTAATAAAAATTTAAAAAAATCAAGTTATAGCTAAAAATCAATAAGAAACCCCTGCTAATAACACGAAATTTTTACCTGTTATTGGCAGGTTTTTTTCTATTTAAAGAGAAGTATAATCTTGTAATACAAACTGAAAGGATGACTGTAATATGTATGCTTCTCTCAGAGTAAAAAGCGAA
>JBNJDR010000024.1:0-25818 GCA_051745085.1 Bacillota bacterium | reverse complement strand
TTTTTGTGGAATTTTTAAAAGAAGATTAATGAAATAAAGGAGTTTTCCTGGTGGGTATTGAATATTTATAAATAATAGGAAATTTATTTGTGTTTTTAGAGAGGGAGGAATATTTATGAGGAAACCATCTGCCTTTTGTCTGGTGTTTATTCTTTTGGTGGTAGTTTTTGTGGCAGCAGTTCCTGTTAGAGCAGAGGTTGAACTTTTGCTGCTTAATCAATCTGATGATCCTGGTTATGGTCTGAATATGATGATGCCAGAAACTTCAGGCTGGTCGGCTTCAATCAACTACTATCTACAGGATTCAACTTATGAAAATTTAAATATCTTATTTAACTACCATTTCGAGCAAATGTTTTTTGAAGATAATATGGTTTACGCTATGGCCGGGTACAGTCAGCTGGATTATCGCGATCCCGTTGAAGAACATCGGGGTATCATGCTTGGGGTTAATTTTGAAAGATATGCCCGTCCAGATTTGCTTGCCCAAACTGATTTTAGAGTTGGAGTTTATCCCGATAAGTATGCCCTCTTCTTTAAAACCGGATTTACATATTTACTACAGGAAAACTATGGTTTGAGCCTTTATTATCAGGGAATCAACTCTGAATTTGGACCCGTGTTTGGAGCGAGAATTCAGTTTTAATTTAAGCCTAAACTTAACAAAATATAATTTTAGAAGGTCTGCTAATTAGCAGACCTTTACTTATTATTAAAGGATTTTTTGGAAAGGTATAGAAATAATAAACATATGGACTATTGAAATAATAGAAAAAATTTAGCCATAACTTTTAAAGGGGTGATTTGATGAAAGAAATGAAGGACGTCATGTTGGCCAGAGAGCCAAACTCTGAGATAGTAATCGGTAATACAGCTATCGTTAGAGCTATGGTAGAGGCAGGCACCCGGGTGGTTTCTGCTTATCCCGGCTCTCCTACTCCGGAAATTGCTGCTGCGATCGGTTCTATGCCGAAAGACGAGAGGCCGTTTTATTTTGAGTTTTCAACGAATGAGAAGGTTGCTACGGAATTGGCTTTTGGTGCTTCGGTTAATGGACATCTTTCTACAGTTTTTTTCAAAAGCGTGGGCTTAAATGTTGCTGCTGATAGCTTTGTTCAATTAGGACATATGGAACTATTAGGTGGGATGGTGATAATTATTGGCGATGATCCCGGAGCTAATTCGTCTCAGAATGAGCAGGATAACCGCCATTATTCCAAATTATCTTACACGCCGATCCTGGAACCTTCGACCGCGCAGGAAGCTTATGAGATGTATTTAAAAGCGGCTGAGATTTCGCAAAAAGAACAGATGCCGGTTATTGTTCGCCTGACCACCCATGTTTGCCATGCTAAAGAAAGAGTTCAATTTTCCAGCTGGGAGCCGGTTGAACCGGATAATAAGCCCCGCTTTTCCAGCGAACACGGTCCCTATGTTCCGATAGCGAATGACGTTTTTCCGATGAAACGACGAGCTTTGAATAAATTTAAGAAATTCAGGAATTACGCTTCTAAATCGGATTTGAATAAGATAATAGATAACGGCAATAAAGAACGGGGGATAATAACGGCGGGAGTTCCTTATCTTTCTCTCCAGGACGTTCTCCACGATATCACCGGAGAAAAACCGGATATTTTAAAACTGGGCATAGTCCAGCCTCTGGAGCGGAAGATAATAACCCAGTTCTTAAAAGATCATGAAGAAGTAAAAATATTCGAAGAGCTGGATGATGTCTTAGAGCAGGAGATTAAAGCTTTAGCCTATGATGAAGGGTTAACCACAAAGATAATCGGCAAACAGGGGATAGACGATTGGATGAATGAATACACTCCGGATAAAGCTTACAGCGTTCTGCGGCGGACCTGGCCTGATCTGCTCCCGGAAGCAGAAGAAGAGCGAGCAAATCCTATTTCGCCTCGGCCGCCTCAACTTTGTCCTGGTTGCGGTCATCGTTCTGCCTTCCATCCGATCAAGAAGGCCTTAAATAAGCATGATATCACTGTGGCAGATATCGGTTGTCATACCTTAGGCTATCTACCGCCGTATGAAATGGGAGAGGTCCTTCTATCTATGGGCCACGCGACTTCCACCGGGGCCGGACTATCCCTCTTTAACGACGAGCGCAAGGTTGTTGCTTTCCTCGGGGATTCTACCATGTTCCACGCCGGTATGCCCGGGATAGCCAATGCCGTTTTTAATGATCATAATTTAACATTAGTTTTAATGGAAAATGGAACAACTGCTATGACCGGTCATCAGAATCACCCCGCCTCCGGAGAAAACTTTAACGAAGAAGTGGATCCTATTCCGGTCCGACAGGTTCTGGAAGGCCTGGGGGTTAAGAAAATCTACGAGATCGATACTTACGCCCAGGATAAACTCCAGAAGATGGTGGAAGAGGCAGTATCTGAGCCCGGTTTTAACGTAGTGATAGCCAAGCACCCCTGCATGCTTAAAATGACCCGGGAACGGCGGCGGAAAGGTGCTTATAAAGATAGGAACGTCATGATAGACCAGGAAGAGTGCGTTCAAATCCACGAATGTATCAGCGATTTTGCCTGTCCGACCTTCCATCGGAAGGAAGACGGCACGATTTACGTGCAGACAGATCTTTGCATCGGCGATGGTTCTTGCTTACAGACTTGCCCAACCAGCGCCATTAAGTTTGCTTCCAATAAAAGCGAAGCAGAAACAGAGAGCAACTCTGAGAAAGCAGGTGATCAGGATGAGTAGAGTAGACAAGCTTGATTTATATCTCATCGGTGTGGGCGGTCAGGGGATCGGCCTTTTGAGTGAAGTCTTGATCCGCGCTGCCGATTATGCTGGTTATGCAGTAAAAGGTGTTGATACCCACGGCCTGGCTCAGCGCGGGGGTATGGTTGTTTCTAATCTTCGACTTGGAGAGTCAGCTCATTCGCCTTTGATCCGCAAACAAAAAGCGGATATAGTGATCGGGATGGAGAGGAATGAAGCTATTCGGGGTATGGCCAGTCATCTTAAGGAAGAAGGGGAGCTTATCTATTACGATACCTCCTGGCAGACTCTGGCCACTCGTTTAGGCAGGGAACCTGATGTAACTACTGAAAATATAAAGGAATTAGCCGCCAAGCACAATATTAAAGTAAGTCGGGTATATCTCGAAGATCTTGAAGATGCCCGGATGCAGAATACGGTTATCCTGGCAAATATGGCCAAGGAAGAAAAAATCCCCGGGGTAACTGAAGAAAACTACCGCCAGGCTATGCGGGATCTTATGAAAGGCTCGATGTTAGAGGCCAATTTAGAACTATTTGACTCTATCCTGGAATAAAGTTAAAATAAAGGGGAGTACCTCGATGGAGGTGCTCCTTTAATCATTTAATATTAATAGCAAGGAGAATGGATAACTTATGTCCCGCAAAGATGCTGCCAATTTAGACAAAAAATCTGTCATTACTTTGTTCGCCGCTAATGCTTTTCTCTTTTTCTTCCAGGGTTTAACTAAAATGATCTTCGTCCCCCTGGTTACGCCAATAGAAACAAGTTATCAGGTCGGATCTACCGAAGCAGGTCTGTTGATCACCCTGGTATATTTGGGTTATGCCCTGGCCAGATTTCCCTCCGGTATTTTGGCTGATATCTACGGCTGCCCCCGGGTGATCGGGATCACAGGTCTATTTATGTCGGGCTCACTATTTTTAGTAGGGCTTTCACCCAACTTTTGGTTTATGGCCGGGGCCAGCTTTCTTATGGGGGCTTCTACCGGTCTGTATGTAACTGCTGGATATTCTTATGCTGTTACGTTGGGTGAGGATAGGCTGGAGACGGTATCCACCGCTCTCCTGGAACTCTTTGGCGGCATATCCGGCTTAATAGCGCCTTTGTTTGTCGTTCTAATCTGGGAAACCCTGGGGCTTCCTCTGGCGGCCTTCTTTTTCATCATGGCTGCCGGAACCCTGCTGGCCTCGGTGATCTTTATCGTCCTGGCGGAAAGAAGCGGCATCAACACAGGTTTGCCCTTAATCAGGCGGGGCAGAGCAGGAGGAACTCAGGAGAAAAGAACATCTCTTCTGGAACTGGGAGAGAGAATCAAAGAAACTCTGGTGGTCCTTAAACAGCCCGCCATCAACAGATTTATCATTTGGTCTACCCTGGTTGGCGGATTCGGAGCTTTTGCCATTAAAGGGTTTGAATCTTTTGTACCAAGTTTTTTATATCAATTAGGCGGTTATAGTTTTAGTCAGGCCAATCAACTTTTTGTTATTATTGCAATAAGTGGTCTGGTAACCAAAATGGTAGTGGCCTGGGCGGCCGATAAGTTTGGGAGTAAGCGGATGCTCTTCGGGTTTTATCTGCTTATGGCTGTGTTATTTTTCTACTTGACCACGGCTCCTGATCATATGGGGGTTGTTTTTTCTTTAGTAGTTTTCGGGATAATTTTTAAAACGCACAATACGATCATCAATTCTTACGTATTAAAGGTGATGCCGGTCTCTTATCAGGGCACAGGTTTTGGGCTTTTTTCTACTCTATATACAGCCATTTACAGCCTGGGAGCTGTTTATAGTGGATACATCAGCGATCTTACCGGCAGCCTGGTTGGTGGTATGAGATCCTCGGTGGTAGGTGTGGTGATAGCTTTTATCGCTCTAATTTTCTTTAAGAAATTTGTTGATGTCACAACTTTAAAAGAAGCGGGAGGAAGACCATAGGGGGTGGATGACGTGACCTGTAGATTGTGTGGTAATTTATATATAGAAGCTATTGAACCAGCAGGATATTATTTTTGCCCTAAGTGTAATTATATTATGATCGGAGCAAGTAAGCTGCCTGATCCAGCTGTAGAGATAGAACGTTATGATGAACACAATAATAATTTTTCCAGTAAAGGTTACGTGAAAATGTTTAATGATTTCATCGCCTGGGGGATCAAAGATATCATGCCGCAAATAGAAACGGTGCTGGATTTTGGTTCCGGGCCGGGGCCTGTTTTAGCAGAGCTATTGCGCCAGCGGGGTTTAGATGTGAGCATCTATGACCCCTTTTATTTCCAGTATCCCAGGAGGTTAGAACAGAAATATGATCTAGTCACTTCAACTGAAGTATTCGAACATCTTCATGAACCTTTTGCAGATATCAAAAAATTGGCTGCAGTAGTGAAGCCAGGAGGTTATCTGGCCGTGATGACCCATTTTCATCCTGGGCCAGAGGAATTTGCAGATTGGTGGTATAAATATGACCCTACTCATGTAGGTTTTTTTAATAAAAATACAATGGTGTGGTTAGCAGAGTATTTTAGTCTGAAATTGCTTAAAACCGATAATTTCAAACAAGTACTTTTTCAGCGGATCGAGGCCTAAACATATGATTACAGATGAAAAATAGGTAAAAATGCATATTTATTAACAACTTATCCACCATTTTTGTGGATAAGTAAGAAATATTCGCAATAATTGTGGATAACTATACAGATGTTTTCTATTAAAGGGGAGATGGTTTAAAATGGTGAGCAGTCGTTATCTGGCACAAGAATCTTTTGCTGGATTAGGAAGAGAAGGCCAGGATAAGCTGAGACAGGGGCGGGCTCTGTTGGTGGGGTGTGGAGCTCTAGGTACAGTTAACGCAGAAATATTGACTAGAGCCGGGATCGGCTTTCTTAGATTGGCTGATAGCGATCAGGTAGAGTTGGTCAATCTACACAGGCAGGTTCTGTTTACTGAAAAAGATGCTGATGCTTTACGCTTAAAAGTTCATGCTGCTCGGGAATATCTGGTTGAGATAAATCGAGAAGTAGAAATTGATATCTACGATAACCGGTTCAATCTGGATAACGGGAGAGAACTGGCTGAGGATGTTGATTTAATCATCGACTGCAGTGATAATCCGGAAGCACGCCGCCATATCGATCAGATTGCTCGAGAACTTGGGATCCCCTGGATTTATGGCGGGGTAGTTGCTGCTATCGGTATGGTTAAGTTTGTGGCGGCAGATCAGGGAGAGACGATAGAAGACTGGTTCGATTTTTCTCCTGACAGCGCTCTATTTTCGCCCTGCCAGGATGGAATTTTAAGCACTATTCCCAGCCTGGTAGCGACCCTGCAGAGCACCATGGCTATAAAGTACTTAAGCGGAAACAGAGATAAGATAAAAAATGACATAATTTACATTGATCTCTGGGAGCAGGAATTTGATCAGATAGAAATTGCCAGGCAGGATTATCTGAATTAATCTAGAAATCATATTAGTGTAAAGCCGAATAATCTAATGTGATTTTATGGTGTCAATGATTGGGGGTTTGTCCATGTTTGTAAATAAAATTAGTTCAGATAACGCTGGTGAAGCTTATAAAAAGTTATTGTTAGAACTGAAACTTGAAGAATTACATGAAATAAGAAGAAACTGGGGGTTTCAAGGACTTAGTCAGATGAACAAGTCGGCTCTCGCCGAAGCACTGGCCTTTAAGATTCCTAAAGCGATTCCAGAGTGGTTACAGGGGATCTGCAGCCAACTGCTTCAACCTCTCCTGCAGTTGAGTGCGCAAAAAGATGAAGCCTATCTTTTAGAGAGAAAAGATCAAGAACGACTTTTAATCGGATACTTTCAAAACCTGGGACTTATTTTTGCGGACTGGGAAGAAGGGAAAACTATAGTCTATCTGCCTGAAGTTATTTCTACAGCTATAAATGAAGCTCTTGAGGCTGATGTTAACCTCAACAAAACTATTGCTCATAATACGGAGTTGACCAGGTTAACTACCGGAGCTTTGGTCTATTATGGGGTCATAGATGTAGTTGAGATACTGGCAGAACTTAATCAACTGAAAGGTTTTTCTGAAGATAAAGCAAGGTTTATTCAGGTCGTCGATAATTTTAGTAGTAGCCTGGGAATTATCAGAAGAGAAGGTAAAGAATTAGTGATCAATATGGTAGAGGATAAAGAAGTACTTAAAGAACAGAGGTTAAGCAGAACCGATATTAATACATATCAGGCCTCGGTGAATGAACTTGATTTTGCCGGACAGCATCTTTATCCTAAACCAGAAATTCCAGCCCAAAAGTTCCATGATTTCTTACAGTATGAATTAAATTTGAGCTGGGAAGCTATCCGTAAAATATTTATTATTGTTTATTATGAACTAAATAATCTGGTTGAGCTGGAAGAACTGATCGAAAACATAAGTGATTTTATCGGGATCAGTCAAAAAGAAACAGCAGCTAAACTGCATGCCTTAATTACTAACCTGGCCAGCCATACCCGGCAGTGGTCTTTAAAAGCCCACACCCCGGCTGAATTGGATCAAAAATTTGCTCCTTTAACGCAGAGCCATGGTGAGAAAGTGGTTAGTCTATCTGTTTATCGCAGCTATAAAGATAAAACAAGTCAAAAGTACTAATAAGTGCCTTTCTGCTCTGGTCTGCAGGGAGGCTTTTTTCCTTATTTGAAAAGGATTGGCTTGATATTTGCAAGAGAGCTCAGGTTTTGATAAGATTAAATAGCTTTATCTTTAAATAACTCTTTATTTTTAAAGGATTTTACCTTATAATCAAGAATAGTTATAATGAATAAGAATGAACAAGTAGGATTAATATGAGGATTATTATTACTCACCAGAAAGGAGTATGACAGGTGGATAAATATTACATAGAAGGCGGAAATAAGCTGGAAGGCAATATACAAGTTAGTGGAGCTAAGAATGCAGCTTTACCGATAATATCTGCAGCACTTTTGGCAGATGGCCCCGGTCAATTGCTTGATATACCTGATTTGAGAGATGTAAGGAACATGGCTAAAATATTTAAAAAGATGGGGGCCGGGGTCGAGTTTCAGGACAACGTCATGGATATAGACCCCCGGACCGTAAATACCTACAAGGCTGACCCGGAATTGGCCAGCCAACTTAGGGCGTCGTATTATCTTTTAGGCGTAATGCTGGCAAAGGAGGGCAGAGCCCGAACGAGTCTTCCTGGAGGCTGCAATATTGGGAACCGGCCGATCGACCTCCATTTGAAAGGCTTCAAGGCCCTTGGGGCTGACGTTACCATTGAACATGGATACGTCGAGGTGAAAGCTGATAAATTAACGGGGGGACATGTTTATCTGGATTATCCCAGCGTAGGAGCAACGGTTAATATAATGCTTGCAGCCAGTAAGGCAGAAGGCAAGACGGTAATAGAGAATGCTGCTAGAGAGCCCGAGATTATCGATTTAGCCAACTATTTAACCGTCATGGGAGCTAGGATCAAAGGGGTAGGTACTGATATTATAAAAATAGATGGGGTAGATAACCTCAAAGGGCAGGAGCATAGAATAATTCCGGATCGGATCGAGGCAGGAACTTATATCATCGCTGGTGCCATGGCCGGACGAGATGTTTATGTCCAGAATGTCTTAGTTGAGCATATCAAACCGCTATTGGCGAAACTTAACGAAATGGGGGTTAAGTTTAAAGAAGATATATCTGGAGTGAGAATATCAGCTCCGAAAATTTTAAAAACAGTAGATGTTAAAACCCTTCCTTATCCAGGTTTTCCTACAGATTTACAGGCGCAGATGATGCTCCTATTAACCCAGGCTGAAAACCCCGGGGTTGTTACAGAGACTGTCTTCGAAGATAGATTTGCTCACATTGATGAATTAGCCAAGATGGGGGCCAGTATCAAACTGGACGGGCATAGTGCGCTGGTTCATCCTTCGAAACTAACTGGTGCAGAAGTTAAAGCTACCGATTTGCGTGGGGGTGTCTCTCTTGTCCTGGCTGGATTAGTTGCAGAAGGAGTTACTGAAGTTAAGCAGATCAGTCATATTGAAAGAGGTTATGAAAATTTAGTAGACAAATTACAGGGAATCGGTGCTGACATAAGCAAATTACCTGTAAGCCAGGCTACAACTGCCTGAGCCGTTAAATATTATTAGGAGGCAAATGAAAAAGTATGTTTAATTTTTCCCAAAAAATAGGTATAGATCTAGGAACAGCTAATGTGCTGGTATATCAAAAAGGTAAAGGTATAGTTTTACAGGAACCCTCGGTGGTTGCTGTGGATAAGAACACAAATAAACCTCTGGCTGTCGGTAAAGAAGCCCGGAGAATGTTAGGGAGAACGCCAGGTAATATTGTTGCCATCCGCCCTCTTAAAGATGGGGTTATTGCAGATTTTGAAGTAACAGAAATGATGCTAAAACATTTCATCTCCAAAGTGGTAAGTACCAGACCTCTATTTAAACCCGAGGTTATGGTCTGTATCCCGGTCGGTATTACAGAAGTAGAAAGAAGAGCTGTCGAAGAAGCCTGTAATCAAGTGGGCGCGCGCAAGACTTATTTGATCGAGGAAGCCTTAGCTTCAGCCATCGGAGCGGGCATGCCTGTGGCCGAACCGACTGGAAGTATGATAATCGATATCGGGGGAGGAACTTCTGAGATCGCTGTTATTTCTTTAGGTGGGATCGTGGTCAGTGAATCCCTTCGCCTGGGCGGTGACCAATTAGATTCTGATATCTGCCGCTATGTGCGAGAAAAATATAATATGGTAGTTGGAGAAAAAACAGCTGAAGAGATCAAGTTTGAGATAGGTTCAGCTCTCGTAACCGAAGAGAAAACGATCGAAGTAAGGGGTAGAGATTTAATGACCGGATTACCGCGAACCCTGGAACTGAAAGCTAGTGAAATTAATGAAGCATTAGCCGAAAGTATAGGCGCTATTGTAGAAGCTGTCCGCAGCGTTCTGGAACAGACACCCCCTGAATTAGCTTCAGATATAATGGATACTGGAGTGATCATGACCGGCGGGGGCTCACTTTTAAACAACTTTGACAAACTGATTAGCGAAGAAACAGAAATCCCTGTTTTCCTGGCTGAAGACCCTTTAACATGTGTGGTTCGGGGAACCGGGCAGGCGATCGAAGAGATCGATGAATTAAAGGGAATGCTTTTTAGTAAAAAAAGAAGAGCATATAAATAAAAGGCGATCAGCAAATTGGAAGCCGGTGAGAAAGGTTGGATACCCTTGCATAGAAAAACGATATTACTCCCATTAACTGTTCTTTTGTTGTTTTTTCTTATATCTCTGCCTCTGGCTGCAGAAACATTGTCCTTTAATGACCTTGCTCCCGGCCAGCAGGGCACAGGGAGAACAGTTTTTAGGGGAACTCAGATAGAAGAATTCGACTTTGAAATAGTAGATTTATTAAGAAACTACGAACCTAACCGAAATTTCATTCTGGTTGAGCTCCAGGGCGAAAATATAGAAAGAAGCGGGGGCGTAGCCTCTGGCATGAGCGGCAGCCCTCTTTTTATTGAAGAAAAGCTAATCGGGGCAATATCTTATGGCTGGTTTCAAGGAGATAATCGCTATGTCTTAGCTACCCCCATAGAAGAGATGTTAGCGATCCTGGAAACAGATGAAGATTATGAAATTGGGGGGATGGAAGAATTGCCGGAACTGTCAACACCTTTAATCATCAACGGTCTTTCTGGCCGCAGGTTTGACCGGGTAAAAGCTGATCTTCAGGATTATATAGCTTCCGATTTTCAAGTTGTGCCAGGCGGCGATGATACTTATCCGGAAGATGAATATTACCCGGAATTAGAGCCTGGCAGTTCGGTAGCAGTTCAGTTAGCGCGAGGAGATATAAATATAGCTTCTATTGGCACCCTTACTTACCGAAAAGATGGCCAGGTGTTAGCTTTTGGACATCCCTTCACTAATCGCGGTGGGGTTAATTTTTTCTTGAGCCAATCACATGTGAGCACCATAATCACAGGCGATGAACCTTTTAAACTGGGTTCGCCTGTTCGGATGCCGGTAGGAATAATTCATCAGGATAGAGGGGCCGGCGTAGGTGGAAAACTTGATGTTTTTCCTGACGTAGTACCGGTGCAGCTGAATATACTGGATAAAGATCGGGATAAAGAAACTCAGATGGAAGTTCAAATTATCAATGATGAAGATTTGTTGAATTCTTTGGTCCCGAATATTTCTCTTCAGGCAATTGATAGTGGTTTAGATCGCCTGGGCTCCGGCTGGGCTTCGACAAAAATAGAGATAATGGGTAATAATCTGCCTGGGTTTTCAATCGAAAGAGAAAATGTTTATTATAGCAGAAACGATATAGCAAGCAAGAGTCTGGAAGAATTACAGGAGTTAATTCAACTGATCAACTATAATCCCTTTCAGGAAGTAAGGCTTCTTGACATCAATGTTTCAATCGAAGTGGAAGATAAAGCGCGGGTGGCGTTGATCGAAGAAGTTGAGATATTAAATGAGGATAAAATATATCCCGGAGATGAATTAGATCTCAGGGTTGTGCTTCGACCTTATCGCGAAGAAACTTTTGAACTAGATGTAACCCTGGACCTGCCCGATGATATAGAACCAGGTCCTACAAGTATTTCTGCGATTACAGGAGCGGATTTTAGTTATTATTATTCCGGGATTTCTGAATTGGAAGAGGATACTTTAAGCACCACCGCAGGGAGCTATACTAACCTTGAAGAGATGCTGACTGATTACCTGGATACTCCTCAGAATAATGATCTGGTTTTAGAAGTCTACCCCGGCTATCCAGCTGCACCAGAATATCCGGGCGAAGAAGATGGGGAAACTCTCCCAAACAAAAATGAAGAAAATATTGAAGAAGATGAGAAAGAAAGGCCTCCTGTTGAAGACAAAGTGGGGGAACCTGCAGTAGAAGCCGTTCCGGAGGAAGATCCTCTGCGGGAGGTAATAACCACCGATTATGTGCTTGAAGGTAATTTATATCTCGATTTTATGATCGAGGATCCCAATTATGATGGGGAAGAACAAGACCAGAGTAATGCTGAACGCAATCGGAATTACATGAATCAATACAATGCTATCACCAATAGCGCTCTAAGAGGGCGTAAATAAAAGGCTGAACGGCAACCTGAATTAGCCCCTCATCTTACGATTCAGGCAAAAGTAAGTCTTATAAGGGGGGGCTTTAATGAGCTGGAAAAAACTAATTATAATATTAATACTTCTTGTTCTCCTGGCAGCAGGCCCCTGGTATATGTACCAATCAGGCCAGTTTGCTCGGTGGCAGCTGCAGGCTTTGCTCCAGCTGGAATCGGCTTTAGGGATAGAACTGGAGTATGATGAAGCCTCATTTTTCCCTTTAAATAGAATTAGATTAGAAGAAATGACAATCACTGATATAGACGATGATTATCAGGTAAGTATTACTGAACTGATAATAACTTATAATTTCAAAGCTTTTTTTTCCAACCTGATTATAGATTGGTTCAGGATCGACATACCTGGAGCACTAACTGCCAGTATCAGTCAGGTGCGGGTTAGAAATCCTGATTTGACTTATGAGCAGGAAGATGCTGGTCGCTTAAATTTTTCCCAAACTGAAACAGTTGGGCCCGATATGGAACCGGAGTCAATCTTAAAACAACTGGAAGGTTTACCCGCAGGAGTGGAGTTTTTGGTAGAAGGCGGGAGGTTGGAGTATAGAGAAGGAAGCAGGGCTGTAGCTGTAAGACCAGAAAGATTTGAGTTTGCTTTTCAAGAGAATGCTAATGTCAGCCTGACTACCGGGTTTGCAGGCCAGATAATTTTAACCGGCCTGGAGGTAGAAAGGTTGTTTTTTACTGAAACAGATGAAGAAATTCTTCTGCCTTACCTTGAGTTGAATACAAGCTTTAGAGGCAGGATGACCCGGAGCGGCTGGAGTGTAGATGGAGATTTAGAACTGCCCCGGCTGCAGGATGCAGCTGGATTAGCAGCTAGATTTGGCTCTGCTTATGGAGTGGATGAGCTCAGCTTTTCAGGTCAGCAGGAGCTGGCCTTTTCTATGGCCGGGCAGGGGATTAACCTGCAGGATCTGCTGCTGCAGGGGGAAACTGAACTCGCAAGCCTAAATTTTAGCCATGAAGAACTGGCTGAAGAAGCTGCATTTACAGATTTAAATCAAACCTTTAGTTACGATCATACTTCAGGGGAATTAGTGATTCCTGAGTTTACATTCAAACTGCAGCAGGAAGACCGACCGTGGCAGGGTCAGGGCAGAGTTAATATCTTTGCTCCACGGGAAGAGGCCTACTGGCAGCTCGGCGGTGGTACAGAAGATATATATCAGCTTTTGGAAAGTCTGCTGGGAGAGGATAGGTTGACTGATTTACCGGTGCCTTACTCTGAAGTGCAGGAATTAACTTCGGTACCACTGCCCTTAACCTGGCAGTTAGAAGGAGGCTTTACCGATTCATCTTTCTGGCTTAATGGACAGGCCGGGTTTCCAGATGGAAATGTAAAATTGGCCTGGCAGGACCAGCAGATTCAGGTAGAAGAGTTAGAGTGGAAGGATCAACTAAAGGCTACAGGTTATTATATACCAGCCCAGGATGAATACAGTTTTCAAGTCGATATGGAGGAATTTTCTCCTGCTGGTATCAGCCCTTTAATTTCAGGGGAGCTGCCTGTTTCCGATTCTGATTTAGTTTCGGCCAGTTTAATTGGATTTGGTCAGGGATATACTTTAGATGACTTAATGGTAAGCGGACAGATGTGGTCAGATGTGCTAAATATTAATGATTTTGCGATAACCAGCCCCTATATCAACTTTTGGCTAAACCAGGGGTATTTAGAATTTGGACCAGCTCGTGCTTTTGCTCCGTTTGGTAAGTTTGAGTTCGCTGGAGGAATCGAAGTAGAAACACAGCAGCTAAACCTTGATTTCAATATAGAAAATTTAGATCTGGCTGGCCTGGCTGAATATACTGGATTTACAGGTGATATTGAGGGGCAGGCCGATCTTTTAGGCCAGATCACAGGGAGTATATCTGAGCCTGAAGTATCTGCTGATATCTCTCTGCCAGAAACAGAATTATATGGGGTTGCCGTAAACGATGGGATTACCAGGTTAAATTATCGACCTGGTCAGGAAGTTATAAATTTAGAGAGGATAGCTTTTACCAGTCGTTCCGCGGAAGTTAGAGGTTCGGGACAGTTAGATTTAACTGAAATTTTAGCGGGAGAATCTGACCTGCCTTTTTTGGAAGCAGAATTTAATATTCAAGAGTTGAGCTATGCATATCTTAATGAAATTTTCGATTTATCTGTTCCTTTTACGGGGGACTTGAGCGGACAATTTAAGGCAGTAGGACGGCTGGATGGGCCTGAAGTGCAGGGCTCCGCTACTTCTAAAAGTACAAGCTTACCTCTGGGAGAACAGATTTATGAGTTTAATAATAGTCGCACAGATTTTTATTGGGCCCCAGGTGTTCCTTTTCAATTGAGAGATTTGAGGATGGAGCATGAGCAGACTGTGCTTAAAATGGACGCCGACTTTGCTAGCGAATTTGAGCTAGAATTTGAATTTATAGATTATGATTTAAATAAGTTGGAGTACCCAGCTCTGGAAGACTTCCAGGGTGTACTTTCAGCCCGGGGTCAGGCCGGGGGCAGTTATGATGACCCCTGGGCTAAGATACAGGCCGATATTTCGGACATATATTTTCAGGGTGATGCTTTCGGCCAGTTTAGTGCTCAAGTTGATTATGAAAGTGAAGGATTAACCATTGAGCAGGGAGACTGGGATCCTGGCCCGGGAGATTACACTTTAACTGGCGATATCAAAGATATATTTACCGAACCAGAATTTGACTTAAATTTAGTTTTTGCTGATTTTGATCTACCCTATTATCTAGAGATGATGGAATTTGAGGATATACCCCCCGTGGATTATTATTTCTCGGGCGAACTTGATCTAATTGGTACTTTGGAGGACTGGGAGGTTGCTGTAGATATTGATGGAGAAAGTGATATCACCGATTTAGGCCGCCTTAACTTAAGAGGCTGGATCGGTCAGGAATATGACCTTTCTCTGGTCGGTATCGGTCTGGGTTTTGATTGGCTCTCTGGATATTTAGGCCCAGATATAGAACTCGGGGGAAACTTAGAAATGATTGGTGTAATTCAGGGTGAGTTAGACAACCCGGCTTTTGAATTGGAGACTACAATTAGAGATCTTATCATAAACCAGTATCAATTAAGTCAGATTAATGGGTCCGTTCAGGGTGAATTGCAAGGAATTGTGGCAGTAGAGCAGGAATTGATCGCTCAATCAGGTCAAGATCTGCGCCTGCAGGGAGAGCTTCCTGTAGATCAACCTGAGCGGGGGAGTTTCAATTTGAGAGCAAGAAATTTCCCGCTTGATTTTATCGCCGAGTTTTCTCCGCAGATAAATAAGTTTACGGGCAGTGTAGATGGTCAGATAGATTTTAACGGTGATGTCGAAAAGCCTGAGTTAGGCGGGCTGCTTTCCCTGGAGGTAGGTGAGCTTGATTTTGGCCAGCCAGAGAAACTATCTGCCAGCGGCACTTTAGACCTTAGCGGCAGCCAGATAGATCTAGTTGATTTTACCGGTGATTATAACGGAGGTAGTTTTCAGGTGGAAGGAAATCTAGATGCTGGTAACTTAGAAGAGTTCTGGCAGCTTAATCTAACCGGAAGATCCTTAGCCCTGGAGTACATGGGCAGCAGTGCTGATATTGATGGAAAGCTTAATTTAATTGGCCCACTGTATCAACCCAGGCTCGGGGGTGGTCTAGTAGTCAATAATTTGATCGCCGTTCTGCCTGATAATCAAACAGCAGAAGCAGATGGTGAGGAAACAGATGGCGAGGAAACAGATGTTGAAGAAGCAGAGGGTGAATCCTCTGAGGAATTAGAAGAGATCCAGTTCTTTCAAGATTCTACTTTTCAGCCCGAAATGGATGTTTCCTTGAAAATCGGGAAAAATAATTATGTCAGACATGAGAATGCTGAGATATTGATCCAGCAGGGGGAATTGAACCTGCTTTACCTGGATCAACTGGCGATCGAGGGAAGGCTGTCTTCAACTCAGGGAAACGTTCATTTTTATAATAATCGCTTCACTCTGGATACAGCCAGGGTTACCTTTAGGAGACGACAGGGGGTTATCCCTAATGTTTCCGTGAGAGCGTCTACTCGGGCTGAAAGCACCGATATTACCGCCAGCCTGGACGGGCCAGCGACCAATTTGAACTTAACCCTAACATCCAGCCCGCCCTTAGAAGAGCAGGAAATCCTAGCGATTTTAGCTAGAAGAGGCGGTATAGGCGAAGCTTTAACCGGTGAAGATGTTACTGTATTCGATGTTGTTCGGCAGGAATTTTTCCGATTTTTAAGCGATACTTTTCAGCTTGAGATAGTAGACACCATTCAAACTTCAATCCGTCAGGCCTTCGAGCTTGATCGGTTTGAAATTGTAACTCATGAATTAGGCTGGAATGAAGAAGTTTCTTTATATATAGGCAAAGATTTAACTGACAGGCTTTATGTAGAAGGTTCTACTATTTTTCAGGAAGATGAACGAGAAAGTTCCCTTTCTTTTCAATATGAATTGACTGATAGAACAGCTTTAAGTGGAACCTGGTATGGGCAGAATGAATTTTCTTTATCAATAGAAACAACGATAGAGTTTTAAATAGACTTGACAATAAAGGAGGATATTAGATGAGTAAGAGGTCAATTGGTGTTCTGTTATTATCGACATTGTTTTTATTAGCGGTATTAATGCCCACTGCAGCACAGGGGCAGGAGATTTTATCAGACATAGTAATCGAAGGTAATGAAGTAATAGAGGATGAAGAGATCATGGAGGTTATTCAGAGCCAGCCAGGTGAAGAGTATGATCGGGACCAGCTGCGGGAAGATATGGAATCTGTATATGATCTTGGTTACTTCGAAGATATTAATGTGAACTTTCAAAGTACAGCTGATGGTTTGGTGGCAGTGTTTCAGGTTCAGGAATATCCTGTTTTAACAGATATTAATATAAGCGGCCATGAAGATGTTTATACTCGGGAGCAAATTTTGTCTGATCTTGAGATCAGTGAAGATGAGATCCTTAACGTTGAGCAGCTTAACAGCGGAATCAGAAACTTACGTCTTCGCTTTCAGGAAGACGGTTACGTTATGGCCAGAATCGATGATGTTGATGTTACCCCTGAAGGGGAATTGAATCTAGAGATAAATATTGGCTACTTAAATGATATCGTTTTAGAAGGAAATGAAAAAACGCGAGATTATGTGATTTTAAGGGAGCTTGATCTTGAATCAGGTGAACCGGTTAATTTCGATAAGATTCAGCGAAATTATCAAAAACTCTTTGAATTAGGTTACTTTAATGATATTATTCCTGATTTAGTCAGAGTTGATGAAGAAGAGAATAGAGCTAATCTGGTATTAGAGTTAGAAGAAGGCAACACCGGCAGCTTGAATTTTGGCGCCGGGTATCGGCAGGATAGAGAAGGGGAAGGCAATTGGTTTGCCTTTGCTGATGTCCAGGAAGAAAATCTGTTCGGCCGGGGTCAGACACTCTCTTTCAGTGCTCAGCTAGGGGATGAAAGAGAGTATAACCTGGGCTTCCAGGAACCTCGGGTGAGAGGTACCGAACTTTCCTTTGGGATAAATGTTTATGATCAATACCGGACGATTGCAGCAGACCGTAATAGAATCAGCGGGTTTTCTACCACCCTGGGGCATCCTTTGACTGAGACCTGGTCCGGAGAATTATCCTTTAAAAATGAAAGGAATCGGACGATACAGCAGACCAGTCGGAGTTTATCCCTGGCGGCTGAGAGAGATACCCGAGATAGCCCTTACTTCCCGCGAGGCGGAGGCTTTGACCGGATTTCAACTGAATTTGCAGGCTATCTCCTGGGTGGAGATGCCAGGTTCATTAAATATGGTACCGACAACAGGAGATATTATCCTGGGTTTAAAGAAGACCATGCCTGGGCTTTACGTCTCCAGACAGGCTTAAGTAATACTGATTTGCCGGCCCATGAAGAGTACAGAATTGGCGGACCCGATTCTTTGCGCGGGTATCCAGGCAGTTGGGGCGACAACCGGGTTTTGACCAACATCGAATACCGCTTCCAGATGATCGATAATGTACAGGGAGTTACTTTCGTTGATGCAGGCAGGGTCTGGAACGACGATGAGGAATATTCCTTTTCTGATTTTGATCATTCTGTTGGGGTGGGTGTACGACTGAATACGCCGATCGGCCAGCTCAGGTTAGATTATGCTTTTGATAAAGAGTGGTCAGGCACACCCCATCTAAGTTTTGGTCAGACATTTTAGTCTATACCTGGTATTTAACCGAAAAAGATAGTATAATATTGATAGCATAGGAATAAATGTTTTACATTTAAGAGGAGGAAGATAAGAAAAATGGGAAATGCAAAATGTATAAACTTAATTATGGTGCTGGCCGTAGTATTGGCTGCAGTGGTTTTTGCCGCAGCGCCTACTGCTGCTCAAGGAGAAATCGGGATAGTTAATATCCAGGAAGTTTTTGAGGCTCATCCAGATAAAACAGATGCAGAAGCTCAGCTCAACCTGGAAGCCCAGGAGATGCAGGCAGAGCTAGAAGAACAGGCAGATGATTTGAGCCAGGAAGAGCAGCAGAATTTATTGAATGAGTATCGGGAAGAGTTAACTGCCCGTGAGCAAGAGTTAATACAGGGAGTGTTAGCTGAGATAGAACAGTTAGTAAATCAGCTGGCTGAAGAAAAAGGTCTTTCCATAGTGATAGATAGTCAGAGCGTTGTCTATGGAGGGTACGACCTAACTCCTGAACTTATTGAAATGATTAACTAAGATAACTCAGGCCCGGGCCGACATTCGTGTGTCGGTAGCCGGGCTGTTTTTTTAACCTGTATAAAAATTAAGGAGATGAAACTATGACCCGGCTGCAGAAAAGCTTATTAACTAAATATCTTCTGCTTTTCACAGCACTTGCTCTCTTTTTTGCTGGAGCCGCGGTGGTTTATCTCTTTATCCAGGGGAGCGCCTATGAGCCGGAAGAGGAACCTTTGCGTTTGCAGAATGAAGGGGCAAGTAGTACTCTGCATAACCAGTACCAGAATGAGTTGGAACAAGAGCAGCGAGAAACAGAAGAAATCCTGGCAGCGGCGGAAGAGACGCTGCAGTTGAACCAGTCTCATGCCTATTTTCGTCTGGAAAATAGGATGCAGGCTCTAGCCGACAACTATCACCGTTTCTGGCAGGAACAGCGAGAGCAAGAACTTGACCTGGTTAGGCAGGAACAGGATCAGGAACTGCAGCAGTATGCTCGTGGTTCTTATCAGCAGGCTCAGGAAGAAATTAATGCCCGCCAGCAGGAAGTTAACGATCGATTGAAAGAACTAGAGCAGGGCTTAACTGCAGAGGAGGTAGAACTCATTCAGGATTTACGCAGTCAGCTGCTCTCTGAATATAGAGCTGAATTATTAAATTTACGCGTGAAGTTGCGAGCTTTAGAGTTAGCTCCCACCCGGGAAATACAGTTGAAGGCCAGACTTGATCAAATAGAGAGCCAGGTGGAAGCGGAAGTTGCTCGCCGCCGGGAAGAGGTCGAAACTCGACTTAACCAGGAAGTAGCTCAGGAGGCCCGAGAACTCCAGGAGGAGTTCATTGCTTTCCAACAGGCAAGAATAGAGCAGGCTGAACAGGATATAACTCAAAAAGAAGCGCAACTAAATCAGGAATTAGAAGAGTTAGCTGAAGAGTTAGCGGTTGAGGTCGAAGAGGATTATCAGGATTATCTTCAGGCCAGGTCAAATGAGATCGACTGGCTGGCAGATAACTTTCAATATTTTCGCAGGGAGTTGGAATAGTTAGATGAAAGATTTAAAAGAGTATTTTAGTAAAGGTAGCGAGAGACGTCAACTTGCTCTCATCATATTTTCATTAATTATAGTCAGTTTTGCTTCTGTACTTTTGACGTATCAATACCTGGAAGTATGGTCTGCTGAACCAGAACCAGAACCGGAACCTGAACCAGTGCCAGCGATAGGTTTTTTAGACTTATCTCGTTTACAGCAGGAAAGCGAGGTTGTTGAGCAGTACCAGGTAGAACTTGATCAGCGGGGAGAGGAACTGGAGAATATGTATAACTCTGCTGGAGAGGGTGAAGGGCAGGAGAGCTTTGAGCAGGAACAAATTTATCATCAGTATCTCTTTAGTCAGGAGGAGTTTGCCCGTCAGCTTTTCCAGTTGATAGAAGAAGCTATCGACGAAGCTATAGAAGAATATGAGCTCTGGTTGGTGGTAGATGCCGACCCTGTAATTACAGGGGGGGTAGACATTACTGATCAGGTAATAAGTTATCTCGATGAGAATCACAGGGCTGATGAGGAGGATATACAGGGCGATGCCAGTGATGGGGAGGGTGAACAGGAGGATGACGACTAAACGGACGTCCTATAAGGCAGGTGAACTGGCTGAACTAGTTGGAGGTAAGCTTCAGGCCGATCCGGAACTGGAGATATTCGGGGTAAGGGGGGCCGCATCAGCTGGCTCCAGCGAGCTGACTTACGCCACAAGCAGTGTTTTTTTGGAAGCTGCCGCTGGTCAAGCGGGTTTAATTTTGCTGGAAGAAGATCTTTACCGGCCCGAACTTTCGGCTCTCCTGGTCTCCGACCCTAAACTTGTTTACGCCCGGATAGCCAGGTTATTTCCTGACCACCGCTATCACCAGCCGGGGCAGTCTGATTCCGCGCTTATTGGGGCGGAGGTAGAGCTGGGAGATGATGTCTCGATTCATCCAGGTGTGATTATCGGTGCTGGCACGAAGATTGGGGCCAGGACAAGGCTGGCTCCCGGGGTGCTTATCGGGGAAAACTGTCAGATAGGCGAAGACGTTCTTCTCCACCCGGGAGTTAAAGCTATGGCCGATACGGTCATCGGCGATAGAGTTGAGATTCAGGCTGGGACGGTGCTCGGTGGTGATGGGTTTGGCTATGTAAGTGATGAATATCAACATTATAAGATCCCCCACCAGGGCAACGTGGTTGTGGAAGATGATGTCGAGATCGGAGCCTTAACTGCCGTTGATCGGGCCGTAGAAGGCAGCACTGTTATCGGTGCTGGTAGTAAATTAGATAATTTGATTCAGATAGGTCATAATGTCAGGGTCGGACCGGCAGCAATAATAGTTGGGCAGACCGGGATAGGCGGCAGCTCTAACCTGGGCCAGCGGGTTACTCTGGCCGGTCAGGTCGGGGTAGAAGATCACGTGAATATCGCTGATAAAGTTACCGTTACGGGTAAAGCCAAAGTTAGTAAAGATATTAAGGAAGCTGGTTTTTATTCAGGGATCCCCGCTCGAGATCATAAGAGTTATTTGAAACAGGAAGCCAGACTGCGCCGGATTCAGCGGATGCAGACTGAACTGGCTCAATTACAGGAAGATATATCAGACCTTAAAGCTGAAATATCAAAACAGGAGGAATAATTGATGATGAATATATTAAGTAAGATAGCAATAATTTTTTTAATAGTTGTAGCGATATTGGCTTTTATGCAGCCGGCAGATGCGAGCCCCAGCGATCTGATCACCACCCCAACGGCAGGGATCATCCCCGGCCAGGGTTCGATCGGAGCTGAAAGGATCGGCAGCCGGACCCGAATTTATGGATTGTTTAAATTAGAAAACTTTGTAGAAATCGGAGGCGATGTTTGGGAGAGAAGCAGTTCTCCTGAGTTAGGGGTTTTACTTAAAACCAGATTATTAACCGAAGAAGAAGGGCGGCCAGAGATTTCTATTGGGATTAGAAGTCGGTCTCTCTATATAGTCGGCAGCAAAACTATCGTTCCCAATACCCGGGTGCACTTCGGGTTTTCTGATAGAAGCATGGGCGGGCTTTTTGTAGGTGCCGATACTGTTCTCAATCCTTATCAGGTTGAGATCGTCGACGAAGAAGGAACAGAGGGATTTGCCCTTCCCCGGACCCGACTTATGGTAGAGTACATCGATGGAGCCTTTAACTTTGGCGGTCGGATGAATATAACTCAGGAATTGGCAGCAGAACTGGCAATTTTAGATATGAGCGGTGTCAAAGCAGGGGTCCACTTTTCCTTTTAATCTCAATAAGCTAGACCGACAGGAGGAGATTTTATGCAAAAGAACATCCTAAAAAGTCTTAAAATATTCAAGAAGCTGACTCTGGTTGCGGTTCTCGCGGCTATATTTTTGGCAGGAGCAGCTTCTCCTGCCTCGGCATCGGTGCAGATCCGCTCAGGGCGGCTGGATTATCAGGAAGACTTGATCGAGTTAAGCCAGGGCGTCACGATATTCTGGAAGGATTACGAAATCACCTCGGAAAGAGGAGAAATAGATCGGCCCAACTCCATCGCTCATCTGTATGAGAATATCGAGGTTTTATTTGAACGGGGGCATATAAATTCAAAAAATCTAACAATTTATCTGGATGAGGATGAGTTGGTCTTTACCGAGGAAGTTTACTTGAACTATCAACGGGAAGAGGATGATGAACCCCTGGAATTAACCAGTTCTAAACTGGTCTATGATTCAGAAACAGGAGGTTTTGAGTTGGAGGAACCTTTAGAAATTAATCAGCCGAACCGGAAGATTAAAGCCGGGGCCGGCAGTTTTAGTGAAGAAGAAGAGGTGTTTAACTTTCGGTCCGGGGTGGAGATCACCGAGGAAGATGGCGATACTATAACCAGTGACACAGCACGTTTAGATTTAAGTGAAGGTGACATCTTTACCGCTGAAGGCGATGTAGAGATCGAACTTGACCTGTAGGTTTATCTAATTACTGAGAGGGGGTGGGATGCAAGGAATGTTAAAACCGGCAATTATCGATAGGTATATTTTTAAAGAGATGGCACGCCCCTATATCGCCGGGGTTATGGTGATCGGGATAGTTATGCTCAGTAATTTTCTTTATGAAGTAGCGGATCTAATTATCGTGCAGGAGGTTCCGATCGGCCAGGTAGCCCGGCTCCTGTTGTATCAACTGCCGGAAATTTTCGTGCAGTCTTTCCCTATGGCGGTGCTTTTTGCCGTGATGTCCGGCCTGGGCCGGTTGACCCGAGAAAATGAATTTGCTGCCTTAAGGATGGGAGGATACAGCCTCTACCGCTTAGCTATTCCTCTGGTGGTTTTTGGAGTTTTGGTCAGCTCCCTTACCTTTGTGATTAATGAGCAGGTAGTACCCTGGACCAATCACCAGGCCCGCAATATCATCCGCCGCTCCATGCTTCATGATGTTATGCCTGATGTCCGGGAAAATGTGTTTTTTGAAGGCCCGGAAGGCCGCATCTTTTATGTAGGCGGTTATGACGAAGAAAATTTAGAACTATCTAAAGTGGTTATTTTTGATCAGGATGAGTCGGATGAGTTTCCTGAAGTAATTACAGCAGTGAAAGGCAGGGTGGATGGGGCTGATTGGGTTTTACAGTCCGGCCATGTGCATAGTTATGATGACGAAGGACGCCTGGAACTGGGGGCCGGGTTCGATGATATGAGGATAAAGATGAAAGAAGATATGGAAAGGTTTTTAGCCCGGCAGCGAACTCCGGCGGAAATGAGTCGAGCGGAGTTGCGGAGGGAGATCGAGCTTTTCCGCCGAAGCGGGATCGATGTTAGCCGTCTTCTGGTTGATTACCATATGAAGTTGGCTCTACCGCTGACTTCGCTCATATTCATCTTAATCGGAATGCCTTTAAGCCTGGGTAATAGGGAGAGCAGAGCTCTTTCCCTGGCCTTAACCGTTATAATCATATTCTTTTACTACTTACTGGTTTCTTTTTCCCGTTCTCTGGGCCGAAATGGTGTCCTACCGCCGCTGGTGGCGGCCTGGCTGCCTAACGCAGTTTTTGCTTTCATCGGGATCAATCTGATCATCTGGAGAAATAAGTGGTATAACTTCTTGAATAATCTGCTGGCTCGCTTATTTTAGTCAGTCTTAAAGAAAGGCAGGATGCAGATGTTGATCAGTCAGGGCAAAGAAACTACAATTAAAAATAAGGTCAGCCTGGACGGGATCGGCCTGCATACAGGCAGACCCTGCCGGTTGACGGTAAAACCGGCCGGGGTCGGCCAGGGGATAATCTTTCAGCGGCTGGATTTAGACCGCCAGCCCCGGATACCGGCCGAAGCTGCCTGCCTGGTTAGCGGCCAGCGGTCTACTTCACTGGGCCAGAACGGCCAGGTTCTGGTCCAGACCGTGGAACATTTTTTGGCGGCAGCGGCCGGTTTGGCCTATGATAACATGCTGGTCGAAATTTCCGGTCCCGAACTGCCGGCCTGTGATGGGAGTGCCCGGCAGTACTTTAATCTGCTTCGGCAGGGCGGCCAGGAGGAGCAGGAGCAGGAGCGGCAGCAGTATTTGTTGAAGAAACCGGTGGCTGTTGGGGGCGATGGAGCCCAATTGTTCTGTCTGCCGGTAAGTAAAACTGAACCACCTTATCGCACCCGGTTCGAATATTTTTTGGATTACGGGGTTAAACCGCCGGGGATAGACCGGGCTGAATGTGATCTTTCCAGCGGCAATCTGGAAGAAATTTTTGCAGCCAGGACCTTTGTTCTGGCTGCCGAAATAGAGGGACTGCAGCAGGCAGGATTAGCCCGGGGGGGCACCGTTGAAAATGCTGTCATATTCGGTGAAACCGGCCCCGATAAGCCCCTGCGGATACCCAATGAAGCAGCCGCCCATAAATTAATAGATCTGATCGGGGATCTTTATCTGGCCGGTCCGGTGCTGGCTCGGTTCATAGCTATTAAGAGCGGGCACACGCTCAACCAAAAACTGGCTAGAAAGCTAGCAGCATTAATCCAGAGCGAATAATTTGATCATAAATTTACGATTAACTGTAGACCAAGACGGGGAGGTTTTAGTAATGGAGTTTGATATAGAAAAAATCCAGGAATTTTTACCCCACCGCTATCCGCTATTATTGATCGATAGGATCCTGGATATAGAAAAGGGCAAAAGCATTACAGCTTTAAAGAATGTAACCATCAACGAAGAATTTTTTCAGGGCCACTTTCCTGGCCATCCCATCATGCCGGGGGTTCTGATCATTGAAGCGATGGCCCAGGCCGGGGGCGTATTATTATATGAGAGCGGTTCGGCGGAGATAGGTGATATCTCTTACTTCGCAGCTATTAAAGAGGCTAAATTTCGGCGGCCGGTGGTGCCGGGAGATACCTTGATCATAGAATGTGATATAATGAGGATGAGGAAGTCTCTGAGTAAGATCAAGGCAGCAGCCTATGTTAAAGATGAGGTGGCGGCAGAAGCCGAACTGACTTTTGCTTCCCGTCCCCAGGAGGATTAAATATGGAAGCTAAAAATGTTATAATTGATAAAAGGGCTGAAGTTTCAGCTCAGGCGCAGATAGGGGCCGGCACGACGATCGGTCCTTTTAGTAAGATCGGGCCCGGGGTGGTAATAGGGTCTGATTGTGAGATCGGAGCCCATGTAGAGATAAGCGGTCCGACCTTGATCGGCGATTCCAATCGGATAAGCAGCGGCGCTCTTCTGGGTCAGGCGGCGGCTTATGCCAGCCGCAGGCGCCAGCTCCAGGGGAAAGCCGCTGAACCGGCCTTGATCATTGGAGATAATAATATCATCCGGGAGTATGCCGTTATTTATGGAGCTTTCGCCGAAACCGGGATGAACGAGGTAAAACCGACAGAAATCGGGAACGATAATTTTCTGATGGCCTACATCCAGATTCTGGCCGGAGCTCGGTTGAGCTCGAACATAACCATCGCCAACAGCACCATCATCAGCGAAGGGGCGGAAATAGGAGAGAGGGCATTTATTGCCGGTCTGGCCTTGATTCCACCTCAAGCCCGGGTGGGCAGATTGGCCATGATCGGGGCCTGTGCGCATATCCAGGGGTCTGTCCCACCTTTTTTGCTGGCTGACGGCTGCCCCGCTGAAGTTGAGAGCATCAATGTGGTGGGAATCCGCCGGGCGGATATCAGTCGAGAGGCCTTTGCTGAAATCAAAAAGATATATAAAGG